>JBBQCI010000117.1:0-8733 GCA_038318565.1 Planctomycetota bacterium
CGCAAGGCACCGAGCCCTTCGCCTACGTGTGGTCCTACGGCCGGCCGAAAACCGGCAGCACGCTGAAGGCGAACATCGCGAAGTGGCATTATGTCAAGGAGACGCCGAGGCCATGAATCAGCGCGGCTTCACCTTGGTGGAGCTGCTGGTGGCAATCGGGATCGTGCTGTCCTTGATGGCCATGGCGATGCCGCTGCTGACCATGGCGAGCAGGCAGGCGAAGCGATCGAACACCCAGGCGACCTTAGCCAAGCTCGACGCAGCCATCCGCCAGTTCAGGCGCGATATCGATGTGCTGCCGTACCAGGCCTCCTATCCCGATGCGGTCGATGCCACGACGCCGTTCGTCAACAACCTTGCCGTCCGTCTGGGACGTGATCTGTCCGGTGGCGACCGGATCGCGCTCGATGCACTCACGGTCACCGCAGCGGGCAAGTACGGCTACCCCGAGAACGTTGAGAACACTGCCGCCAACGAGACCGCCACGTTGCCAAGCAACTTGACCTATCGCGTCGCCTGGGCTCCGCCAAGCTGGGCCCCGCAGTACGGCGGCGCGGCGAATTACCGGTATCTGTGCAAGGCGCTCAACCGCATGGGTCAGGCGCGGGCCACCGGCGCGGTACGCGCGGGCGCATTCGACCTACGTGGCGGAGTCATCAGCGAGAACGGCACCGTGATCAGCGACCTGACCAGCAGAGCCCTACTGACATCCGCGGAGATCGGCACGCTAAGCACCGGCTGGTGCGGCGATTACCTGCACGGCGAGATCGAGGCCTCGGCCCGTACCTCAGACGGCAGTGGTATCCGCGATGCGTGGGGCAATCCGCTGGTCTACGTTTGCCAGGTGGTGCCGAAGGCAAAGTCAGCCTCCGTGCGGGTGGAGAAGCAGACCTCGTCCGGCTGGCACAACGAGCTGCAAAAGATCGGTGAGCCGAACGCCTTTGGACTCGGCGCCTTGGGCTATGCGGTTGGGACCGGCCCATGGGCCCAGTTGCAGGCCAGCGGACGTTTCTACCTGCTTGGCGTCGGCCGGTTGCGCCTGTCGCAACGCGATGCTGGCGACGGCCTGCCCACGCCGGCGCATGCGTCTTTACTGCCCGATGCCGCCGACCTGCGCGCCAGTGATCGCCGCTATTATGCCGCGCCCGGCCTGGAAACCGATTTCGAGCTGTGGTCGGCCGGTCCCGACGGCCGACTGGCATGGATGCGCTCGGCACTGGTGAACCGCGACAATGTCTCCGCCGTCGCCTACGACCGGGGCCTGCCATGAAGTGCGTAGGCTTCACCCTGGTCGAACTGCTCGTCGTGATAGCCATCATGGTGATCATGATGGCTATGGCGCTGAACATCCCCAGCGCCGACAAGCGCAGGATTGAGGTCGAGGCGGTAGCGCGCGATCTTGCCGGCACGCTGCGCCAGGCGCGGGCTTTGGCCCTGGAGCGGCGTGCCGGCTATGCCGTCGCCTTCAACATCGCCAACGCCCCTGGCACTTCGGGCAAGGTGATCAACAACTGGGCCGGTGGGCACTGGTACCAGATCATCGGGCCGGCCGAGCAGAGCAGCCTGAGCGCCACGCCAGGCCCGCGTTTCCCCGAGCCCAAGGTGACCTACAACCCGGATCAGGCGCTGCCCACCGTCATTCGGCAAATCGCCCAGTCGTGGTATGGCGAGCGCAAAGTGCTGCCGGCGCGCAAGGTGCGCTTCCTCGCCCTGTCCGACCAGGACCTCGGACATGTGCATATCGCTAACAGCGGGGCTGCCCTGCTGCAGAACTTCCCGACCAGCTATCCGCGACCGTGGTGCGGCTGGTTCGATGTCGGTGCTGGCCGACTATATCCCTGGGGCGGCTACGATCCAACCGGCACCATCAGGGACGCCGCCAACCGGCCATGCAGCGGCTTCTACTTCCAGGGCGGTGGTGCCGTCATCCCTGACAGCCGCAATCCGACAACTCGGACCAGCACGATCAACGGCAGTCGCCTGCTGACCCAGGGCGATGTCCGTCCGCTGGTTAACGGCGAGTGGCTGGACTACTACATCCGCTTCACGCCGGATGGCATGGTCGACGTCCCGGCCTTCGGCCAGCTGCGCGCCACATCGTACGAGTATCGTATGCGCCCCACCCTGGCCGGCGCGGCGACGTCTAGCGGAGACCTCGGCGACCTGATGACAGCATTCTCGTCGGCCGGCTGGGATCCGACCGGCCTCAACAACGCGACCAGCAGCCAAGCGGGGACGTTCTCGGCCCGGACTGGCTGCTGGTACGTCACCGTGTCGCCCGACGCCGACGCCGACAGCGACGCGTTTCCATCTGTGCAGGCGGCGGTACGCTCCATGATGCCATCCGTGCGCGTCGGCATCAGTTCGTTTGGCGAGGTGCGCATCGTCAATGTGCGGGCGGCGTTGCCGGCAGGCCGCAGCCTGGACACCTGGATTGCAGCAAACCAGTGGCAGACACCCGCGACCACCAACTCCCGTTACCAGGGCAATGTCCTGACCGAGAGCGATGGTTCGACGCGCGGGACACCAGTGGTCGATGGTCTGACCCCCGAGATGCTGCTCCAGCGCAGCTGGTGGCTTGCCCCATGAGGACGCGTGCCGGCTTCAATCTGGTCGAGACCCTCGCCGTCTTGCTCGTCGTCGCCCTCGGCCTGTCCGCCGCTGCGGGCCTCTTCAGCTACGGCTTGCGCCTGTCCGTCGACGCCCAGGCGCGCAGCACGGCCATGGCCTCGGCGATCAGCGTGGCCGTCGATCCGCGCCCGCTGCTCGACCCCGATCTGGCGGCCGACTGGAGCAGCACCACCTACGACTTCGACATCTCGTCACCGGCCGCCGATCCCCTGGTGGCCATCGACAGTGGACTGGTCAATGGCTACCAAGTGTACCGTCGCGAGAGCACGGTCGCCGCCGACATCATCGCCATGGCCGATCCGGCGATCGACCCCGGGGTGACTCCGCCGGTGCGCCGGGTCTACGCGCGCAGCGTGCACGTCGACGTCGAGGTCCTCGACGCAGCGGGCGGCAGGGTGCTGGCCTCGTTCACCACCCGCTTCGTGCGTCAGCGGCCGGAAATCCCATGAGCCGTGCCCGCGCCTTCACCTTGATTGAATTGCTCGTCTCGGTGGGCATTTGCACCGCCCTGGCGGCGGCTGCCGCCACCGCCTTCGTGCAAATCCGGACCATGGTCCAGCGGCGTGACGTGCTGCTTGGAATGCACCGTAGCGCCGAGACGCTGCATCAGCAGCTGACCCAGCGTCTGTCGCAGACCATGCAGCAGGGCGCCTTCGTAGTCGACGCCTCAAACGTCGTCCGCGGCGGAGTATCCCAGCCGACAGTGCGCCTGCTCTACCTGCGCGGTAAAGAACAGGTCAACGACTGGGGCGTACACTTCGCCGGCGGCACTTTTTCGTCCGGCGCGTGGTTCCGTGAGAATACCGACCTCTACTGGGAGCTGTGGGAATACCGGCCAGAGGAGCAGGCGCTGTACAGCGCCTGCTCCAGCCGCCAGCGTTCGTTTACCATTACGGCGGCCTTCGGCGCGCCGGGCGCCAACCTGACCGGGCAGGCGTTCAGCATCCTGCCGCGGCCGCGCCGCACTTTGGCTAGTCCGGCCTGGTGGGTCACGTTGGACGACAACCGGCTGTTTCCCAACGCGACCACGCCATCGCTCAGTGACGCGCATCCCGATGACATCGGCGATTGGACCGAACTCCAGCGCGGGCTGCGTCCGGTGGTTACCGGTCTGAGCGAGTTCGCCATCGCGGTCGAGGCCCAGCGGCCGGCCGCCGCCGCGATCTCCGGCGATCCGCTGTTCCGCGCCAGTTGGGATCTGGCGACGCGGACAGCCTCGTCCACTGGGTCGTCCGCGGCACTCGTGCTCGGGGGCATTCGCCAGGATGGCCAGGTCCCCGATTTGGTCGGCCGGAAGCCCGACACAACCGGTTGGGTCTGGGCCGACTCGGCGGCAGCGCGGCGGCCGCGCCTGCTGCGGCTGCGCTGGACGCATGCCGACGCCCAGACCGGTATCCGTCAGACCTTTTCACACTCCTTCGTCATGCCCGGCACGACCGGGTTGGTGAGGCCTCCATGAGTACCGTCCGTCGCGGGTCATTCCTGCTCTTCGCCATCGGCATCACCACACTGGTGACCGTGCTGTGCTTCGGTTTCGTGCGCGCCATGGTCCAGCAGCGCGCCGCCGGCCAGTCCAACGCCATGCGTCTGCTGGCGATGCAGGCGGCACAGCTGGGCGCCGACCACGCGTTCGAGCAGATCCTGCGTGATCGCGTCAACGAACCGCTGACCCGATTCGATGGACCGGCGCGGGCAGTGTTCCGCGCCCACCACCTGCCGCTGTGCAGTTCACGCGAACACGGCGACCCGGTCGACACGCGCGTTGGCGACCTCTCCGACACCAGCACCGAGAACCTGCTGCATGAGCCGCTGTGGTGGCATCGCTTCGGCACTGACTCGTATACCGACGACGGCTGGGACAGCAACGACCTGATGTTTACTGGTATTAGCGCCTTCAAACAGGGTACCGACGGTCGTGGCCGCTGGATCGAGCCGGGCTTGTACGGGCCGGGGACGCCGCTGCCGCTCGTGGTAGCCGGGGCGACGTTGCAGTTGCCAGCTCTGCCAGTCCGTTTCGGCGACGATGACGGCATGGACGCCGACGGTGCCGGCTGGCAGGATGGGGACTTTGCGGCGGTCGGCGTCAATATGACGCGCTCGACAGTATCAGCGAGCAATGCTGCGGTCACCCGCGATGCGACCGTCGATGTGCTCACCCCGCTGCTGACCGCTGGCATTGGCACGCGTTGCGCCCCGCTGCTGCTCGATGCTGATCTGCGGCGCCTTCCGGCGACCACCCGCCAGGAGTACTTGGATGCCCGTCGGACTGCGCGCTACCGCCTGCGCTATGCCTGCGAGGTGCGCGATCTCGATGGCCTATTGCTGATCAACCCTGATGCCGACCTGAAATATCGCGAGATCATCAGCCCAGATCCGTCGGACCCGAGCTATGCCGGGCGTGCGGATCTCGCGCGCGTGGTGCGGGCGGCACACGCGCTGCCGAACCTGATCCGACCGCTCACCGCCTTGACCGGCATATACGCCAGTACGGCCCCTCGCCTGCAGCATGTCTTCCTGGGTAGGGGGTTCGCCACCAACGTGGACCGTGTCTCCGACACCAATTACTGGCCGCGTTCGTTCCCCCTGATGTACCGCAGCACCAATCGTAGCGAGTTCTGGTGGTTCCTCGGGGATCAACTGAGCAGCTGGGGGGCGCGCAATCTGCCGGCCCCCGGCATGGCCACCGAGCTGTGGGCGCCATCCGCGGCAGTTCCGCTACCCGGAGGTGGCGTACTGCTGGCGCGCAGTGCCGGAACCGCCGGCACGTTCGCCTGGCGACACGACATGACCGGGCCGCTCTACAGTTTCATGGCGGTGCCCTCGGCGGTCGATGGGACCGATAGTACCGACGGCAGTCCATCCCCGTCGCACAACGACGCCGAGTTAGAGGGCAACAAGAGCGGGGGATCGCTGCAGGCGCTGCAATGGTGGACGACGCCGTTCGGTCGTGGCCTGACTGCCGACGGGGTCGGCCGCTACGGCGCCGCCGTCGACACGCCCTGGCATATCAATCTGCTGACCGCAAATCCGTTGGTAGTGCGCGCGATGCTGTACGCCAGCGTGCCGCCCAGCGCCGTGCAGGTGTACTTCGGCCGTAGGGGATCTGGCGCGAGCGATCCGGCATCGCGCTCGTACTGGTCGCCCGCGCGGGCCGGCAGCGATGTGTGGAACGTGCGGCAGAGTCCGGCTTTCCTGCGCTATCCAGCGCCTAGGCGCCTCACCCCGGCGGTCAGTCCGGACTACCGCCAGCCGGACGCCATGTCGGGGGAAGCCGGCTACCGCTTTCCGCAGCGCATCTATCCGGGCCCGCTCCTCTTCAACGGCGCCGCTCCGACTCTCACCACGCTTAATGCCACGACCGGCTCCGCGTCCAGCGATGACGTCGGGGCGCTGATCGACGTCAGCGCGGCGCACGTTAACGGTGGGCAGGAGTGGGCGTCGGCATCGCTGGCGGTGGATCCCGCCACGGGCTTCAGTTTCACCGGGATCCCGGACCGGGGGGTCACCGGCAACGGCTGGATCGGCCCGGTGGCCGGTGTCCTGCCCTACACGAACTGGACACAGATTGGCGGCAACTACAATGTGGCGATAATGCGTCCTCAGGATAACAGTATCTGGCTCGACGTTCTGACCGCCCTGAACCAGGCCGTGGCCGTGGCTCGACATGGCCATGCGCGCTACGCCGCGCTCGCCTATGTGCCACGTAGCAACGATGCCTTCCATACCGCTGCCGAATGCCAGCCGATGACCCTGCGCGAGTTCGACCGACTGTTCCTCAACTGCCTCGGTCATGACCCCGACAATCCCGCCGCCGCACCGCCAGCCCTAAAGGCCTGGCGGGCTACGAACAACAGCTATAAGCCCCAGCCGCCGGGGCGCTACACGCCCAGCGGCAACTTGTGGACCAGCGCCAACGGGGCTACGAAACTAGCAGCGGTGAACGTCACCATCTACAACGAGGCTGGAATCGATGTGTGGCTGCCGGGCGCTCCGCTGCCATCGTCGACCGGCTACGCCGCGTCACCCCGTCATCGCACCCAGGCGGCCGAACTGGTGATCAACGACCTCCGTTTCAGCCTGTTCGGCTCGTCCCCGGATTACAGCAAGGAGTTCCGGCCGCTGGATCTCAATGGTGACGGTTTTGTGGCGTTTTCGGGCTATGCAACCAACCGCCTGGTCATCAATCCGGCCTATATCGCGCCCGACCGGCCTGCGAGCCAGACGCTGACCGAGGAGCAGGTGCGCGACCTGTTCTGCATCAACCAGGACGCTGTCGTGGCGGCCTCGGCGGTGTGGCCGCAGGGAGCCGGGGAATGGGCGACCGATAGCGACGCCGATGGGCGCATCAGTCCTGCCGAATATCAGGCAGCCGGTATCACCCCGTTCTGCCAGGGGGGAAACTTTTTCCTTGGTCACAGTCGATTTTGGGCGGTGACCGTGCGTGGCGAACTGTGGGACAACGCGCTCCGGCGTCAGGCCGCGCAGACCACGCTGGAGACGGTCCTGATGCTCGACCAGGCCGAGGAAGCCGATCGCGCTCCGGCCTCAGCCGCGTGGCGACGCCAGCGCCAATATTCCAGCCAAGTCATCTTCCAGCGCTGGCACTACAACCTGTTCCAGGGTCTCAATGTCCGCACGAACTGATTCCATCCCTGACGCCATCGGCGGAGCTTCCGTGCTGCCGTTGCGCGTCGTCTGCATCCAGGCAACCTGACGCCATGGCCGATCCCACCCAGCCCGAGGACTATGCGCCGCAGCCCGCCGGTGCCAGCGCCCCCGGCGAAGCTTCCGCATCTAGCCGTCTTGGCCGCTTCCGTGCCATTGGACCGGATGGCGCTTTTCGGGACGGCGAGTTGGATCGCGCGGTGGAGGGCCGCGTCGCCGATGCGGCCCACGCTGACGATCTGCTGCGCGAGGCCCGCTTCCTCGCCCGGCTTGAGCACGCCAACATCCCGTGCGTCCATGATTTCGTACGCGGTGACGGCGGTGCGCTACTGATCCAGCGCCGGGTCGAGGGCGTCAGCCTGGCCGAGGCCGCCACCAAAGCCGCCGCCGGCGCGCCGGTGCCTGAGATCGCCACGCCCACCGCCTGCGCCATAACCATCATGAAAGTGTGCGATGCCGTCAGCGCGGCGCACGCCCGTGGCGTCGTGCACCGTTCGCTGCGGCCGGAGTGCGTGCTGCTCGGCTGGCATGGCCAGGTCCTGGTCGGTGACTGGCGTACGGCGATGGGAAAGTCCGAGCGTCCCGAGACCGTGCGTTTCGTTACCAGTGCCAAGCCGACTGCGGCGGTTGCGCTGGACGATCTGCACCAGGACATCCGCGGAATCGGCGTCTGCCTGTTCACCGCCCTGGCGCTGCGCGCGCCGGCCGCTGCCGGATCCGACCCGGTTGGCGAAATCGGCTCGGCCTTCTCGGGTCGCGTGCCGCTGGCCCTGGAAGCCATCGT
Source organism: Planctomycetota bacterium (assembly GCA_038318565.1). GTDB lineage: Bacteria > Planctomycetota > UBA11346 > UBA11346 > UBA11346 > UBA11346. The sequence continues at coordinate 8,081 of JBBQCI010000117.1, forward strand.
GCGCCGTGCCATGGCTTCCGACGCCGCTACCGGCTACCGCTCTGCCGACGAACTGTCCACCGACCTGGCGCGCTATGTCGAAGGCCAGCTGCCCAGCATTTACCGGCCCGGCGCGATTACCCGCACGCTACGCTGGCTGGAATTGCACCGCCGGCAGCTGGCGGCGGCGACACTGGTCCTGCTGGTGGCGATCGCGCTTACCGCGGTGTTCGCCGGTCGGCAGTTGTGGGCGTACGCCACCTGGGGGCAGCCGGTGGTCAGCGAGACGTTTAGCGACGACGGCTGGAAGCAGCGCTGGAAAGAGGGGGCCGCGGGCAGCCTTGCGGTACGCGACAGCCGGCTGATCAGCATCGGCGAGCGCGGCGCCGTGCTGATGTGCACCCAGCGCTTCACCACGCCGGTGGCCATCGAGTACACCGGCATCATCCAACCCGGCGCGCGGCCCGGCGACCTGTCGGTGTGGTGGACCGAGCACAACGATGCGCTCAAGGACCCCGTCGCTGTCTCAAGCGCCTCGCGCAGCTTCGCCATCCAGGCCGGCGCCTGGGAGAACTCGTTCTGCGCCATCTATGTCAATCCCGGCTACGAGCGGGTCGCGCACGCCAACCGCCAGCTGGAGCCGGGGAAGGCCTACCGCTTCCGCGTGCAGATCG
>JBBQCI010000118.1:0-8639 GCA_038318565.1 Planctomycetota bacterium
GGTTGCTTTTAACCGCCCATCGCCCAGCGATGGGCCGGGCGCCGAGTGGCGGTGGGCGGATACAATGGGCGAAGCCCATCCGCCCACGGTTTCTAAGCGCAGCGCAGAAACCGAGCCACGACAAAGCCCGCGGGGGCAGGCCCACAGGGCCGCGGGGGCAGAGCCCACGAACAGAAAACCGGGCGAAGCCCATCCGCCCACGGTTTTGGAGCAGCGCGACAAAACCGAGCCACGACAAAGCCCGCGGGGGCAGGCCCACAGGGCCGCGGGGGCAGAGCCCACGAACAAAAACCCCCGGCACGACGCACACCCCAGGCTCGGGCAGAGCCCTCGCCCTCGTTCGGCGCGACTCCCCTTACGGGGACTCGCGTCCGCTGCGCGGATTCCCTCACTCGCCCTCTTCAAAGCACACCAACTGCCCGTTCCGCGTCGGGACCAGGATGCGGCCATCCAGGGCGAGGGCTCCACCTACTGCAGCACCACCCAGGTCGGCCCGCCAGCGCAATTCGCCGCTGGCCACATCCAGGCAATGGATCAGGCCGTTGGAGTCGACCACATACAGGCCGCGACGGCCCAGCACCGGGTTGCCGACCAGCGGGCCAAGGCCGGCCCCCTTTGACGGGGTGCGCCAACGCACCGAACCCGGCTTGCTGAGGTCGAGGCAGGAGACGCGACCCTCGGGGGTGGCGACGAAGGCGAAGTCACCCTTGCTGGTCAGCGTCGGGGTGCTCGGCGAGGAGCCCTCGACCGCCCAGCTGGCGACGATGCGCTTGTTTTCGGGGACGTTGACGCGCTTGTCGATCGCGACAACCAGGCCACTGGCATCCGCACACAGCAGCGCCGGAGCGCCGAGGATCACAACTTGCTGCGGCACGCCAGTGATGTCGCCACGCGTACGCACGCTGAACAACGGGGCGGGCGGGGTGCGCTCGGTGATCGCGGTCAGGTCGAAGGCATGCAGACCCTGAGCAGCCGGGATGTAGAGGATCGAGCGCGAGGCGTCGTGATGATTGCTGACGAACTGACCGGTGATTTCGCCGGGCAGGCGCAGACCAGGATATGGCTGGACGCGGCCATTCACATCGACGCCCAGGATGTGCAGTTCACCACGTTGGGCAGCGACCATGACCAGCAGCTGACCCTGAATCAGTTCGTGCTCTTGGACAGCGATGATGCCGGTGAGGCGCAGGCGGCTGTCGCTGCCACTGACCGCGGGCCAGCTCCACAGACGCGCCCGACCGGCCAGGTCGATGGCGTGGATGCGATCGTCCAGTACCAGATAGCCGCGTCCGCCGAAGATCGCCGGCAGGGTGGACAGCTCGCCAACCGAGTCGGAAAAGCTGATCGGCCGACTGACGCCCTGCTGCGGATCGACCATCTCGAGGGTGGCGCGGTTGCTGCCCACCAGCACGGATCCGGGCACCGACAGCGGCGCAGTGGCCGGAGCGGCGCCGAGTTCGACGCGCCAGCGCGGGCCGCGCACCAGGGCGATCTGGGCACCGGTGCGGCGGGCGGCGGCAGTGATAGAGAAGGTCTGCGGCGTGAAACCGGCACGCATGGCGGTGACCGTCAGCACCTCGGTGACACGCCACGGCACAACCTGGCGCCAGGCGCCGACGGTGCCCTCGGGGGGGCGCGCCGGCTTCGGCTGCTGGCCGGGTCGGGCAACTGTCAGCGTCACGAAGGAACTGTCGAGTTCGATCGCGAAGGGCAGGGTCAGGGCGGCGGCGACCTCCTTGGGACCTGAACCGCGGGCATCGCGGGCGAGGGCCGCCAACTGGTCGAGGGCGGCAAAGGTTGCGCCCGCGTCGCTGCGGGCAGCGGCGCCCTGGGCCTTGCGTCCGAGATCGTCGGCGGTCTCGCGTTCGAGGGCAACCAGCCGGTTGAGTGCAGCGGCGCGGTCGCCATCGCCTTCGGCGGCCGGGTCGCTGGCGCGACGCCAGGCGGCCAAGGCCCCCTGTAGGTCGCCAGTGGTCTGGATGGCCACAGCGCGTTCACCCAGGCGCTTGGACGAACGCAGCGCGCCCTGCCATTCGACCTGGCGGGAGGTCAACTCTTTGCGGATGTCACCGGGCAGATCCTTGCGCGCCAGGACCGGCTCCAATTCTTTGACCGCACCGTCCCAGTCGCCGGAAGCCCAGCGCTGCTTGGCGCTTTCGGCGCGGCCCAGCACCTGGGTGCCGATCTCTTCGGAGTGGATGCGAGTGCGCGCGACGGCCGAGGCGGTGGCGGCGCGAGTGCCGACATAACGGGCAGCCAAGTCATCGAGCGCCACATAGCTCTCGGCATACTTGCCGGCGGCGCGCAGCGCCTCGCTTTGCGACAGGAGGGCGTCGGCGCGGGCCTCGAAGTCCTGGGTGACCTTGACATCCATGATGCTCAGACGGGCGTCGACTTCGGGGACACGCACCCCGAACTCGCCCCGCAGGGCGGCGATCTGCTCGCGCACGCTGATATGCTCGACTTTGGCCAGCCGCTCGGCCATCATTCCGTCGAGGCTGGTGGTCTGGCGCAGACCGTCCTCCTTGAGCAGGTTCTTCTCGTAGAAGCGCCAGCCGGCGAACGCACCGGCGCCAACCACCACCGCCATCGCGACGTAGGCCAGGGTGCGGATGGCCTTGCTGGTTTTGACCGCTTCGGAATTCTTGGCGTGCGAGAGGACCTGGTCTTTGACCGCGGCGTACTTGCAGTCGCTGTCGAGGATGGTGACCAGTTCTTCCAGTGCCTTGCGCGGACGATGCACCGTCAGCAGGGCATGCCACAGCGACTTGTATTCGACCACCGCGGTCTCGGTGTTGCCATCGAGGAGATAAGCGCGGGCGAGGTAGCGGTGCGGATCGGGACTGCGCGGCAGAATGTTCTTGGCGCGATGGCACGCATCGACCGCCTTCTGCACCGCCTTGGTGGCGAGATAGGCCTGGGCCGCGGCAGTGAAGCCCTGGGCTGCCGGTTCGACATTGCCAAGCTCGGCGTGGACCTGGGCGCGTTCAAACTGCAGATCGGGATCATCGGGCGACAGGCCAATGACGGTGTCGAGGTAACTGAGTGCCAGGTTGAGATCGCCGGCATCCTGCGCCTGCTGGATCAGGGTCAGGTACAGCTCGACTGCGCGCGGCACCTGGTTGAGCTCGGCGCAGACCTCGGCAAGCGGCTTCAGCACCTCGGCGACCGGGGCGCTGCGCACCGCGTTCTCGAGCAGGTCGCGGGCACGCTGGGCCTCGCCACTGGCCTTCAGCTGCAGGGCATCGTCGACGATCTCGGCAACACCACGGGCGCGGGCCACCCCGGCGACGACCAACTGAGCGACGATGGCGTAGGTGTCGAAGCGGGTCAGGCCAACCGACTGGGCGATCGCTTCCAGGCTGTGCTGGCCATCGAGATAGCGCAGCACCTTGAGCATCTCGGGGTCGGTCTGCAGGTTGCGCAGATTGTTGCGGCCGTCGTTGTCGACCAGATAGAGGGCGTCGGGATCGGTGATGATATCACGGATCCGCTTCCACTCGTCCTTGCGCCGGGTCGCCTCCATCACCACCGAGGTGGTCTGCAGGCCGCCGGCACCCATTTCGACGACGTCACCGCCTTGCAGGTCGGGACCGGGCGGGCCTTCCTCAAACGAGAATTCGCCGGTCTGCCATTCAAAGGTCGGACACACCTGTTCTTCGATGCACCAAGCGCAGATCTCGTCGAGGTCGCTCTCGGAGATCGAGCCGGCATGCAGCAGCAGTTCGCGCAGCGGCTGGCCGGTCTGGCGATGGCGGCGCAGCAGGTCCTCGACGATCTCGGTCGGGGTCAGCCCCTTCTTCATCACCGCATGCATCAGATACGGGCGCCCGTCGATCGGCGGGGTCGTGCAACGCATGACCTGGCCTTCCGAGAACCAGATGCGGACGGTTTCGGCCGGTCCGGCGACGATCAACGTCCCCGACTGGCGGTTCATCTGCAAGGTCTGGAAAATGTCCGCCAGATTGACGGTACCAAGTTGGCCGCTGAAACCCATGCCGGCAAAGTAGGAAGGGGATGACTGGCGGCAAGGTTTGATGGCGGAATGCATTGTCTGGGGTCTATTTAGCCCCATGTACGGCGTAAACCCCTGCTGCTGGCGTGCACCAGATGGAAACTCAGCGTTTTCCCAATTTATCGCTTACCTTGTATCCGGACGTGGCACAGTCGTCGAGTTCATGCGTAATATACCCCTCCTCCTGGCCACCCTGTTCTGCCCAGCGCTTGGGGCTGGCGAACCCCTTGAGTCGGTCCGCCCCGACATCGCCGGGCTGTTCGGCGCCGTCGAGCAGACCCTCGTCGCCGAGGAAGACCTGCGCACCAGCGGACGTCCTGCCCTAGGTGGACGGTGGATCACCGTACGCGCCACCGCATACTCGCCGCATGACGCTGTCGACGGATCGTACCACGCCACCAAGGGTGAGCGCTGGCGCTGGATTACCGCCGACGCCCGCACCGATGTACGCACCACCCCCTACGGCATCGCCGTGCCCCGCCTCGCCGGTGGCCGCCCTGCTTGGCCCTACGGCACCCGTGTGCTGATCCCCAGTGGGCAGGGCTACCTCGACAGCACCCGTGCCGACGACCGCGTCTTCACCGTTGACGACACCGGCGGCGCCATCCACGGCAAGACCGACCGCAGCGGCGTGCTGCATATAGACCTGCGCTTCCGCAGCGAATCCTCCGCCCGGCAATTCGCCGGCGCCAAAGGCTGGCGCGAGATGCGGGTCTTTGTCTTGGAGTGAGCGGAGCGCAGCCAGCTTGGCCGCGCTCCGTGGCCCCACCCGATTTCGCCGCTAGCGTCCGCGCCCATGTCCGACGTCCTGCTGATCAGCATCACCGGGCCTGACCGGCCCGGCATCACCACGCGCATCACCGGGGTCCTCGCCGGCTGCAACGCCCAGATCCTCGACGTCGCCCAGTCATCGATCCACGACCACCTCTCGCTCGGCATGATGGTCTCCCTGCCCGACGGCGCGCAGCGTAACGACGTGGTCAAAGAAACCCTGTTCGCCGCCCATGACCTGGGCATGCAGGTGCGCTTTGAACCGATCCCAGCCGATCGCTACGAAACCTGGGTCGCCGGCCAGGGTGGTCAGCGCCACAGCCTCATCCTGCTTGGCCGCGGCCTCAGCGCCGAGCAGATCAGCGCCACCACCCGGGTGATCGCCGACCAGGGTCTGAACATCTTCGCCATCCAGCGCCTCTCCGGCCGCGTCAGCCTGGCGAATCCGGCGGCCCTGCCGCGTTCGTGCATCGAATTCCTGCTGCGCGGCCGCCCGGCCGACGGCGCGGCGATGCGCGCTGCGTTCCTTGAACTGTCCGCCAAGCAAGGTGTCGACATCGCCATCCAGGCAGACGACATGTACCGACGCAGCCGCCGGCTGGTCTGCTTCGACATGGACTCGACCCTGATCCAAGCCGAGGTCATCGACGAGTTGGCCGAAGCCGCCGGAGTCGGCGCGCAGGTCAAGGCGATCACCGAGTCGGCGATGCGTGGCGAGCTCGACTTCAGCGAAAGCTTCCGCCGCCGCGTTGCGCTGCTCGAAGGTTTGGACGCCAGCGTGCTGGGATCGATCGCCGAGCGCCTGCCGCTGACTGAAGGCGCAGAACGACTGTGCTCGGTGCTCAAGCGGCTCGGCTATCGCCTCGCCATCCTCTCGGGCGGCTTCACCTATTTTGGCCGCCACCTACAGCGTCGCCTGGGCATCGACATCGTCCACGCCAACGAGCTTGAGATCGTCAACGGACGCTGCACCGGCCGCCACCTCGGCCCGATCATTGACGCCGCCGCCAAGGCGCGGCTGCTGCGCGAAATTGCCGCCGCCGAAGGCATCGTCCACGAACAGGTAATAGCAGTCGGCGACGGCGCCAACGACCTGCAGATGCTGTCGGCCGCTGGCCTGGGCATCGCCTTCCACGCCAAGCCGGTGGTGCGCGCCTCAGCCGGCCACGCCATCAGCATGCTCGGCCTCGACGCTCTCCTCTACATGTTGGGCCTGCGCGATTGGCAGCTTGAGTCGGCCGAAACCGGCCGCCCCGCCGCGCACTGAACCACCGCCTGACGCTTGACAGCCCAAGCGCAACCGGAGCATCCCGCCCCGCCGAGACATTCCCTGGTAGCTCAGTGGTAGAGCAGTTGACTGTTAATCAATTGGTCGGAGGTTCGAGCCCTCCCCGGGGAGCCAAGGTAAACCCGCCCGCAAGGGCGGGTTTCTTGCTTACCCGCGAGCCTTATCGGCACCTTGGCCGCCGTTGTCCTGACTCCCCGCAGTCAGGGCAGGAGAGGCTGAAGTCCACCTATCTCCAGCAGGTACCGTGAAGCAGCGCTAGAATGGCCCGCACCTTCAGGATCGCCCACTCGGCGATTGATCATGGAAGCCCGGCTGATGATCCCGTTCCCATGCCTAACGCCCCGGCCTCCTCCTTGATGCCCGCGGCTTGGTAACATCCCTGGGGGGCAAGCCCATCGTCACCGGCGTGGATCTGAGCTGCCGGGCTGGCGAGGTCCTCGGCCTCCTTGGCCCCAATGGGGCGGGCAAGACCACCACCCTGCGCATGTGTTACGGCTTCCTGCGCCCCGATGCGGGCAGTGTCCGCATCGCCGGCCACGATCTGATGACCGACGGCGACCGCGCCCGCCGCGCTTTGGGGGTCTGCACTCAGGACGATACTTACGACAGCGAATTCACCGTACGCGACAATCTGATGCAGACCGCGCGATATTATCGGCCGCGCCTGCCTGAGGTCGCGGTGCGGGTCGATGCTCTCCTAGCCCAGTTCGGCCTGAACACTTATGCTGGGCACAAACCCGAAGCTCTTTCTTGCGGCTACAAACGCCGCTTCATATTCGCCCGGGCGGTCGTCCACCGGCCTCGCCTGGTCTTCCTCGACGAGCCCACCACCGGCCTTGATCCCCACGCCCGGGTGGCGGTGTGGGAGCTGATCGCGGCCCTGCGCGCGGCCGGCTTGGGCGTGGTCCTGACCACCCATTATATGGACGAGGCTGAACGGCTCTCCGACCGCCTCGTGGTCATGCAGACCGGCGCGGTGCGAGCCAGCGGCCCCGCGCGGACGGTCCTGGGTGACGTGGTCGGCGAGCACGTGGTGGTCCTGCCCGCCGCCGATCCGGCCGCGGCCCAAGTCGAAACCTGGCTGGCCCAGCGCGGGGCCAAGCCTGCCCAGGTCCTGGAGGGCTGGCACATCGCCCTCGACGCCGCCGGCCTGGCCGCTTTCGTTGCCGCCTTTCCCGGACTGCGCTACGAAGTTCGGGCCCCGACCTTGGACGATCTCTTCCTTACCCTCGAAGGAGAGACGCGATGACCCTCGCCTTCGCAAGCCCCTGGCTGCCGGCCTTCGCCTGGCAGAGCCATGCCGTCCTTGGCCGGCATTTGCGCGTTCATCTGCGCAACTGGTATACCGCTGCCCTGCCGCCGGTACTTGAACCGTTGATCATGCTGCTCTTCTTCGGCGTCGGCCTGAGGGCCCAGATCCAGCACATCGTCTGGCGCGGGGCGGAGCTAAATTACCTTCACTACCTCGCCCCCGGTATCCTCGCCTACACCGCCTTCATGGCCGCCTTCTTCCAGGCCCTCTTCGCCGCCTACATCCGCATGCACTTCCAGAAATCCTGGGAGGGCCAGCTCACCACCATGGTGCGACTTGAGCATGTGGTCTGGGGCGAGGCCCTGTGGGCGGCGACCCTGGGCACGTCCTACGCCTGCATCGTCTGCCTGGTCTTGGGCGGCTTCGGCCTCGCTGGGATGCTGCACCTGCACTGGCTCTAGCTGCCCCTGGCCCTGCCGCTGCTGTTCCTCGCGGCCCTGGCCTTCGCTGCCGTCGGCCTCTTCTTCACCGCCATCCTGCCGAGCATGGACCACATGAGCCTGCCTTTCTTTCTGGTCATCATGCCCCTTGGTTTCGCCTCCAGCACCTGCTTCCCCCTGCCCGACATCGCCATCGTCCAAGCCCTGGTCCAAGCCAATCCTTTGCACCAGCTCGCCGAAGGTTTGCGCTTTCTTCTGGTGCGCGGGGAACCGACCTGGCACCTGGCCGCGGCGGCCGGCCTCTGCCTGCTGGTCCTCCTGGCCATGATCCCCCTCGACTTGCGCCTTCTGCGTCGGCGCGTCTTCGGCGACGGTTGAGGTCTCGGCCGCCGCGGCGGAATCGTGCCGATTTCGGTGCACTGCCAACCGGTACCGGAGCCCCTGGCCGAGCTGTTCGCCGGCAGCGTCGACGTGGTCGCGAGCTGCGGCGCGGTCGGCTGCCACTTCGGCGCCTCGTAGGCGGCCAAGGTGTTGGACGAAATCGCCCGCGTCGTTTGCCCCTGCGGTCTTGCCCTCATTAATGCAGGTCCCCATGGCGTGGGCCGGACGTGCTGAGGGACCTGGCCGGTGCGCGTGGTCTCCACTGCGAGGGTGACGCCCGCAGCTGCGCCGTGGATCGCTATCGGCAGTTGCGGCTGCGGAAATGCTGACGCCCCGCTCGGCCTTGCGCAGGAGATGGGCTCCGGGATGGCGCCGGCGAGTGGTCCGGCTCAACCGTCCGCTGCTCGCGAAGCGGGGCGTTTCCGCAGCCACCCCCGCTGAGCCGCCCCCACCTCAGGGCGCATAGGCGGTAATGAGGCCTTTGATGTCATA
>JBBQCI010000119.1:0-8592 GCA_038318565.1 Planctomycetota bacterium
TCCGCCAGTCCGTTGGCGAGGAACAGGTCGCTCCACGTGCGACCGGGCGCCGGCGTCTGCCACGCACCGGCGCGCCGCGGATGGCAAATGGTGACGTGTGGTGCAAAGGCGGGATCACGCGTCAGGTCGAGCCCCGCGCACAGATCGAGGTGGATGTCCGCACAACGTGCGTCGATGTCCGTCAACGCGGCGAACACCGTGCGCGGTTCGCTCCGCCCACCAGCGGCACCGATGCCGCTGAAACGTAGGTCCGGCCGACGCAGACCGCAGGCCACCAGATCGATCGCCGATGGCAGCAGGTGGGCCTCGTCCGCGGCGAGCTCGCCCAGGAAGGCCACGGTCAGGTGGTAGTTCTCGGGATCGACCCACGTCGCCGGCAGTTCCCAGGCCTGGAGCCGCTGCGCCACCTGCGCCAGACGATCACGCGGGGCATCCGCCAGTTTCAGGGCGAGGAAATGGTTCATGCGCGCGTCATGCTGGTGGTGAGGTTGTCGGGGATTACCCAACCCTGCGCTTGGCAGGGGATGGCGATGATCAAAACTGCACACATGCCCGTAACGGATGCCATGACTTTGCTCGATAGCTGGTTGCAGCGTCAGCTCAAGGCTGAGACCTCTGTCTGGCTGTGCGACACGTGCGCGAGCGTCGCGGCGGGCGGCGGCACGCGGGCGCTGTTCATCGCCTTCAGCACCGCCGGACGGCGTGCCGGACGCGACGACCTGCGTCTGGGCGAAGTAGATCGCACTGCTGCACAGGCGGCACGCAGCGGTTGGGATCCCGTGCGCTGGAGCATCGATCAGGCGGTGCGCACGCGGCTGGTGCTCGCGCTGCCATCGTCCGATGCCAAGGCGTGGCTGACCACGCTGGATCAGCTCTTCGCTGCTGCGGGCCTGGAAGAACTCGTCGCGCTCTACCAGGCGCTGCCGCTTTTTCCGCACCAGGACCTGCTCGCGCCGCGTATCGCCGAGGGTGTGCGCTCGAACATGAAGCCGGTGTTCAATGCGGTGGCGCTCGACAATCCCATCGCCGGCGAACGTCTCGACCGGGACGCCTGGAACCAGACGGTGCTCAAGGCGCTGTTCGTCGCCAGTCCGGTGGCGCGCATGGTTGGGGCGCAGCGTCGGGCCAACACCACTTTGGCACAGATGCTGATCGACTACGCTCGCGAGCGCATTGCCGCCAAGCGGCCGGTGCCGGGCGATCTGTGGGATGCCGCCCGACCGGGCTGCGATACAGCACAGCGTGTCGAACTCGACCGTTTGCAGCACAGCGCCGCGGCAGCGACCGCGTAGCTTCTTTCCTGTCTTTCTCTGCTTTCTCGGAACGGGAGCCTTGGCCATGAAACTGATCGACCCCCACGTACACATGTCGGCGCGCACCACCGACGACTACGAAGCCATGCGCGACGCTGGTGTCGTCGCGGTCATCGAGCCGGCGTTCTGGGTCGGTCAGCCACGCACCACGCTCGGTTCCTTCCAGGACTACTACGCCTCACTGATCGGCTGGGAACGGTTCCGCGCCGCGCAGTTTGGCATCCGCCACTATTGCACCATCGGCTTGAACTCGAAGGAAGCGAACAACGAGGCACTGGCCAAGGAAGTGCTGGAGATCCTGCCGCTGTTCGCCAGCAAGGACGGCGTGGTCGCCATCGGCGAGATCGGTTACGACGACCAGACGCCCGCGGAGGACAAAGTCTACCGCGCGCAGCTCGAACTGGCCAAGGAACTAAACCTGCCGGTGATGATCCATACGCCGCACCGTGACAAGAAACGTGGCACCTCGCGCTCGATGGATGTGGCGCTCGAACACGGCCTCAAACCCGGCTCGGTGATCGTCGACCACAACAATGAGGAAACCGTCAAGGAATGCCTCGACCGTGGTTTCTGGGCCGCGTTCACCATCTACCCCAAGACCAAGATGGGCAACGAGCGCATGGTCGAGGTGGTGCGCAAATACGGCAAAGAACGCATCATCGTCGACAGCAGCGCCGACTGGGGCGTCAGCGATCCGCTCGCCGTGCCCAAGACCGCCAAGCTGATGATCGAACGCGGCATCCCGAAAGACCACGTCGAAGCCACGTGTTACGGCAACGCCATCCTTGCGTATGGCCCATCGGGCCAGTTCAACGAAAGTGATTGGCTGACGCCCTCGGCGATCGACCAGCGCACGCTCTTCGAAGGCAACAGCGTCTTGCGTGGTCAACAGCCGCGCGTCGACGAGCCGGTGGCGGCGAAGGGCCTGATTTCCTGAATGAAGGACAGCGGATCAAACCGCAGAGGACGCAGAGGACACAGAGGTAAGAGGAGGGCCGCAGAGCGGAACTCCTCTGGTTTGGAAGCCCGATTGCAGAGAGCCAAAAGAAAAGCAGCAGAGAGGTCTTCTCTGCGGCCCTCTTCGAACCTCTGCGTCTCTGCGGTTCCCGAGTGGAACCACGGTGACATCCGTCGTTACGAGCCGACCGCCGCCGCGACCTCGAAGAGTTTCTCCACGTCGCCCGCTTCCAGCGCACGCGCCAAGCCTTCCAGGGCGAGGTCGCCGACGAGTCGGCGTTTCTCTTCCTGAAGACGCAGCACGCGTTCCTCGATCGATTCGACGGTGACGATGCGGTAGACCATCACCGGCTTGTCCTGACCGATGCGGTAGGCGCGGTCCGCGGCCTGATCTTCCGCGGCGGGGTTCCACCACGGGTCGAGGATGATCACGTAGTCGGCGGCAGTCAGGTTCAGACCAACGCCACCGGCCTTCAGCGAAATCAGGAACAGCGGATCGCTGCCGTTCTGGAACGCCTTGACCTTGGCCGAACGGTCGCGCGTGCGGCCGTCGAGGTACTGGTAGGTGATCTGCTTCTCTTGCAGGCGCTGCTCGATCAGTCCAAGGAACTTGGTGAACGAGCTGAACACCAGGGCGCGATGGCCTTCCGAAACCAGCTCATCCACGAGGTCGAGGAAGAGGTCGATCTTGCACGACGGCACCAGCTCGCCACCGACCAGGGCCGGCGCGCAGGCCGCCTGGCGCAGGCGGGTGATCGCGGCCAGGATTGAGACCCGCGAACGTTCCAGACCCTTCGAGCCAAGCAGGTCCATCACGCCAACTCGCTCCTTCTCAAGCAGCTCGTTGTAGAAGTTGCGCTGACCTTCATCCATTTCGGCATGAAGTAGGATTTCGGTCTTGGGCGGCAGCTCGGTGGCCACTTCCTTCTTGATGCGTCGCAGCACGAACGGCGCAACCCGATCGCGCAGGCGGTTGATCGCCTCGGGGTCGTCCTGCAGCGTCTCCTTCAAAGTCTTGCGACGGCCAAGGAATCCGGGCATCAGGAAGTGGAAGATCGGCCACAGGTCCTCAGCGCAGTTCTGCACCGGGGTGCCGGACAGGCACATGCGCCGCTTGGCTACCAGCTTCAGCGCAGCGCGCGTCGTCTTGGCCTCGGGATTGCGGATGACGTGGGCCTCGTCGAGGATCACCGTCGAATACTCAATTGCCCCGAGCATCTTGATATCGCGCTGCAGGATGTTGTAGCTGGTCAGCAGGATGCCGCTCTTGGGCAGGCGGCGCTCGTCGCGAGCGCGGTCCAGACCAAGGTGGATGTGCACCGGCAGGTCGGGGGTGAACTTCTTGGTCTCGTCGAACCAGTTGTCGACCACCGAACGCGGTGCGACGACCAAGTGAAGGCCGCCTTCATCCAGGTAGCGGTACTTGATGAAGGCGAGCGACTGCAGCGTCTTGCCCAAACCCATGTCGTCGGCGAGCACGCCGCCGAGGCCGCGGCTGGCCAGGAATACCATCCAGTTGAAGCCGGCGTGCTGGTATTCGCGCAGGGTCGCGTTGATACCGGGCGGCAGCGGGATGTGCGGGATCTCGGCTCCGCCCTTGGCGAGCTGGGCGAGGTCTTGGGTCGCGTTGTCGAGTTGCGCGCCGGTGCCGCTTTCGGCGAGTGCGACCGCCATGGCGGCGGCGTGGCGCGGCACGCGGACTTTGCCGCCAGCGTCCTTCAGCCCGCCGAACTCGGCGAGGGTGCGGTAGCGCTGCAGCCACTCTTCGTTGATGCGTGCGCGCAGACCGTCCTTGAACACCATGACGTTCTGACCACGAGCGGCGTTCTTGAGCAGTTCCTTGATCGGCACGTTGCGGCCGGCGACGTTGGCTTCGATCTCGAGTTCCAGGAACTCGTCATGCGCGGTCACCTTGGTGCTGGTCTGGATGTCGTCGGGCGCCTTGCCGCGGTGCAGCTTTTCGCGCCCGCGAATCTCCCAACCCTGCAGATTCGGAATGACCTGAGCGAGGAAACGATCCGCCGCATCGCCGTCAGCGACGAAGCCGAAGGCCCCGCGCCGCTGCACCAGCGCGCCGCGCTTGATGAATTCGTTGCAGCGGGTCAGTTCAAGATCGCGGTCGCGCTCGCACTTGACCACGTTGCCTTCCTTGTCCTGGGCGACGATCAGGCCGATGCGCTCCAGCGGATCGATCTCTGGCAATTCGTCGTGGTAGCGGAAGCGGACATTGCCGCACAGCCGGCTGTCGACCTCGTACATCTCCAGAATCGGCTGCGGCCGGCCGCGCACCGGGCGGGCTTTCTCGTGCTGCGGCGGCAGCTGGCCGGCATGGGCCAGCACCGCGCGCCAGGGCTCTTGCACCAGCTTGGACTTATCGAGCAGGATCGGGCCCTGCATCAGCGGATCGAGGTGCTCGGCCGGACCGGTCCATTCCAACGGGATGACGCGGCCGCGGAACACCAGATGGGGGCCGGGGATCGACCACACGCCGACGACCATGGCGCCGCCGACCTCGAGGTACATGCGCACCTTGTCGCCCTTGTCCTCGATCATCAGACGCGGGTTGCGCGGGCTGCCTTCGATGACGCAGGGGTAGGTCTGGCCGTCGATGACCATCAATGGCGGCGGATGAATACCACGCACCTGCGACACCGCGCGCACCACCGAATCCATTTCGATGAGCGGCTCGGGCTTGATGCCGACCGCTCCGGCCATGATCAGGGCACGGGTACGCTTGCAGTTAGGCAGGGTACGACCCAGGGTCAGTATGACCTGCTGTCCCGTCGTGCGCGGAGCCTGTTCGCCTTCCGGCGCCGGGGGCGTTGGTCCTGAACTCGGATGGCTGACGCTCACGAAGGCTCCCTGCCGGCTAAGCCGGGTCAAACCGCGCCAAAACGCGGTCGGGGAGCATAGCACTCCGGCGCCCTCCGCAAGAAGAGAAAACCGATGAGGTAACCCGAAATTGATGCAAACGTTGCGTGGGTTCATTCAGCTCGGGGGCGCTGCCCCTGCGGGCCTGCCCCCCACGGGCTTTGTCGCAGCACGGTTTCGTCGCACGGCTCCGAAACCGTGGGCGGATGGGTTTCACCCATTGTATCCGCCCACCGCCACTCGGCGGCCGGGTTTTTCTCGGCTCGGATGCCACCTTTCGATGAACAGGATGCACAGAGCCATATGAGGTGCGATGAGGTTAGGCGCCGAGCGGTATGACGTAGTCCATTACGGCGTTGGTGTGACCTTGGCGCGACCTAGGAGAAACTGCACCGTGCGTGCGATCATGCGGTGCGAGGCTTCGGTGTATCCGCCACTGGTGACCATGGCTGTTGGTATGCGCCGGCGGCTCAGCTCCTCCAGGACTATGCGGTCGCGACGGAGCACTCCGTCCTCAGATAAGCCGAGACGGCCGATGCGATCGCCGGCGATGACATCGGTCCCAGCATTGTAGAAGGCGAGACGGGCCCCAGGGCGGGCATCAAGGAAGCGGGGTAGCTCCCTGGCGAGTGTTTCCAGGTATTCGGCGTCACCCTCGCCGGCACATACTGGAATGAGGAAGGGGAACCGCTCTGGCTCACCGTCATTTAAGCCGGGATAGGCTTGGAAATTGTACATGTCGAAGAAATGGACGGGCCAGTCATGGCAGATCGTCTCAAAGCCGTTACCGCGATGGGCGTCGAGGTCGATGACCAGCACGTCATCGTCTGGGGAAAGTCGGTTGCGAGCCACGAGGCTACGGATCGCCACGGGAATGTCTGCAAAGACGCAAAAACCTTCGCCGTGGCCTGCATGCGCGTGATGGAAGCCGCCCCCGAGGCAAACTGCGATATCTCCGCTAGCGAGAGCTGACTCAGCTGCTGCCAGCGTCCCTGCGGCAGCAACCAGCATTGGTGTGAGAATCCACCGGCGCAGCAACCCAGCCGGTACGAAGCGCAATGGACCAGCCTCAAGAATGCCGGCAGTCGTCTGCGATGCATTCAGGCTGGCGAGGTAGTCACGATGGTGCACGCGCAAGAGATCGATTTCTGTGAGCGGTCCGGGTATAGGCCTGATGCACGAGGCGGTTCCCGGGATTACGGCACGCTCAATCAGCCGCATCGCCCGGCTGAACTTCCGTCCGTCAAAGGGATGGATCCAGCTGGCGAAGGGTATGCGGATATCGCACGACGGAGATGCGTGGATGGTCAGGGTCATCGTGGCAAGGTAAGCAGCGTGAGTTGGATCTGCCGAGCGTATTCGGCTACGCTCTCGGGAGACCACATGTGAATGCTGTTCCCCAGGAAACGGAGTTGCATGGACAACCGGATGTGCAGGGGCAGTCCGATGTTGCTGATTCTGATCGTGGGTACAAATGGCGGGTCGACCTTGCATAGGTCTGCGCGATGAGGATCGAAGCGTGCCCAACGTTCGATTCATGGCGTGGCCAGAGGTAGAGTATTGAGGTCATGTTCGTGATGCGGTTTGGAAGACAGGACCCGTGGAATTGACACTGGCGGAGACTCCATCGTATCCGCTGATGGACAATTTTCCATCAATGTCGACCGAGTTGAGCCCTCCTCCCCTCAGTGGCGAGTGGCGATGGCTTGTGTTATTACTACCCACCCCGGCGTTGTTCTCGCCAGGCCATTGGTGACACCCCGGTGTGGGCGCGCACCCGCCGGATCAGGGTATGGCTAGAGACGAATCCCGCTTGGTCACGCACCGCACGGATCGGCAGATCGGTGGTGGCCAACAGCTCTAGAGCCCTTTTGACTCGCTGGGCGGTCAGCCAGGTGGCAGGCGGCTCGCCGACCCGCTCATGGAAGGCCCGGGCAAGATGCTCGCGTGAGATGCCGTGCTGATCAGCCAGGCTCTTGAGCGACCATGGTGCGGTCGGGGCCGCCAGCATGGCGTCGATCGCCTGCTCGACCGGGCGCTGGCTTGAGGCGCGCGCCACCGTGGCCTGTTCCCACAACTGTAGCACGAAGGCCTGCACAGCGGCAGCCATCTCCAGCACGCCAGTGCGTCGTCGCGGTTCAGCCAACTGGGTGAGATGACGCATCGCATGATGAATCGCCCCATCGATCGGCACCGACAACACTGGCCCGCGCACCTCGGCCAGCACCTGCCAATGTTCGCTCAGCCCAGCCCCGCGCAGGGTCAGCCATTCGGTCAGCAGCGTCTCCCGGGCATCGCCAGCCATGCCGTAGGCCGATTCAGCCGGATGCCGGAACAGCGCCGCTTGGCCCGATTCGACGTCATGCTCGCCATGATCGACCAGGCGCATGCTGCCGCTGATCGTCAATTGAAACACACAGGTACCGTCCAGTCGTGTGCGATTGTCGAACCACCAGCGTTCACTGGGGGGATGGCGCTCCTGACCATACGACTCGACTCGCCACAGCGGTTGCGCCCCAGGCATGCCAGCATGGTCGAAGCCGCATCCCAGTCTGGAATGGGTTTATAAAGACCTTGACTCTTGACGGCCTACGGGTAGGGTCTGTGTGGACCGCATATAACACCACCTCGCACGCACCCCAACCCACCCAGCGGTCCGCGGAGTCCACCATGAGCCTCAACCTCAACCACGTCGTCCTTGCCGGGCATCTGACCCGCGACCCCGAACTACGCCAGATCGGGGCCGATCGGGTGGTCGCCAACACCGGCATCGCCATCAACAGGCGTTGGAAAGACCAAGCCACCGGCGAGCAGCGCGAAGAAGCCACTTTTATCGACATCGAAGCGTGGGGCCGCACCGCTGAATTGATGGGGCAGTATCTCAAGAAGGGCAGTGCCGCCTACATCGAGGGTCGACTGAAGCTCGACACCTGGGACGACAAGGAGAGCGGGCAGAAACGCAGCAAGCTCAAGGTCGTGGCCGACAGCGTGCAGTTCCTGGGCGGACGGCCTGGCGAACGCGGCGAGTCGGGCGAGGCCGTGCACGAGGCCGGTGGCGACGGTGACAGCAGCGGGCGGCAGCCGGCGACAGTCAGCCCGGCGGGACGGGGGAGTGCTTCTGCGCCAGCCCCCCGGCGGCGACAGTCCGCAGCGCCCGCTGTCGACGGCGACCCGCCGTTTTAGCCCGACTTTTAGCCCGGGGGCCGCGGGCCCCCGAACCCCCGCCCCGGGTCGTGACCCGGGACCCGCTCGGCGCGGCTCACTGACGTTCGCCGAGCGCGCGTGCGACGCCCAGCGTGGCTCGCTGGGTGCGTGCCGCCCAGGACCACACGGCGGGCACGGCTCAGCCGCGGCACGCTTCGGCGCTCGCTAGCTTAGTAGCCCGGGGGCCGCGGGCCCCCGAACCCCCGCCCCGGGTCGTGACCCGGGACCCGCTCGGCGCGGCTCACTG
>JBBQCI010000120.1:0-8493 GCA_038318565.1 Planctomycetota bacterium
CCGCAGGAGGCACGATCTTTGTACGGGGTCGAGCCCCTTGCCCGAAGGCGTGCTATCCGTCAGCGAGTGCCACCCTGGTCACCCCTCCCGGTATGCCTACCAGAAAGGCCAGCGGCGACGATTTAGCTCTTACCAGCCCGCGGGAGAAGAGCCCGTGAGCTATCACGAATTGCGAGCAACGCCGCGGTTGGGCGTGGCATGCTCCCGACAATATTCGTATGTCACACAAATCGTTGAAAAACGTTGAATGGTTGATCCCTCGCGCCAACCCCCGTCATTCTCAGCCACCATGCCCTCCCCCGCCTCAGCGAAGCAAGGACTCGGCCTGCCCCCGCGCAGCCGGGCCGCGACCGTCATCAAGCAGTGGATCGGCGCTGGCCGGCTGCCCATCGGCGAGCGCCTGCCCGGTGAGGATCAATTGGGGACCGAGCTCGGCGTGTCGCGCTTCACCGTTCATGTGGCGCTCAAGGATTTGGCTGCGGCCGGCGTGGTGCGCGCGTTCGGCAAGCGCGGATGGATCGTGCCCACCGACTCGACCGCGATCGCCTTGCGCACGGTTTTGGCGCTGAGTCCATACGGCCCAGCCACCAGCTGGCGGGCCGAACCGTGGTCGCAGGCGGCCTGTCACCTTGGGTTAATGTCGGCCGCTGCCGAACACGGAGCGGGCATCCTCTCGGTCGACATCGATCGCCTCGAGCGGACCCCACTCGAGAACATCCTCGGTCGCCGCTGCGACGCGGTCGCCTGTCTGGCCGATCCGACCGACCAAGCGATGTTCGCCGAGGCCCTGAACCGGGCCGTCGCCCTCGGTCTGCCCGCCGCCGCACTCAGCGATGGCGCGCCACCTGCCGCCTGGGATTCGGCTGGCTGCGATCAGCAGGCCGGGGCCATGCTGCTGGTGCGGCAGCTCGTCGCCCAGGGCCGGCGAAGGATCCTGGTGGTCAGCGAAGGCGAGCCGCGGTTGGCTTGGCAGAGGCGTCGTCTACTCGGCTACGCTGTCGGAGCAGCGGATGCCGGCCTGTCGACGCCACGGGTGCTGCCGCTGGCGTTGCCAGCGCAGGAGCCGCACGACCTGCGCGTCCGTGTGGTTGAAAGCCACCTGCGTGAAGCCCTGGCTGCCGATCCCGCGATCGATGCGCTGTGCGCCATGACCGACCGTACCGCCTACCTCTGCGCCGGAGCGCTGCGGCGCATCGGCGTCGAGGCGCGTGTGCGCGTCGCTGGATATGATGCCATGTACGGCTGCCCTGAAGCGGAGGCCGAGGCGTGGAGTCCGCTGCTGACCATTGATAAGCGCAACGCCGAAGTCGGCGCGGCCGTGTTCAGCCTGATCGAGCGGCGCTGGAATGATGCCCAGGCCGAGCGTCGCCATATCGCCATAGCACCGCAGGTGGTCGAGGTGCCGCCGCGGCACGCGTACGCTGTGACTGTATCTCCTCTCTCTGTCACCAACCTACGGAATCCTAGATCATGAATCTCCGTCCGCTGCTCGCGCTGCTCGCTGCCCTCGCCGTCGCTGGCGAACCTCCGGTACCGGTTCTCGTCTCCGCTCTGGCTAGCGACGCGCCTGCGCTGGTCAGTCAGCAGCCGGACACTGCGGTTGTGACGACGATCACCCTGAACAATCCCGGCAAGGAGCCGCTCGTCCTTGCCGGCGCACGGTGGAAGGCGACGCGCACCCGCGCCCTGCCGCATAGCGCCAATCCCATGGACATCTGGAAGGTCGACCTCGCTGACGTCGAGGAGCTGGCCACCGGCACCCTTCCCTCCGATTTGCCTGCGGTGGCCGGCGGCGCCAGCGCGGCCATCACCATCACCTGCACGCCCAAGAAGTTCGCCGCGGTCGCGCTGCTGCTGGAGGTCGCTGGCAGCTGGCAGCGCATCGGCGGTTTTGCGGTGGTGCCGCCCGCGCTTGCTGACCGCAGCGCCGTACCTTTCATTGCAGGTGGATCGCATCAATTCGAGCGACATCGCGACTTCGCCTGGATGTCCTCGCTCGCCCGTCTTGGCGTCGGCCTGGTGCGGGTCAACTTCGCTGCGCAGCCAGGCAAGGACGGAGCCCTCGACTGGGCCGACGCCGACGCCGCGGTGGCAGCCTTCCGCGCCAACGGCCTGCGCGTGATGATGGACTTCGAGACCCCGCCCGGCTGCGACATCCCACGCCTCGGCGGCCAGCCGGTGTGGTACGCCAAGAACAAAGCCAACTTAATCCCGCGGCGCGAAGCCCTGCCGGTCTTCGAGGCCTATGCCCGTGAGTTCCTCACCCGCTACAAGGATGTGGTGCGCGGCGTATTCTGCCGCAACGAGCCGTGGGAAGGCGGCTCGATCTCGAACTACCATGCCAGCAACCGCTACTATCGCGACTGGCATGCCGGCCTGTACCGGGCGGCGCAAGCGGCCGACCCAGGCATCGCCGTGCTGGCCAACGATCAGATCACCAATTTTGAAGACATCTTCCAGGGCGACCCCGTTGCCCTGCGCACAGTGACCTGCACCAGCCATCACACCGGTTTCCACGACAACCGCGGAGCCGTGCAGAGCGCTGCTGCCGGCCTGCCGGCCTGGGAGACCGAGGACTGGTCGAGCCACAGCGACAGCTACGTCATCGCCAACCTGACGCGCAAACTAGCCGGCGGCTTCGCCACCAGCAATCCGATCGCATCATGCTTCGTCAGCGCAGGGCCGCGCGGCCCGCGCTATCCCTCGGCGACCGCCCAGGCGGTGGCGGTGTTCCTGCACCAGACCGCTGGCATGCACTTCGCCCGCGAGGCGTGGACCACGCATCTGCCGCATGCCATCGCCTTCAGCGGAGGCGCTGACACCCATCGCGTCCTGGTCTTCGGGCGGATCACCGCCTACGGCTACGCGTGGGTCAAGGACGATGGCGACCAGGCCTGGCCGCAGGTGACCAGCGACGGCGTGTGGCTGCTGCCGGATGATCAGCGCACCCTCACGGCCCAGGACATCAGCGGCAACGATCTGCCCCGCCGCGCGGACGGTGGCCTCGTCGTGCCGCTGAACGAAGAGCCGGTGTATCTCGCCAGCGCGCGTGGACTCGACGATCTGCTCGCGCGACTGGCGACGGCGCGGGCAGAATACGCCAAGCCGGCCCTCGCGGTCGGTCTGCTCGACTTCACCCGCCGCCCGGCGACCCATCCGCCGCTGCGCGTGCGCGTGCGCAACCTGCGCAACCACGCCGACACGGTCACCATCGTCGCCACGCCACCAACCGGCTGGAGCCTGCGCGAGGCGCAGGTCACGGCCGAACTGGCCGCGGGCGAAGAGCGCGTCTTCGAACTGCCGATGGCGCAGACGACTGAACGCGGCGGCAACAGCTACCCATTCAGCGTCGCGGTCAGCGCCAGCGGCGGCACCTTCACCGTGCGCGAAGAGCTGCACGCCTGCATCATTCCCCGTGCCACCATCACGATCGATGGCGACCTCGCCGACTGGCAGGATAAGGCTGTCCCGGTGATGCTGACCGGCGGGGTGGTCCAGCCGGACGGGCTGGAGACCTATATGTTTCCGTTCAAGGATCTGAAGGCGTCCAACGAGAGTGGCACCTACGCCCGCTTCGCCGCCGCCTGGGACGACGGCTTCCTCTACCTCATGGCCGAGGTCAACGACGCCACCGCGACCTGCCGGCCGTCGGAAACCAAGGGTATCATGCATCTCATGCACGCGCCCCCGCTGCAGGATCTGTACTGGCGCCACCCGCAGTTCCGCGGCACCCAGGGCGACGGCCTGAAGTTGGCGATCGACGTCTTCCGCGTCGGGCAGAAGCGCGACGCCTGGATTCCGCCAGAGTTCCAGCAACGCATCGACACGCGCTATCAGCGCCTGTCCGCCGACTACGAGTTCGACCTCTATCCCGGTGCGGCGCAGGAACTGGTCGAAAGCTATGAGACGGTGCGTGACCGCTATCTCGCCGCCCTGACAACAGCCAAGGACAAGTCCGCTCTGCGTATGCCCGGTGCTGAAGTGAAGCAGGTCGGTGAACCCATCCCCGAGCTCTGGCGGCTGATGGCGCCCGACGTGCCGCGTGGCAACGGCTACCCGTTCCAGGAGCGCAGCGGTGCGCAGCAGGGTCTGGTCGACAATGCGCGCCTGGTCATCCGCCGCGAGGGGCGGACCTGGCGTTACGAGGCGGCAATCCCGTGGAGCGAGCTGGCCGAGGTGAAGCCGCAGGTCGGACGTGAGATCCGCCTGTCCTGGTACGTGCTCAACGATGGTCGCCGCGCCCTCAGCTGGACTGCCGGTCGCAGTGCCTGCCGCGGTGCCAAGCAGTCCCTGCATCCGACCTGGCAGAACAGTGAGGCGATCGAGACAGTGTGGGGGTTCGAGTAGCCGACCGATTCAGAAGTCAGACCGCTGCCGCTCCAGAGGCGGTGCGCGGTCCGCTCGCCTCGTCTGCCCCGGGCGGACCGTGCAGGCGCAGGCGCCTGCCGACTTCGCGCAGGGTCGCAACGTCCTCCAGATGGATCGACCCGTCTGGAAGCGGACCGACGTTCGCGAGCAGGTTGCAGTTGTGCATGCGGGCATACGCGAGATTGCCCCACAGTTCGTCGGCGGTCTTGTGCCGGGAGTCGGCGACGTAGCCCCAGCCACGGTCCTGCAGGGTCATGCAGATCTCGTTGTGCTTGATCTTGTTCGTCGCCCACGCCTGCGCCGCCCGCGCCGCCGCCTCTGGCTTCCCGGCGCTGGCGAAGCGCTCGGCCAGCGAGGCGAAGTGGAACTCGGGCGCGGCGAAGTCCTCATCGCCGGTCGCACCCTGCTTGTAGGACACCAGCGCGCCTGGCCGCAACGAACGGATGAGGCGATAGGTCGCCTCGATCGGGACCAGATCCGGGCGTTCGTACCACGTTGCAATGAGGTCGAGCCACAGACCGCTCAGCGGCGCGTCGAGGGCGCAGAGTTCGCGCAAGCAGGCATGCGACCACTCCCAGAAGCGGGCGGGATCATAGGTATCGGCCGCAGCATAACGCGGTTCGGGCTGGGCGTAGTCGGGCCGGCCCATCGGCAACTGATCGCGGCTGAAGGCGTGCGGGTGCCGCCAGTTGAGCGCATGGGTGAAGTAGGCGAAGAAGCCGAGGCCCTTACGCGCGCATTGTCCGGCCATCTCGCGCACCAGATCACGACCACCGTGGCGCATGCTGTTGAACGGCTCCTGCGCTGAATCCCACAGGCAGAAGCCGTCATGGTGGCAGGCGGTCAGGTTGACGTAGCGCATCCCAGCCTCGCAGGCGAGGTCAGTGATGAGGTCGGCATCGAACGCGGTCGGGGCGAATCCCTCGGCCAGGCGTTCATACTCGGATACCGGGACACGATCATGGTACATCGTCCATTCGCCCCGCCCACGTTGGGCATAGAGGCCATAATGGATGAACAGTCCGAAATCGGCCTGGGCGAACCAGGATCTGGTGGCGGCGCGAGGGTTGTAGTCCATACCGGGCATCATGCTCAGCGGTTGCGAATATCTATGGATCGAGATGCTTCGGATATGGATAGGACACGCATCGTACGTCGTTCCGTCATGCTTGATGCCGCGCCCAGCGACATGCCACGTATGCACCTATGCCGCATGTCCCAGATCGATTCATGGTACGTCGATGACCTCAGTGCCCCGTATTGGCGTTGTTACGTGCCGCTCGACCCGGGTGGCATCATCCTCTTGGACGGCCGCAGCCTGGCCTTGCGACCTGGCGTTGCCTATCTGGTGGCTCCGGCGACCAGCTTCGACAGCCGCAGCGAGCGGCCGTTCCGCAAGGCCTACCTGCACTTTACCTGGCATCGGCCCGGGCTGGTTCCGGTTCAAGCCGTACATCACCGGCGAATTGGCCACACGGCTTTCAGAACGGCCATCGCAAGCGGCGATTCCGCCATCTTCGCCGCCACGATGATTTCCGTGGCCGGCGGATTGTGCCAGGCCCTGCCCACGACGGCCTTCCGCGCCATGGCTGATCCGGGTCCGCTGGTCCGCCGGGCCCAGGAACTCCTCTCCGGCGAAGGCGTACCGCCAGGGAACGCGCCTGTGGCACAGGCACTCGGCATCCACGCGCACAGCTTGCTGCGGCTGTTTGCGACTGCGCTGGGTTGCTCGCCCCAGGCCTGGGCCCGCGAACAGCGACTGGTCCGCGCGGCCGAGATGCTCGGCGGCACGACCTGTCCCATCGAGGCAATCGCCGAGCGCTGCGGCTTCTGGGACCGCAACCACTTCACCCGCGCCTTCACCCGCCGTTGGCAGTGTCCGCCGGCTGCCTTCCGCAGGCGGGAGCATGGGGTACGGCCGGCGCCGACGGGAAATATCGGGGCGGTTCGCAGGTAACCGTGCCGCCAGTAGGATGACCTGGCGACTGTCGCCGAGCGAATGGCTTTACACGAGCCGTTGCTTCGCCCGGCAGATCGCCCCCTGCGTTTTCGGCCAACCTATTCAGCAGGTGCCGGCGTCTTTACTGAAGCGCTGCCCGATCCAGTTGCCAGGCTTCGCCGGGCTGCGGCATAGGCCACCAGTTCCGGCGCCACCAGACGGATGGTCGGAGGTCCGCTCAGCCGGCCGTCGCGCCGTTCGGCGACCAGGTCAACCAGGGTCTCGCCAATCAGGCCGTAGCGCTTATCAATGCTCGCCACCGGCAGCAGGCCTTCAGCGGCGAGCGGACCGGCGGCGGCATTCGCATCGTAGCCGACCACCTGCACCGTGGCGGAACCGAGGATGGCCAGGGCGTGGCGTACGGCGATGGCGAGGCTGTCGTCACCGGCGAGGATGGCCTCGATGTGATCCCGGCGTACCGCTTCGATCAGCCAGCCGACCCAGTGGCGGCCCTGCTCTTCGCACCAGATCTTCGCTCCCCGGCGGTCATCCCACACGTTGATCCGGCTGGGCATGGGTGCCGCCAGCAGCGGCGGCAGGGGCGCCAGTCCGAGGCTGCGCATGGCGCTGTCGTAGCCGGCCTGGCGTGGGGCGTACCACCAGCGGGCGCAGGTATCGGCGGCCCAGGCCGTGGCCAGGCGCTGGCACCCACGCGCATGCAGCCAATGCACCAGCAATGTGGCGCCGGCGGCCTGGTCGCTGAGCGCCAGATCGCAGGGTGGCCCGCCGCCCGAGTAGTCGGCGCTGGCGATGGGGATGCGGGCATTGTGCAGCGCCTCGAGGATGTGCCGGTCGTGCACCTGTTCGAAACCGCGGTCGGGGACGATGACGCCGAGCGGCTGGCCGGCGATCAGCCTGGCGAGGGCCGGCTCGTCGAGGCGCCGGGGGTCGAAGGCCAAACTGGAGAGGCCGAGCGCGACGGCGCGCTCGTGCGCCTGCTGCACCAGATTGTCGCTGAACGCCCCGCTGTCGACGTGCTTGGCGGTGTGTCCGGTGCTAAGGATGACGACGGTGCGCTGCAGCGTTCCTGGTTCCGGCGAGCGCACCAGGCGCTGGCGCCCAGCCGCCGGGGCCAGCACGCCGCTCCGCTCCAGCCCGGTGATTGCGCGATGAATGGTCGGCTGCGGCAGGTCGAGCAGCCGGGCGAGTTCGCGCTCACTCGGCAACGGCGTGCCGACGGCGAACCGGCCGTCCTCGATCAGGCTGCGGATGCGTGCAGCGGCGTCCTTGCGTTGAGTTGCGTTGCGGCCTCCTGGCATGGGCGCGATGGTAGCGCCCCGCCGCCACCTCACCAGCGGCCGACGATCCGGCCGCCGCTGGCCACCGCCAGCACCTCACGGGTCTTGCCGGCGGCGTCACTGAGCACCACCACATGGACGCCGATGGGCCGCTGGTCACGGTCGGGATCGGCCGCGACCGCCCGGTCGTACCAGGCGCTGGCCAGGCCGTCGCCGAGTTCGCGTTCGCGCTGCGCAGCGCCAAATTCGCTGGCGATGGCGACCCGGTCGAGGCCGCGCAGGCGCTTGCCCAGGTCGGCCGCCTGCGGCGCCTCGGCGGCCGGTTGGCCGGGTGGCGGTAGATCGATGCTGCCCCCGCGCAGGAGGATGGTGCCGCCGTAGGCGTCGACGATGTCGGGGTCGTTGCTCAGCGAGGGATCCTTGGATGGCTCATCCAGGTTGAGCCAGAGGGCGGCGATCCCGCCGAGGACGAGGAAGGCGAGAATGGTGAGGTTGCGGGCCATGGCAGACTCACTTCAGGCCGTCGAGGTTGCCGCCTGCATCCCAATTGTAGTTCATCAGCGGGATGCCGTCCACGCGTCCGTCGGCGAAGACGCAGTTGCTGCGCATATACTGGGCCACCAGGTCGGTGTGGCCGCTGGTCAGCTTGGCCGAGTCGGTGCCGCCGCCGGCGTGGCGGAAGGACAGGTGGCCGCGTCCGCTCGGGCCGCTTGGCCGCCAGGCCCAGTCGGTGTTGACCGAGACGTGCCAGCGCGAGGTGGTCAGGTCGAGGAACATCTGCATGGTCGCCCTGTTGGCCTTCAGCAGGCGGGCCTCGCTATAGCGGTTCCAATGCTTCCAGGTCGGAGCTGCCCCGTAAGCCCATTGCGTGCTGGGCACCGACATCAA
>JBBQCI010000121.1:0-8073 GCA_038318565.1 Planctomycetota bacterium
GCCAAATGAGCGATGCCAAGGAAACCCTGGCTTCCCAAGGCTGGCTGCAGGCCAAGAGCCAGTTGATGCTGGCCCTGTGGTATGGCTGGCGCAAAGGCCTGCCATCCACCGTGCTGTACGGTCAAGCGACCGCGGCCGAAATCGCTACTTGCGCACAAGATCCGCAGAAGGTGCGTGCCTTACGCTACCTCGCCTTCGCCGGGGCGTGCATGACCAAGTGGTACCCGCTTGCCGCCGAGGGCGCTCGCCCAGGACGCACCTTCCCATGGCGCGGGTTTGACGACTGGCAGGAATATTGGAGTGGAGCGCCCCGCGACCGCACGCCGGCCGTCCAACCACGCCCACAGCATGATGGCTTGCGCGCAGGAATCCCCATCCCAGGTGACGACGATCCAGCTATGACGCCGGAGCTGGACCGGGTCTGGCCGGTTCCCCCGTCCGGTGCTTCGCTCTTCGTCCTCAGTGACATCATCGCCATCATCGGGGCTGCTGGGCCCACTTCGAATCCGTTTGCGTCCAACGCCCTGCCCGCAGCACCTGCTGGACACCCCATGCTGAGCCGGCTCTCGGTCGCAGGCATAGTCGACGCGTCCAAAGGCCAGCTCTTCGTAACCGCAGCCGTGATTGCCAACTGGCACGAAACCTGCCTGGGCGCGGTGATGGCCTATGCCGCCGCCAACCCCTACGATTGGAGCGAGCCCCGACCCTTCGAACGGCAACTCTTCACCGACCACCCCCTGATCCAATGGGACATCTGTTCCGATGACCTGCTCTACGGCCTCATAGGTGGTACCCCCGAATTGCCAAATGTCGCTGAGACAACCGCGAGACAGTGGCGACCCATCGCTGCCCGCCCGATCACCAACCAGGGTTGGAATCGCGTCTACACCGAGGGTGTCTGCATCATGCCATCAAGCGACCCTGCCGCAACAATGGTACAACCGCAGGCCCGCTACAGCACCACGGCTGCCGGAGCCTCGACCCCGACTAGGCAGGACGCAACCTACTCCACCATCAAGGGCAACGAGTCCCACTTCAACCTCGCCCTACCGTTCGATCCCAGCGAGCGCTGTCGCCAGATGGTCTTTTACTCGGTCGATTGGACAGCCTGGCTGGACTTTGAAACCACGGCATCCGCTCCACAAGATGCAGCCCGATACCCGCGCTGGAATTGGGACTATGCGGTCGAGAAGGGCTCCAATGTGACCAATCCTACCAAGACCCTGAGCGGTTTTATGGGTAATTGCGCTTACATGGCGACCGACATGCCGTTCATGCGCAACCCGGAAATCGTCCGCTTATTCGTCCTCGACCAGACCAACACTCCCACCGGCACCAACGTCCTCTATCACACCGCCGGACCTGACAGCAAGTTTGACACCAACCAGACCGAGTCCGCGGCTTACGTCTACCCGGCAACTGGTGGATCAGATGTATGGAAGCGCGTCGACCTTGGATTCAGCCCGCAAGTAGCAGTATTGGACGGGGTGGCCGTGCCTGGGGATCACCCGCGTCGGATTTTCAGTGGGCTTTACGGGGCTGACCGCAATGGGAACGGACGACTCGATCGAGGGCCGCTCTCTACCAGCGTGCGGCTGCGCGCCATAGAGGTGGGCCGCCTGAACTACTACGATCCCCGCCTGAGTTTCACCCTGCGATGAGTTGGCCCTTCCAACCGCAGCCGGTCAAGACGGGCTTCACCCTCATCGAGGTGACCATCGCCCTTGGCGTCGGCATGTTCGTGGTGATCACCGCCTATGCCGCCATCCGTAGCGCCAGTCAGACCATCCGGGCAGCCGACCGTCTGGCGCTGGAGAATCGTCTGTTGCGCGCCGGTTTCATCTACGCGATGGATGAGATTGACTACTGGACGATGTACGATGATCCTGATGCGCCAGCCGGATCGACCAGCCAACGCCTGCGCGGCATCACCACTGACACGCTCCCGGCCACCTTCGAATTTCGGGTAAACCCACCCCCCGTCGTCCCGTACTTCCCAAAGCGGACCTACGGCATGCCCTTCACCCCGTTGAAGGACCTGCCTCCACCCAATGAGTTTGCAGATGGGAGCGCTGGATTCACGGGCACCACCAGCGGTGGAAACGGGGATTTTGGAGCCCTGGCCACAGATCGCGGCTGGTCGCTGCGCCCCGGCACACCATTGTTATTGTCGCCCACGGATGCCAGCGATCTTGCCACCGGTGGGGCCGTATTCACCGCCGATCGCGACCGTGGTATCGACCTGCATCGGCCCTATCAGGCCAACGATCCGGCCACCTGGTTTCACGGCAGCGTTCTGGAGATCAGCCTTGGCAGACGTGAACTGGGCCGCTATGGCCTGTTCACCAACTTGAAGAAGACTCCTCTGCTGGGTCACGGCGACGACGCGCGCGACCTTGGCTGGCGGGCCAATGATCTCGCCACCAACGGCAACTCCGGCTACCCAGGATTCGTCAAATACACCGGCCCATTCGGACAACAGACCCCAGCTGAATCGCGCACGTTTACCCGGTATGAGAACCGCATCCTATACCTGTTCGAGGCGCTAGGCAATTTCGCCTGCCTGGATTACCTGCCGGCCAACACCCTCGTTGGTGTCCATGGTCTGGTATTTCCCTGGCAGACCACAGACTTCACAGCACGGGAAGAGGCCGCGACGAACGCACCTTTCGTCGATGCGTGGACCGATCCGAGCGACGCCACTCAAACGCTGCTCAGCATCGATGAGGCCGCAGACTGGCGTTTCATCGGAATAACAACCTGGGATTGGAAGTGGGAACGCCCGGATAGCCGTCGCTTGGGCAACAACCGCAGTCTTCGCGGCAAAGCCGCGGTCTCCAATCTGACCCAGGCGAATGGCAACACGGCCATTGCCGTGATCCCGGGCGGAGCTTATTCCGGCGCGAACGTCATCGGCTATGAAGTCCACGGCACGATTGATGGCGATGGCTGCGACGTCCCCGGCTCGCAGCTCTCGATCCGAGATCTGGCCAACCGCAATCGTGCCTCCTTCCCAGGTCCGCAAACGCAAGTTTACGATGCTACCAAGGTCATTTCGCGCGTGATGCAGGTGGCACCGCTTCTGCCGTTGAGGCCCACCACCTGGCCCGATCTGCGTCTTGGTGTCGCCCGCACCGTGGTCAACAGCCGATTCCGCAACTCCTGCTGGATCCGCTGGCTCGACCAGGCGACCGGCCAGGAAGTCGAGATGGAACTGACCGCCTTGGGCACCACGCTGCGCGGCGCACGGCAGCAGCGCCATCAGAACGGTGGCTGGGCGACCTTCTATGGCATCACCTATGACACCACGACCGGTGTACTGTGGGACAACCCGAAGTCGGGCAGCATGAGCGGTTACACCACCACCCAGAACAACGATCCGACCCTGGACTATCCCGCCAATCCGGCTGACGTTCCGGGCAAACGGAGTTCCCCATGAGGACCCGTCGTGGTGCCATCCTCATTCTGACCATCGGCGTATGCGCCATGCTCGCTGCTCTGGCCTTGGGCTTCATCGCCCGGACGCGCATCGATGCCCTGGAGATGTCCCAGGTCATGCGCCAAGCCCAGGCCCGGGTCATGTTGTCTGCCGCCTGCGCCTATGTCCTGGAAACCGCACGCATCGGCTGGGATGATCCGACAGACAATGGAACGCCGGGGAACATCCAGGAGGCCTTCGGATGGGTCGACGTCCGTTCCGGCCTGATAGGCCCACGCGACCCCTCTGGCAATGCCTTGTACAGCAACACCAAGGTGCTGAAGCGCCGCCTCACCGACTCCGCTGCAAGCATTCCATCCTGGCCCGCCATCGGTGCGGTGTGCCTGGCCCCGATGATGGTGTACGAACGCCCCTCCTTCGCCATCGATCGGAATGTCACCCCCAACCCGATCGTGAATGATCCCAACGCTACCGACTTCGGCCTTCCCCTGCTGAAAAATGAGGAACCGCGGGCTCAATTCAGCCCCGACCTCGCCGCCTCGGCAACCGTCGCGCAGCGCTGGGCAGACTGGAAGACCGGCAACCGGATCATCCCGGGAGATCCTTCCAGCCCGCTGCGCCTGCGCACCAGCGGCGACCAGCAGGCGTGGTTCCGGCTGCGTCGTGACGGCCCTGCGACGTTTGTCGTAACGGCCGGCTGCGGCGGCACGCTCGGGTTTCGTGATTGGGACGAGGTCGAAGTGCGCGGAGCCACCGCTCGCTTCGCCAACGACCAGGCTTTTTTCGACCAACTGCTGGAGGACGAGATCCGCATGTGGTATCGGATCGAGTGGAGCCCTGCCATCCGAAGCACTGGCGCTGGCTACGACGCGGTCAACGGCATCAGCAGCAGCATCGGCATGCAACGCTGGGCAACCATGATCAACCAGGCTGGCACGATCAGTTTCATCCAGCGGCTGCGCTCGCCGCCCGTGGAGTGGTGACATGCGCCGCACCGCCTTCACCCTGATCGAACTGCTCGTCACCATCACCATTATCGCCGTGCTGAGCGGACTGATCCTGGGCGGTGTCTCTGCGGTGCGGCGAGCCGTCGCCACCGCCGAGGGAACTAGGCGCATCACCGAGATCCAGACCGCCCTGCAGGCCTACGGCGCCGGCACGGGCAGCGGACTGGAGCAGTTCCTCGGTCAGCTGCGCGCGACCCTGCTAACTGGTACACTTGGTCAGCCGGCGACGGCCTTCCCGGGCGTGGTGCGCTTCCGCACCGACACCCGTGTCGGCCGTGTGGAACCAGAGGCCAATGAGGCGTGGCCGGCCACCAGGCCGACTTGGATGCTGGCCCATCCCTGGGGCCGGCCGGCGACCGACTTCCTCACCGATCCGGACGGATTCAATCCACCCCAACGCCTGCCGCGCCCCAACGAAGAATCACTGTTAACGCCTGACGTGTTCGGGATCAGCGACATGACGCCGGCGTTCTCGGCCGAACTGCTCATGCTCGCCGGCGTCCTACCGCTTGATGGCACCACCGCCGCCAGCATCGACGCTGCCCGCACCCGCTACCGCACCGACCGCAGCCCCAAGGCTTCGTGGAACGATGGCTGGGGCAATCCCCTGGTGGTTGGCTTCGCCTGGTACCATCCCCGCTTGAACCCGTCGGTGAACGGCATCGCCAATGCCCACAAGAATCTTGCCGGTCTGGATGGCAATTTGACACCGCACTTCAATATCCAAGCCAACCGCCCTGACCTTTTCATCCAGCGCGCCAACGAATCGTACAGTTACTTCCGCGCCGGCTATGTCGCCGTGGCCGCACTCGGCAAAAATCTGCCTAGCACGGTCACTGCCAGCGAGATCACCAGCGCGGCAGCCGACTGGACCAGTGCCACAGGCGTCCAACAGCGTGTCTGGCAAGCCGCCGACAGTGCCTGTAATCGAAATGGCGCCGCCGAGCTGTGGCGCAGCGGGCCCGGCATCGATCTTTCCGGACGTCCGCCGTGGACCGGGGTCAAGCCGGTACGTACCGCCGGCACCACCCGTATGCTCAGCGCCCCGGTGGAGATCCGTTGATGCCTCGCCACGCCTTCACCCTCATCGAGCTGATCCTCGCCATCGCGATCATCGCGGTGCTGACCGCGATGATCGCCGGTGGAGTCACTACCGCGCGACAATCGATGCAGCGCAGCTCGACCCGCGCCCTGGTTGGCAGCCTCGCCGCATCCGTAACCAGCTATGGTGCACGATCGCTGACCCTGTACGCCTCGGGGTCAATCGATCCGATCTCCTGCCGGGCCTGGGATGTCGACAAAGACGGGATCCTCGACGGGGTGGTCGAGCCGGCCCGCTTCTGGACCGCTGCCACCGCCGTCGGCTCGCCACAATCCGATGGCAACCGCTATCGCGGCTTCGCCGCGACCGTCGCGCCGCCCGGTCTGCGCAGTATCCGCAGCGAGGACGGCGTCGTACTCGACCCGTGGAAACAGCCGCTGCACATCGCCTGGGCGGCAAAGCTCTACGGCGATGAAGGTTTCTGCATATGGTCCAATGGCATCAATCCGGCTGATCCCACCGACGACATCCGCAGTCGAGAGATGCCATGAAACACCGCCTTGGCTTTACCCTGATCGAACTGCTGGTCGTCATTAGCATCATTCTGACCCTGGCCGGTCTGATCCTGGGGGCCGCGGGCGTAATCCGCGAATCGGCCAAGCACAGTCGCACCACCACCATCATGTCGTTGATTCAGCAGGGTCTTGCGGTCTGGGCCGCCGACAAAGGCGGGCTGCCCACCCCAGCCGAGCATCCACTCGCCGGCTCCAAGGCCCCGCGAGCAGCCTGGGTGCGCGCCGCCGGAACGGCACTGACCCCCAGCGGTATGGCCCTTGTCGGCGTCGAGCTGAGCAACCTCCCGGTCGCCTACCGCACCCGGCTGCTGCTGCCCGACGACCGCTTCGCCGATGCCAAATGCCCGGCGCTCTTCGGCCTGCGTCGCACGGCGATCGGCTTGCTCGGCACTGGTATGGCCGACGTCACCGCAGTGAAGGTCCTGCCGACTATGCCCACCTACACGGCGCAGATCGCTGATCCCGACGCCGCCGGTGCTGGACGGCTAGTCGCCCCTACCGACGCCCCGTCGGCTTCCGAGAAGCAGTTGCGTTATCTCATGGGTAAGGGCTCGGCCTTCGATGAACTGAGCCACATCAAC
The DNA here is from genome assembly GCA_038318565.1 of Planctomycetota bacterium. Lineage (GTDB taxonomy): Bacteria > Planctomycetota > UBA11346 > UBA11346 > UBA11346 > UBA11346. Next base: position 6,645 of record JBBQCI010000121.1, read on the forward strand.
GCGCTGTGGAGTCCAGCGGACGACGATGTCGCCAAACTGGCGGCGAACGGCCGCGTCTACTCGCTGACCAAAGCGGCACTGACGCTCCCGGGCACGATGACGGTCACCGATGTCGACGGCCCGCAGCGCTACCGCCTGCGCGGCCTCGGCATCTATGACGCCTGGGGCAACGAGGTTCTCTACATCCTCGGCGGCAACGGGCGCAACGCCATGTTCGTCTCCGCCGGCAAGGATGGCCACTTCCGCTTCTCGCCCGGCAAGGATGGAGTCTTCCAGACCCTGCCCGAGGCTGATGCCCCATCCGGCGACGATCGCGACGCCTCGACCGATAACATCACCATCGGTGGCCGTTGAATGCGTCCGGTCCTGCTGGCTGCCTGTCTGCTCCTCGCTGGTTGCGGCGACCAGCCGCCCGGTGAAGCCGACGTCGCCCGGGCCGTAACCGAGGCCGTCGAGGGCAGGCGCGACCTGCAATCGCGCTTCGTCGACAGCCGCATCGGCTTGGCCAGCGCGGTGTCCTTCGCTACGCCCACCTCGGTCAGGCTGGTCGGCGCCCCGCAATTAGATGAAACCACCGGACGCTGGCTGGTCCGCGTCGCCATGTCCGGATCATTCAGCGCGACCTTGCCGCCGCCGGCAGTCGCGCCGGCGAAGCCAGCTGAGAGCGGTCGGTTCGGGCCACCGGCGGCACCCGCATCCCCGGCAAAGCCGCAACGCATCTCAGCCGACTACGATGTACGCTTTCAAACCTACCTTGATCGCGATGGCGGCGTCTGGTGCCTGCCCTGATCAGCCGCCCAAGGCGCTGATACGCCAGAGCGCGGTGGCCTCCAGTTCGATGTTCAGACTGCGGTCTTCAAGCAGTCGTTCGGTGTACGGCAGGGCGCGGAACGCGCGCCAGGCGTCGAGCGCGGCCTGGCGGTCACCGGCCAATTCGGCACGCATTGCACGGGCGACGCTGCGCCAGGCTGGTAACTCAGGCGTCCACTGCAGCTTCTCGATGGCCTCATCGCTCGGCAACAAGGAAGCGCCGCACACTGCCTGAAGGCGACCGCCCCAGGCTCCGCGCACGTGCGATCCACGTTCCAGGGCCAGACGCAGGGCTTGGGTGTCGCCGAGGGCTGCATCGGCGAGGGCCAAACCAATGCCCTCGGCAAACCAACGGTCGTAGTCATGTCCGTCGCTATTGCCGTGCGCCAGCGGCCGCAGACGACGCGCCTCGACAAGGTCGTCGGCACGCAGCGCCAACAGCAGACGGTAGTAACTGACATCGACACCGAGCTTGGCCGCCTCGTCGAGACGTCCGACCAGCAGCATGGCACGATCGTCCCCACCGGAACCCGGAGTTGCCGGTACGCCATCGCCTGCCGCCTCCTGCCAGCGCCCAGTGACCAGCAGCGCGTCGCGGATGAGCGCAGGCGGGGCGGTC
>JBBQCI010000122.1:0-8014 GCA_038318565.1 Planctomycetota bacterium
GGCGGGGTGGTGGGGGGGTGGGGGGGGGGGGGCGGCCCCCCCCCCCCCCCCCCGCCCCCTGCGCCCCCTGCCCCCCCCCCCCCCCCCCCCCCCCCCCCCCGCGCCGCGCGGGCCCTTCTGCCCGCCCGCGCGTGCGGTCCCCGGCATGCGGGCCGGGGGCGGGGGTTCGGGGGCCCGCGGCCCCCGGGCTAAAGCGGTCCTTTTGGCCAAATCCCCAATCCAACCAGCACCGCCCCCTTTGGCAGATCCAATTGCACCAAGGCGGGCGAACCTTCGCGAAGTCCTGGGAATGGATGGCGTACCTCATTGGTGCCCACCCACGAACGGATTGAGGTCGAGGTCACGTACATCGCCACCTGGACTCGGGTCGAGCGCGGGACTTCGCGACGGACTGTCTGCACCGGACGCAGATCTTCACGCATCGACAAGGCAAGCATGTGCGACTGGTCGACGGTCCAGGCGATGACATGGCGCGGATCGTCGGATTCGCGCACTTCCAGCCGGAACCGGTCAGCAGCACCCGGCGGCAGTTCGACGCGGCACATCACATAGCAGCCACCCTGGCCGTAGGGACCCAAAGTCAGCGTCTGCCAGTCGTGCATCAGCAGTCCATCGGAACCCTGGGCATACCATGCTGGATTCTCAACCCTGGCGGCGGTCTGCAGTTCCGACTTGGCCTGGTCGAACGGCAGCGCGTTGGGCCAGGGTGGCGATCCGCCGAACCACGCTTCAAGTCGACTGTTGTCCAGAAGGCCGCGTCCCACGGCATCGGACTGGCGCTGCAAGTCGGCGTAGCGGTCGCCGCGCTGGAAGCCGAGATCGCGCCGCAAATCGTCGAACAGGCGGCGCTCGTCGCGTCCTAATTGGCGAGCCTTGCGGTCGCGGATGTCTTCAAGACTGTGTTCAACGCGATCAAGATCGCGTTGCCACTGGGTGCGCTGGGCATCGAAGAGCCGGGGCAGATATAACCACGCAAGGATACCGGCAGCGATCAGCAGGGCGGCGATTGAGGCCCACACCGCCTTGGGGAAGGCGCGCAGGCAGAAACGGATCCAGCTCTTGATGTGCAACCGACCCCAGAACGAGATCCACTCGCCGCGGGTAAAGCGATCAAGATCGGCAACGAACTCGGCCATCGACTGGTAGCGTTCCTCCATGCGATGGGCCATCGCCTTCAGAGCGATACGTTCCAGCCCGATCGGATAGCTCGGCATGTGCTCGCGCGGCCATTTCGGCTCGGCCCCGGCTGATCGGATCGCAGACAAGCAGCTTTCACGATCCTGCTTGTGGGCGTAGGGCAACTGGCCTTGGGTGCTCATCTCGTAAAGCACCACACCGAGAGAATAGATGTCGCTGCGATGGTCGACCCGCTTGGCGTCGGTGGCCTGTTCCGGACTCATGTAATCGAGCGTGCCGATGATCTGGCCGGTACGGGTAAGACCTTCGGAATGCTCGGAATCCTTGGCGATGCCGAAGTCGGTCAGCAGCGGGTGCTCGATCGTTCCAAGAATATTTTCGGGCTTGAGATCGCGATGGACCACTCCCTTGGCGTGGGCGTGGTCAAGGGCATTGGCGATGCAGCGCACGATATGGACTGACTGCGGCACGGTCAGCCGGTCATGACGGTAGTCCCGGGTCGACATGTCCATGACCATGTAGGCCGTATTGCGGTGACGGCCGCCATCCAGTTCCAGGCGGCTGCCAATACCGCCATCGTCATTGCCGCTGTGGACCGCGTGCACGGTCACAATGTAGGGATGGTCGCCCAGCCGCTGCGCAACTTCGGCCTCCTGCAGGAAACGTCGGTGCCCGCTGGTGCCGACGCGGGCGTTGCACACCTTGATGGCGAACTGAGCATCCGGCGGCACATGGGTGCCAAGATAACTGGTGGCGATACGGGCCTGCTGCTCGCGCGGCAGGCTGTCAATCTCCCGCCGAACCAGGTCGCGCTGGGCCCCGGACAATTTCACGGTCAGCAGATGAGCGTAGTCATAGGCAGCCGCATAGACCTCGCCCATGCCGCCCTTGCCGAGGCCGCCGACCAGCTTCCACATCCCCATGGTCTCACCGACCAGGGGGTATTCGTTGTCGGTATCCTTGCTCTTGCCGCCGTCTGCCATCGTAGCCGATCGTTATTCATCGGAAGACGGCCCACGCAACGGACATGCCGCTGAAATCCGGACAGACCGCCGTGCCGACGGAATCCCCTTGGCGACTCCAGCCGTGGCTGCACGATGCCGGGCTCGGAAGGGGCACCCCATGGCAGAGTCTATCGCCGCACTGCTCGAACTGTGGTCGATCGACCAACGCAGGCGCAAACTGTCGCTGGTTCGTGACACCGCCTCGGGCGCTGCCTCCAAGGTCGAGGTTGCTTGGAAAGCGGCAGAGGCTGCCGCCACAGCAGCTCAAACCGAGGCTGATCGCCTGGATGCGCTGATTCGCCAGTACGCGGCCGACGTTGAACGCTGCGACAAAGTCATCGCTGAACTGGCGCAGAAGAAGTTGGGCGCCAAGAGCAACAAAGAGTACATGGACATCCACAACGGGATCGAGCAAGCCCGTGCCGAGAAGGTCCAACGTGAACAGTCGGTAAAGGAACAGACCACGCGCAAGGCCGACCTGGTGGCCAAGGCTGCCGTCGCCGCCGAGAAGGCTACCACGGCCAAGAACGAGGCCGGAGCCGCCGCTGCCAAGGTCGGAGCCGCCGGCGGTCCAACTGCCGATGAGCATGACCTGGATGCCCAGGCGACCGCGATCAAGGCCCGGATCGAACCCGAGTTCCTCCAGACCTACGAGCGACTGATCAAGAGCGGCCACAAGAGCCCGTTGATGCGCGTAGATCCGAAAACCCGCACCACCCCGGTCGGAGCGATCCTGTCGCACAATCAGGTCGAGCAGATCCGCCAGGACAAGCTGGTGATCGACCGTGGGACCAATTCCATTCTCTATATGGGCTGATCCTGTAGCGGTCCGGGCGTCCCGATGCCCGATCGATCGACAGCGACTGACACCGCGCCCGAGGATACCACCCGTGCATCTTCTGCTACCCCTCAGTGTCGGACCGGAGTGGTGACATGCATCTGATCCTCGGCATCGGTGGCGGCATCGCGGCCTATAAGACACCAGATCTGGTTCGTCGACTGCGCGAACGTGGCCATGAGGTGCGTTGCGTCATCACCGAGAACGCAGGACGTATGGTCGCCAAGGATGCCCTGGCCACGGTCAGTGGAGCCGAGGTGCGCGATTCCCTCTGGCATCAAGGCGGCATCGACCACATCGACCTGCCACGCTGGGCCGACGGCCTATTGGTCGCGCCAGCCACTGCGAATTTGCTTGGCAAGTTCGCGCATGGCATAGCCGATGACCTGCTGACCACACTGTTCCTCGCCCTGGAACCGCAGAAGCCGGTGTGGCTGTGCCCGGCGATGAATACCGTCATGTGGGAGAAGCCCCAGGTGCAGGGCAATCTGCGCACGCTGATCGATCGCGGTGCGAAGACTCTTGGGCCGGTCGGCGGCAACCTGGCCTGTGGCGAAACCGGCATGGGCGCGATGAGCGATCCGACGGCGATTGCAGCCGCCATCGCATGACCGTCCGGCTGTCTGGTCGTCCGGTTGACCGGTCGGCGGCGCCCGCGTTCTGGTTCCGCGCCTGCGGCGCTGTCATCGTCCTGCTCGCGCCGCTCATCCTGTTGGCGATTGCCCACCGCCTGTGGATTCGACGTCGAGCACTAGTCGGCCTGCGCGCCAAGCTGACCGGCCGCGGCCCCGTTCTGCCCCGTGGAGCGACCGTCGTGCATGGCGTGTCGCTCGGCGAAGTGGCCTTGATGAAGCCACTGCTGCCCCGCCTTGGCGGCGGACCGTTCATTCTCACCACCAGCACGGAAACCGGCACCGAGGGCCTGGCCAAGGCCTTCCCGTCCGCGATCCGCACGCATTGGCCGTTCGATCTGCCCTGGGCGGTATCCGCCTTTCTACGCCGCTCGCGTCCGACCCGGGTCATCCTGCTGGAAGCCGAGCTGTGGCCGTTGGCCCTGCTGGCCTGCCGCGCCAACGGAGTTCCCGTCACTGTACTAAACGCGCGGATGACTGAGCGGAGCCATCGGCGTTGGCGTCTGCTGCGGCCTATTGCTAAGCGGCTCGTCGGATCGCTCGACCTAGCGATCGCCCAAGAACCCGCCTACGCAGCCCGATTGTGCGATCTCGGCCTGCCGCGTGCCCGGGTGGCCGTCAGCGGTTCGATGAAGGCCGACATGGTGCGTCCAGCAGTTGATGCGGCGGCCGACAGTGAAGCCGCACGTATTGCCCTGCCTGACGGGCCGTTGTTTCTACTAGCCTCGACCAGCGACACCGAGGAACGCGCCCCACTCGCCTCGTGGCTGCGCTGGGGTCGCCCTGCCGGTTGGCGCTGCGTAATCGTACCACGCCACCCCGAACGCGGCGACGCGCTCGTCGACCTCTGCCGGGAATTGGGGCTTTCTGCTCGTCGCACGGCACGGCCTGACGACCCGGCGAACAATCCCACCGACGTCGTAATCGTTGATGAGATCGGTCGCCTCGCCCCCATCTATGCCCTCTGCGCCAAGCGCGGCGGTATCGCCGTGGTCGGTGGGTCGCTCGGTTCGGGGCGGGGGGGACAGAACATGCTTGAGGCAGCTGCGGCCGGCTGCTGCACGGTCGTAGGCTGGGACACCGCTTCGCAGCCTGATCCGATGCGTCTCCTGCGCGCCGCCAACGCCGTGGTCGAGGTATCAGCGACCAGCCTGGATGCCGACCTGGCCGCGCTTGCTTCCGATCCGCAGCGTCGGGCCACACTCGGCCGGTGTGGACACATCGCCTGGCTATCAGGTCGAGGCGCCCTTGACCGGACCATCACGATCCTCAACAGAACCTTCTTATGACCATCACTCTCGATCACGTCCTTGCCGCCCTCGTCGGCGTCCCCTGCATCATTGCCATGGCCAAGGCGACCGACAACAGCGTGCGCATCATGGCTTCACTCGCGCTGTTATGTGCTGTGGCTGCGGTGGTCGCGCCAGTCTTCAGCACCCAGGGCATGCGCATTGACGTCGGCCTGACCGGCTGGGTTGCCTGCGGTATCGTTTCGATCATCGCCGGCGTACGCATCGCCGACGGCATCCTCACGAGCCTGATCATCACTGGCGGAGTGCTCGGGGCGCTGATCGAACTGGGTGTGATCGCGCCGCGTTGAAGGCCCGGGTCAGGGCACGGTGAGCTGGAACTCACCCCAGAACGTACCGACCGATATCGGCTGGACGCGCCCATCGATGAACGCGGCATTGAAATTGCCACGATGTCTGAAGGCGACCGGATTGATGCCATCGATGCGTTTCACGTTCCAGATCCACCACCACTGCGTCGGATTGCCTGGACCCGATTCGCCATACGTGTCGGTCTTGATCTCGCCGAGCACTCCAGCCCGCGCTTTGGCCAGCCGGCCGATCGGCAACCAGCGGTAGTTGGCTGCACCATGGTTGTGTTCAGGATGGGATCCCGACCAGCACATGCCATAGCTCTGGCGGAATCCCGGCATTGAGAAGCTGCGCTGGGCGGGACAGGCGAACAACCGCGACTGGGTAGCGGGCGTATCCTGGTTGACGAAGTCGAACTGCAGGTCGAGCAGTTCGCCGATCTGATGCGCAAACTAGTAGTCAGCGTAGACCGTGTTCGGCGTCCCCGTCCCCACATCATTGAACGGCAGGGTGCACGGCGTCATCCCATCGTATTCGCCGGCATAGGCGACCACGCCGACGATGATCTGGCGCTGCTGGCTGGCACACACCGCGGTTCGCGCCATGTCGCGGACGAGTTGCACGGCCGGCAGCAGCAGCGCCGCCAGCACCACGATGATGGACAAGACGACCAGCAACTCGATCAGCGTGAAGCCACGGCGCCGGCTCATGGCTGACGGAAGCGCACGAGCGGCGACTTGGTCATGGTCTTGCCTTCCCCAATGCCCTCGGCGATGCGAATGAATCCTTCGCGGATGCCTTTCCCGTCGCTATCATTCGCGATCATATTGAAGCGCATCCCCTTGGCCAGCAGCGCCGGGGTGAAACCGAAGTCGGCATCGCGCAGTTCGATACTGTAGACTTGCCCGCCGGCGCGTGGGGTGATCGCCACCGGGATGCGGTCCCAGGGGTTGGCCAGGCCGGTGTCGGCTGGCATCCCGAAGACATGGCAGCGGTCCTTGCCGTCCGGAGCGCGGTAGAAGGCGAGTTCCCAGAACCCCTTCTGACCGGGCACTTCGAAGGTGACCTGCAGCCCGTCGCCCTTCCAGCTGTCGCCGCCCTGGTAGGGCTGGTCGTGAATGTCGTCGCTGACCTCGACCCGCAACAGGACGGCGGCGCCCTGACGAGCCAGCCAGACCTTGGCGCTGAGATCGGCCGGACCCTTCCACAGCTTGTCGGCGTTCGACGGATCGGCGCCGAAGAAGTTGGCCACGTCGGCCGCACGATCGAGGACGAAGTCGGGTGCACGTCCCTCCCAGCCGCCCGGCTGGATCACGCGCACCGACTCAAGCGGCAGTTCCAACGATCCGGACCAGGCACCGGCGAGGGCGTAGGTCAGCTTCGTCTGCAGCAGGTTGGGCAGGCGGGCGTCGGCCGGCACCACCACGTCGGCGGTGATCGGCTGCACCGTCCCGGCAGCGAGTTTCGCCGACCTCGGCGCGACGGCCGGCACGCGCAGATCATCTGGCAGCTTGACCGCCAAGGTGGCGACGCGCTCAGCTCCCGCGGGATTGCCAAGCTGGACGGCGATGCGGAAAGTTTCACCAGGGGCGATGCCGCCCGCCGCCTCGGGCACGGCCAGCGGCGTGGCCGCAACAGCAGTCGGCTTGCCGCCACCCTTCACCACCAGGAAGACCGGACGGAAGCGCGGTTGCAGGCGGATCTCGCCGCCGATCACCTGTTCGGGGCTCTCGTTGCCCCACGTGTCGACGCTGACGCAACTGGCGCCGGCGCCCACCACCAGGCGGAAGTCGGCTTCGGGCAGCTTGTCATTCTCGCGCCAGATCACGAACACGCGGCGGTCGTCCTTGCCCGCAGGATCGGCGAAGGCGAAGCCCCAACGGTCCTTGCCCAGGCCTTCGATCTGGCCGGTCGGAGCCAGGCCGCGCAGGGTGCGGATCAGAGTGTTGTAGGTGCAGTACGCGGGCTTGGCCTGCTTCGCCAGGTTGATCAAGCCCCAGCGCTCATCCCAGTCGATGGCGGTGAACCACTCATAGGCGTAGGCGCCGCGGGCCCAGGCGAAGACCACCTTCTTCACCAGTTCGTCGCCTTGCACTATCTGGCTGTCCCAGTCATCCCCGCTGCACATCGAGGTCTCGGTGTAGAACAGCGGCTTGGGCGACTTCAGCGTCTTGCGGATGTCGGCCAGTTCACCATCGACCGCGCCCTGGAAGGTGCGGTAGAAGTCACCGTGCTGGTGGAAGGCGTGGAAGTCGAAGAGGTCCTGGCACTCGGCGATGGTGCGGCGCTGGATGTCGGGGTTGAGGTTGCGGCCGCCATGCTGGATGCACACCGCCCAGCCGCTGGTCATCACGTTCAGCTTCGGATCAGCCTTCTTGATCTCCTCGTGCGCGATGGTCAGCAACTGCTTGTAATGGTCGAAGTCGCCGGCGTAGAAGCCGTCGAGGTCGGCCTCGTTCCAGATTTCGTAGTAACGGGCGTAGTCCTTCAGATTCGCGACCATCTCCTTCATGTAGGCGCGCCACACGTCAAGGCGGATGGCCTTGGTGCCGACCCAGGCGCCCTGGCGGCTGCCTTCGATCGCGCCCCACGGCGGGGTGTAAGCGGTCAGCCACGAGATCTCAAAGCCGAGGTCATGGGCGGCTTTGGCCTCAGCCCGCTCCTTGCTCCAGTCGTAGGGTACGCCGGCCCGTGATCCCCAGGTGTAGTTGTCGCTCAGCCGCAGCACGTCGATGCCGATCTGGTGCATCGCCTGATCCGCCCCGCCGCTGCAGCCGAACATGAAGAGCTTGCGGAAGCGCT
>JBBQCI010000123.1:0-8002 GCA_038318565.1 Planctomycetota bacterium
GAGGCCAAAGCCGTGAACACCACCCCAGGCAGGGTGACGTAGAGCTCAAGCCACTCACGAGCCGCGTCGCCCCAGGTGCTGTGACGCACCCCGGGCAGGCGCTGGACGAGATCGCCTGCACCCACGCAGACACGGCCATGCGCGTCGCTGTACCAGCCTCCTCCGCGCAGGATCCACACCGCCGTATACGCCTCTTCGGCCACCCCGTGCAGGTCATCGGCGGCTGACGGCTTGGCGAGCAGGCCGGCGCGCAGCTCGGCGCCAGGGGCGGCGAAGCGGCGCAGGGCTAAGTCTCGGAGCGCAATCGGCACGCCTCAAGGATGACCAGAAAAGCTAAATCAGCAACCGCCGGCGCCATCGCGGACCGCTCCGCACCGGGCAGGCTGGTAGCATGGAACAACTCTCCTTCGACCGCGTCTCCTGGCGGATTGGTGGCCGCCGCGCCTTCCTCGTCTCGGGCGAGATCCACTACTTCCGCCTGCCGCGCAGCGCTTGGCGCGACCGCCTGCAGAGCCTGCGCGACGCCGGCGGCACCTGCGTCGCCACTTACACGCCGTGGCTGATGCACGAGCCCGAGGAGGGCCGCTACGACTTCACTGGCGACCTCGACCTCGAGCATTTCCTCGACCTGTGCGCCGAGATCGGCCTGCATGCCATGGTCCGGCCAGGGCCGTACCAGTATTCCGAACTCGCCTGCGACGGCCTGCCTGGCTGGCTGTGCCTGGGACACCCCGAACTGCGCGCGCAGCGACTCGACGGCTCGCACATCCGCGAAAGCTCGATGTCGTACAACCATCCCGGATTCCTCGCCCTGACCCGGCGCTGGTTCGACCGCGTGCTGCCGCTGATCGCCGCGCATCAGACGACGCGCGGCGGAGCGGTGGCAGCGGTCCAGTTCGACAATGAATTGATCGGCATCCACGAGTGGTTCGGCTCGTGGGACTATCACCCCGAGGCGATGGGCGTCGGACGCGATGACGGCGCCTGGTCGCATTGGCTGGGCGCGCGACATGGCTCGCTGGCGGCAGCCAACTCTGCCTACGCTACCAGCGCTACTAGCTGGGCGGCGCTGCGGCCGGTCGAACGCGCGGGCGACGCAGCAACGACGCGACTGTTCAAGGACTACATGACCTTCTACTACGAGCGCATCGCCGACTACGGCGTCACGCTTGCCGGGTGGATGCGCCAAGCCGGCATCGACGTGCCGCTGATTCACAACAGCGCCAGCCCGTACATGAACGCTTCCCTACGGCCGCTGGCGAAACGGCTGGGCAGCAACTTCGTCCTCGGCGGCGACCACTACTACAACCTGTCGATGGATTGGGATCAGAACCACCCGACTCCGAAATACGTCAGCAAGTGCGCCTACTCGCTCGCGCAAATGGACGCCAACGGCCATCCGCCGAGCGTGTTCGAGATGCCCGGTGGCAGCGCCAGCGACTGGCCGCCGATCACCCCGCATGACGCCGGGTGCGCCTATCTGGCCAACCTCGCCTGGGGTATGAAGGGCTGGAACTACTACGTCTTCGCCGGCGGCTGGAACCGCCCCGGCACCGGCACCACCGGCGTGACCTACGATTACGGGGCCGGCGTCGCGCCCGACGGTACCCGGCGCGCGCTGTGGCAGACGCAGCACGAATTTCACGCCTTCTGCGAGCACAACGCTTGGCTGGCCGGAGCCGAGGCGGTGATCGACCACCGCATTGCCCTGGTCCACGATCACGCTACTGCCCACCGCTGGCATGCCGAACGTGGCAAGCTGGGCTTCAGCACCGCCGATGCCTGGGCGATGATGCGCAAGGGGCCGTGGATCACTGCCGCCTGCGCCGGCCTGTCGCCCGGCTACCTGCTGCTCGACGGCGACGTCACTATCCCCACCGACCTGCCGCTGGTGCTATGCTGCGGGCCGAGTCTGCCGCAAGCGGTGCAGCGCCAGCTGGCCGTCTTCCTCGCCGCCGGAGGCCGGCTGCTGCTGGCGCCGATGGCGCCGTGGCTCGATGAGGATCTCCGCCCCTGCCGCATCCTGGCCGACGCCATCGGCGCCGATCCGGCCGAGCCGGTGCGCAATCCGTCGAACACGGTGCAGCTGACCGCCTACGGCGTGCCCAATGTCTTCGTCTCGGGAACGCTGCTACCGGTCGGTGCCGTGCCGCCCGGTGCCGAGCGCACCGCCGTCGAGGAGGTATCACAGGCTGCCTGCGGTTGGGAGCACCGTCTGCCTGGCGGCGGCCGCGTGGCCCTGCTCGGCCTGCATTGGATCCATCAGAAGCGCGAGCATGCCGCGATGTACACTGCCGCGCTGGCACGGCTGGGCCTGGCTCGAATGCTCAGCGGCGGCGTCCCAGAACTGTGGGCGATCCTGCGCACCGATGGCACACACTGCGCCCTGTTCGTCTACAACGGCTTCACCTCGCCGGCGACCGGCCGGTGGACCTTCGCGCATCCATCCGACGGGCGGATCTGCGACACCGGGGACCTGACGGTTGCGGGCGCGAGCGTGCGGGTGTGGATGCCGTGACGGCGGAGGCCGGGGTTACTCCCCGAGCAGTTCGATCCGCTCGACCACGACATCCTCGCCGCCGCTCCAGCCGTACGAGCAGAGACGGAAGTTGCTGTGGTAGCTGAAGCTGTGCCCGCTGCCGCCTTCCGGCAGCTCGACGATGCTGGTCTTCCAGGTTCCAGTGTTGCCACGCTCGATCCGCGCTTCGCGGCCGTCGCCGTACTGCACGCCGATCGCGCCCTTGCCGTTGTCGAGGTGGGTCACGCGCAGGCGCAGCGGGGTGCGCGGCAGGCCAAACTCGTCGCCACGTTCCCAGGCTAGGTCTGTCGGCAATTTGCAGAAGACGTAGAACTTGGCGCGGTCGCTTTTCCCGTCCTTCTTGTCGCTGGCCGCCGCCACACGCCCGGCGAATTCGCTGCCGGTGCGCGCCACCGGCTCGACGTCCAGGTTGACCAGCCGGGAGTTGGCGCCGAAATCGGCAGTCGCCAGGACGCCATCGACCGAGGCGTAGCGCCGCGTCCAGCCGATCGCCTTGCGTAAGGCGGCGCAGGCTCCGTCGGCCCGGATGAGCAGCGGCTCGTCGGCCAGAGTCAGCTCCAGCATCCCTGAGCGAGGCTTGGCCGGAATGGTCCTGCCGTCGCTTCCCTGCACCACGACGACCGCGCCGGCATCGATGGGCAGAGTGATGGTCTGCACGCCGACCCCGAATCGCGCCGCGCCCGGATCGCGCCACGCCACCACAGCTAGGCCGTCAGGGCGCTCGAAGGCGAAGGCGAAGGTGCCGCGGGCGGCAGCGCCGAGGTCAACGGTGCCCAGCGGCTTGGCCGGCACCGGGGCGTCGATTAGGTCGGCCAAGGCGCGATAGCCGCCGGCGACCGGACGCGGACCATTGGCCACATGCATGGCGAAGGGCTCCCAGGCCCAGCAGAACCAGAAGGTTCGTTCGACGCCGAGGGCAGCGGCGACGGTCATCGCCCGCACCATCTCGGCGGCCTGCTCGCGGTAGTATGGCAGGCGCTGATCGAGTGGTCGGTCCTCGCGCAGGGACGGTTCTTTGCCGCATTCGGTGTTCCACAGTGGCCGCGGCCAAACCCCGGCCCGGCGGTAGGCGCGCTTCACCGCCTGGGTCTTGGCGATCGGACTGTTATAATCGTGGAAGGCGGCGACGTCGTGTACCGATGCTGCGGTCTTGAGCATGTCATCGACGCGGGCGAAGCCGCGCGATCCGGACCAGCCGCCGTTGAGGATGCGCACTTCCGCATCGGCCGCCTTGCCGGCCCGGAAAGCCGCTGCCAGGGTCTCGGCATACGCGCTGGCGCTGCCCTTGTAGAAGCTGTCGAGGTCCGGTTCGTTCCACTGCTCCCAGTAAGCGATGCGACCGCGGTAGCGCTCGACGGCGGCCTTAACGTAGGCGTAGTACGGACCGCTGTCGCTGCGGTCGTCGGGAGCGGTGAACGACTGGCCCCACCAGTTCTTGTGGTTCGGATCCTTGGATGAGGCGCAGGCGACGGAGAAGCCGAACGACCCCATGGTGCTGAGTCCGACCGCCTCGCGGCGGGCCAGCGCGGCGTCGCCCTTGCTCCAATTGTACGCTTTGCCGTGCCAGTCCTCGCCAGGCTTCCAGGCTTGCACCTCATGCCACAGATGGCTGCCGCGGACCCAGCCGGCTCCTTGGCGGACGAAGAGTTCCATCTCGCGCTCGTCGTCGGTGACTCCATGCGCGTTGAGCCCGAAGCGCGAGGCCTTGAGGTCCTTGGGCCGGGTCGGCGGCATGACCACGGCATAACGGGTCGGCTGTAGCTGCGCATCGGCGACAGTGGCGATGGACAGCCGCCACCAGCCGGGCGGCCGGCGCCCGGCATCGAGGGTCAGCGTGGCCGTCGCCTGTGGCTCCAGGGCCGGTGCGGCCAGATCGCCAGCGGCCACTTCGCGGTCGTCGAGGTCGTGCAGGCGCCAATGCAGCGCACCTGCGGGCCTGGCCCCGGCAGCGCGCAGCTCGACCGTCCATACCAGGGGCTGATCTGGCGCGAAGACGGCGCGGTAGGCGGTCGGCTCGCAGCGTTCCACCTGCACCGCGTACGCCTCCCCAGCGTAAGCTATGGCGGCGAGCAACGACATGGATAGAATGGCAGCAGTTGTCATGATTCCTTTAACGATTGAGGTGCAAGATAGTGACAATGAACCTCAGTCACACCAACTGCCGTGATACGTGATATTTTTAGTTGCAACTAATGTCTAATACTTGTATCTTTACCTAGGCGGCAGAGTCATGCGCACTGCGGGATTCACCCTCGTCGAACTGCTCATCGTGCTGACCATTTTGGCCATGCTCATCGCCCTGGCTATGCCTTTGCTGCTCCTCGCCGAGCGCTCCGCCAAGCGCAGCAACAGCGAGGCCATCCTGCGCAAGGTCGATGCCGCCGCCCGCCAGTTCCAGCGCGATGTCGATGTACTGCCCTACCAGGCGACCTATCCCGACGCAGTCGACGCGGGCAACCCCTTCCCCAACAATCTCGTCCGGCGCCTTGGCCAGGCGCTGGGCGACGCCGACCGCAGCGCCATTCTCGCGCTGGCTGCGACGGCGGCCGAGAAATACCGCTACACCCAGGACATCAACAGCAACTCGGCCATCGCCGAGACCGGCCTGCCCAGTAACCTGACCTTCCGCATGTCCTACGTGCCGCTGGCCGGCTTGGTGGCGATCACGCAGAGCTACGGCAATCTCAAGAACCCAGATCGCCGCCGGGCGGCCGCAACGCTCAACCGCATGGCCGCCGCTCGCGCCCGGGATGCGGTGATGGCCGGGGCCACCAATCTCCGTGGCGGGTTCATCGCCGTCGGCAGCACGCTGCACGCCGATCTCACCGGTGATGCGCTACTGACGCCGTTCGAAGTCGGCGGCGCCGTCGGCTGGTGCGACGACTACCTGGCCGGCGAGCTTCAGCCCAGCGCTATGCGCGGCGAGGCGGTGCTCGACGCCTGGGGGAATCCGGTCATCCAGGTCGGACAGGTGATACCCAAGGCCCGCCCCCTGACTCTGCGCCTCGAATCAACGTCGAACTCCCTGCAGACCATCCGCATCTCCTCGGTGACCGGATTCGGACTCGGGCCGCAGGGCTTCGCCACTGGCACCGGCCCGTGGAACGGCCTCGCGGCAAGCGGTAACTACACGCTGCTCGGCAATGGCCGGATCCAGTTGGTTACCGGCGTGCCAGCCGATGCCACCTTCCTGCCTGATGCGTCTTCGTGGTTCCACAGCGACCGGCGCTATTACACCCCACGCGGGGCCCATCTCGACCTCGAGCTGTGGTCGGCCGGTCCCGATGGCCGCTTCGCCTGGATGCGCGATGATCTAACCAATCGCGACAATCCGTCGGCTTCGCCGTACGACAAAGGGCTTGGCCGATGAAAGCCTTTACCCTCATCGAACTGCTGGTCGTTATCGCCATCATGGTCACGCTGATGGCCCTGGCGCTGAACATCCCTACCGCCGACAAGAAACGCATCGCCGTCGAGGCCAGTGCTCGCGAACTGGCCGCCACCCTGCGACTGGCGCGCAGCATGGCGATCGAGCGGCGCAGCACCTACGCGGTGGCGTTCAACCTCGCCAATGGCGCTGGCACCAGCGGCCTGGTGCTAAACAACTGGGATGGCGGCCACTGGTACCAGATCCTCGGGCCGGCGCGCTCCGCGGAGCAGGTGTCACGCCTGGGCTATCTCCATCCCGAACCGATCCTGTCGTTGAAGCCGGTGGTCGGCATCAACAGTGTGCTGCCCCAGATCGACCAGGCGTGGATCGGCGAGCGCACCGTGCTGCCGACGCGCAAGGTGCGCTTTCTCGCTTTGTCCGACGTCGATAACGGTCACCTCCATCTCTCAGGATCGACTTCTGCGTACTATAATGTCTTCCCTACCACCTTTCCCAGACCGTGGTGCGGCTGGTGGGACGCCACCAGCCAGCGCTTGTATGGCTGGGGCGCCTATCGTCCTGGCGTCGCCACTTTCGACGGCCGGAACCCGTCCGGATTCTTCTACCAGGGAACGGACGCAACCATCGTCGGCAGCCGGAATGCCGTCAACCGCACCAGCACCCTTACCGGCTGGCCCGGCATCCTGTTGGCTGCAGATGACGTGCGTCCGATCGCCAACGCGCGTTGGCTCGACAGCTACATCTCCTTCCGGCCTGACGGGACCGTGGTCGTTCAGCCCTTCGGCCAGTTGCGGCTGTACTCCTACGCCTGGCAGGGGAACAACTCGGTCGGCGGCAATGCCAAGAGCCCGCGCGGTGATCTCGGCGACCTGGCACCACGGTTTGACGCCCCGAGCTACCCGTCGTCGGATATCGTCGGTCGCCGCATCCTCACCCCGGAGTCATCCCAGGCCGGTCATTACCTTGCCCGGACCGGCTATGCTTGGATCACCCTGGCGCCGGATGCCGAGCAGGATACCGACGCGTATCCCAGTGCCCAGGCAGCGATGCGTGCCCTCATGCCGGCAGTGCGGGTCGGGATAAACAGCGCCGGCGACGTTCGTGTCGAATCGGTGCGCGCCGGGCTGGCGGACGGCGCGACCCTCGATGCCGGATGGATCTCCAACTGGGGCAGCTCGGCCATCACCGACGTACGCTACCAGGGCAATGCCCCAACCGAAACCGACGGGACACCGCGCGGCACCATCATCGTCGATGCCCTGACCCCGGAGATGCTGGCGCAGCGCTGCTGGTGGACGACACCATGAGGCGCGCCTTCACCCTGATCGAGACGCTGGCTGTCCTGCTGGTCGTCTCCATCGGTCTGGCCGCGGCGATCGGTCTATTCGGCACCGCCTTACGCGTCTCCGTTCTGGCCCAAGGCCGCAGCACTGCCATGGCTACAGCGATGAGCGTCGCTGTCGATCCTACCCCGCTGCTCGATCCCGATCTTGCCAGCGACTGGACGCAGGTGTCGACCTATGCCATGGACGCCAGCAGCGGAACGGCCGAGGAGCATGGCTACATCAACGGATTCTGGGTGGTGCGGCGCGAGAGTACCGCCAGTAGCGACGTCCTTGCCACCGACGCCGGTGTGGTGCATGCCCGTCTGGTCAGCGTCGACGTTGACGTCTCTGAGGTCACCGGTGGCCGCATCCTCGCCTCCTTCACCACCAGCTTCGTGCGCACGCGCAACCAGCCATGACCGGACGCGGCTTTACCCTGATTGAGCTGCTCGTCTCCACGGGTCTGTCGCTGTTGCTGGCTGCCGCGGCGGCCACGGCTTTCGTCCAGTTGCGCTCGCTGCAGCAGCGTCGTGAACTGCTGCTGGGTATGCATCAGCGTTCCGAGACGCTGCACTTGCAACTGGTTGAACGGCTGTCGCAGCTGACCCACCACGCCGTCTTCGTCGCCGACGCGCGCAGCGTAGTGCGTGGCGGTGGCACCCGGCCTACGCTGCGGCTGCTATGGCTGCGTGGCAAGGACGACGTCAATGACGGAGACAGCGGCGTCATCAACCCGGCCAACGGCTA
>JBBQCI010000124.1:0-7798 GCA_038318565.1 Planctomycetota bacterium
CCCGGGTCCGGAACTGTTCGTGCGGCGCTTCTACGTGCGTAGCTGGTCGTTTAGTCTCGCCCATGGAAGCCGCGGCCAGCAGCATATTCCATGAGCCAGTCCGGCGAGTCTCGCTGACGGTAATCGGACGGCTCCGTCAGCCAGACGATGAAAGTTATGGAGGGTCAACCGGGCATCGCCACCCGGAGGTCTCCATCTCGGTTGCTTAATTAAGCAGCGAGAGCGTACGCGACATGATCGTCGGCACGTGTTTTTTACAGGGGTTTAACGAGGCCTCCTGTACCTCGGCACGCCACGTTCGCCGGTGCAGTCCCGTCGAAACCTGTTCGCCCCCACACTCTCGATTGTCAACGGTAGAAGTATCTTCACCGGGGCCGACGGGGAAGCGGCAATGGCGGGGCGTCTGCCACGACTGGCCGACGTGGCAGGGTGGTGCTAGCATCGGGCATGCGGATCATTGCGCATCGTGGCTGGTCGGAACGCGAGCCCGAGAACACCCACGCGGCGTTCTCGGCGGCTTGCACGACGGCTTGTGCCGGCATCGAGATGGATCTGCGCCTAGCTCTCGATGGCACCGTGGTGGTCTGCCACGATGCGACGTTGGCCCGCTGGGGCGGAGGCAGACAGCCGATTCGTCGACAGACGTTGGAACAGCTGCGGGAGCGCTGGCCGCTGCCGACGTTGGCCGAGGTGCTTGAGCGCTATTGCGATTGCGACCGCGAGCTGTGGCTAGAGCTGAAACCGCACGGCGGGGTCGGCTGGACGCGACGGCTGGTGGCAGCGACCTGCACAATGGCAGAGCGCTACCGCAACCACGTGCGCATCCTCTGCTTTTCGCCAGCCACGCTGGCGTTGGTGCGCGCCGACTGGCCGCGGCTGCGGTTGGTGCGCAATTGCGAACGACTGGGTGACGATCCGGCGTGGTGGCGGGCGACAGCTGCCGCTGGCATCACGACGGTTGATGCCTGGCACGGCGCGTGGACAGCGCGTCGCGTCGATCTGGCGCGCGCGCACCGCCTCGGCACCGCCACCTGGACGATCGATTGCGCGGCAGATCTCCTGCGGATGCAGCGACTTGGTATTGCCGATGTAATCACGAATCGACCGGCCTGGGCGTTGCAGCGGGTGGCCCATGCCTGACGGACGGACGGCGCAGCACGCGTTGATCGCTAGCGAGCCGGTGGTGACGCCGGCGTCGGCGCTGCCGGCGTCGGTCGATCTGTGCGTGGTCGGTGGCGGCATCTACGGGGCGTGGACGGCGCTGGAGGCCCGACTGCGCGGATGCAGCGTGGCGCTGATCGAGCGGCGTGACTGGGCCAGCGGCACGTCGCGGGCCTCGTCGAAGCTGATCCACGGTGGTCTGCGTTATCTCGAACACGGACATGTCGCCCTGGTGCGCACGGCGCTGCGCGAGCGCGGCCTACTGCTGCGTCTGGCGCCACATCGGGTGCGCCCGATGACTTTTTTGGTGCCGGTGACAGCGGCTGGCCGGCTGACTCGGTTGCACCTGCATCTTGGTCTGCGCGCCTATGACTGGCTGGCCGGTCGGCAGGCGGGGGTGCCGTGTATGAACTCCTGGTCGCGTGAACGTACCATCGCGGGAGCGCCGTTCCTCGATCGTGACGGACTGGTCGCTGGCTTCACCTATGGCGATGCTGGCACCGACGACGCCGCGCTGGTCGGCGACGTAGTGGCGGCGGCCCAGCGCGCTGGAGCCGTGTGCGTCGCGCATGCGCCAGTCGCCTCGCTGGAACGTGTGGCCGGGCGAGTCACCGGAGTGCGCCTAGAGGACGGTCGGACGGTCGCGGCATGCGCGACCGTGGTGTGCGGCGGTCCGTGGGCGTGCGCGCTGGCTGGGTTGGATCCGGCCCGCGAAGTGCGTTTTACCAAGGGCGTGCATATCGAACTGCCGCCGCTGCCGCTGGCTGCGCCGTTCACAGCGACGGACACGGCATTGCTGCTGACCGCTCCACAAGACGGGCGGGTATTCTTCGCCATTCCGTGGAAGGGCGGCACCATGGTCGGCACGACAGACACGGATTTCACCGGCGATCCCGACACTGTCGCGGTGACAGAGGCGGACATCGCCTATCTGCTGACGGCGTTGGCCTCAAGCTGCCCCGGTCTGGGCTTCGCTCGCCGGGATGTGCGCACGGCGTGGTGCGGACTGCGCACGCTGGCGCGCGGGGACGGCGCAGCTTCGAGCCTGTCGCGCGAATGGTCGCTGCGCGCACCCGAGCCGGGACTGTGGCTGCCGATTGGCGGCAAGCTGACCACCGCCCGGGCGGACGCGGTGCGCATCGTCGATGCGGCCACCGCGCCCAATCGGGCCTCAGTCTAGCCCTGCAGCCAGCACTCGATCACCGGCACCGAGACACCCGCTGGCTTGTCGGCCGGCAGGTTGACGAACAGGCAGTCCGGGCCGCCGACAACATCCTTCCAATGCTCCTGCCAGGGTTCCAGACCCTTGGTCTGCAGTTCGCTAGCGTCGTTGAGCAACTGCGCGTAGGCGACCCGTCCAGCCAGACCGGGCAGGACGATCTGCTTGTAGGGCCATTCCAGGACGTGGATGTAGAGACGGTTGGTTGCCGGATTCCACGTGTATTCGCAGCCGTTGGGCGGGGCGGGGAAGCCGTCTGGCACCTGGGTGCAACCGTAGATCGAGCGGTTGTGCCGCTTCATCCACACGCCGATGTCCTTGAGCCGTGAGAGGGCGCGATCGTCGATCTCGCCACGGCCGGTCGGACCGACGTTGAGCAACAGGTTGCCGCCGCGCGCCACCGAGTGGATGAGCGTGCGGATCAGTTCGTCGCTGCTGCGCCAAGTCGATTCATCGCGGTGATAGCCCCAACTGCCTGACAGAGTCTGGCAGGCCTCCCACACCACCTTGCGGCCCTCGTGGGTTGGCCACTTCAGCGGATTGAATTGTTCGGGAGTCTTGACGTCCCAGCCGTGCGGGATGTCGAGGCGGTCGTCGAGAATGATCTTCGGAGCCAGCTTGCGCACCAGGGCGAGCAGCTCCTCGCTGCGCCAGTCCTTCTGGCCCTTGCCGCTGCCGTCCGGCTTTGGGTAGCTGAAGTCGAACCACAGCACGTCGACGTCACCGTACTCGGTGAGCAGCTCGCGCACCTGACCGTGTAGGTACTCGGCATAGCGGTTCTGGTCGCGGCCAACGTTCATCGTCGTGCGGTCGGCGGCTTCACGGTACGGACCGATGTGCGGGTCGACAACGTAGTCGGGGTGGTGCCAGTCGATCAACGAGTGGTACAATCCGGTGCGCAGGCCCTTGCCGCGCATCGCCTCGACCAGTGGCCGCAGCAGGTCGCGTTTGGCCGGCGTGTTGGTCGCCTTGTAGTCGGTCAGCTTGCTGTCCCACAGGCAGAAGCCCTCGTGGTGCTTGGTCGTGACGACGTAGTATTTCATGCCAGCGTCGGCGGCGGCATCAGCCCACAGCTTCGGGTCATAGAGGTCCGGGTCGAAGCGGGTGAAGTACTTCTGATCGTACTCCCCGGTCGGCATCTTCTCGTTGTGGCGCATCCATTCGTGGCGCGCAGGCAGGGCGTAGAGGCCCCAGTGGATGAACATGCCGAAGCGTTCGCGGGTGAACCACGAGGTATCGCCTTCGGTGGTCAGGACATCGTGCCGGAAGGTCATGGGTGCGGTCTCCACGGTACATGCTGTCGGAGTGGGGCTGCCATCGCCATGCCCATGGGCGCTGGCTTCCATGTCCATTCACGAGATGCTCGGGCATGACCGCCGCCGCCCCGATCGATCCGTTATGCCGCATCCTGACCGCCTGGAAGGCTGGTATTGACCAGCGCTGGAGCCATCGTCTGTGCGATCCGTTTTGGCGCCTCTATCTGCACGACCAGTCTGGTGCCGAGGTGGTGCATCCGGGAGGCGTCCACCGGCTGGTTCCGCATCACCTGCATCTGCTGCCCGCGTGGGGCGATTTTTCGGCGCGCTGTGCCAGCCGGGTCGGCTGGCAGTATTACCTCCACCTCGATCTTGCCGACTGGGGCCGCGGTCTGATCTGCGCGCCGATTGCCCTGCCTGCCGATGGATCGACCTGCGAGACGATGCGCAACCTCTGCGACGGCACGACGGCGTGGACTGCCTCAGGTCGTCTGCGGGCCCGTGCGTTGGCGCTCTCTGCGTTGGCCGGGGCGGTCGCCACGCTCGATCCGGTGGCGCAGGATCAGCTGATAGCTGGTCTGTCGGGCGATGACCCGGTGTCGATCACCCGGCGTTTCGTCGAGGAGCATCTCGCTGAGGATTTGGATCTTTCGCGGCTGGCCAAGGCCTGCGGGCTGAGCGCGCGGCATCTCGGCGAGGTGTTCCATGCCGGCACCGGGCGGACGCCGATGGCCTATGTGCGTGAACGCCGAGTGGCGTACGCCGCCGAGTTGTTGCTGTCCGGCGCGGTGTCGATCGAGGACGTGGCTCAGCGGGTTGGCTTCGTCAACCGCCATCACTTCAGCCGTATCTTCGCCAGGCTGGTCGGTTGTGGGCCAGCCTCATATCGGCGTACGCGCCGACCGGTCAGCGACTGCCAGGCAGCGCTATCCCCCGCCGTGCCAGGCCGCTGATCAGATGAATTCGCACCAGTAGGCGCTGGGCGCGGTAGCTTTGACGCCGAAGGTGGTCTTGCCCGGGACTTCGAAGCTGGTGCCAGCGGGGTAGACGACCCAGGCGCCTGGTGCAATGCGCGCCTGCAGTTCACCGTTGACCACGGTCATGCGCTCGGCGCCGTCGGTGGTGAATTGGAACTCGCCGGGGACGATCACGCCGACGGTCTGCTTGCGGCCGTGCCGTTCGTAGCCGAGGGACTGGACCTTGCCGTCGAAGTAGGAGTTGTGCTTGAGCATGGGAATCTCTCAGTGGGCGTTGCGGGCGGTGTTGTTTTCGTGTGCCATCTTCAGCTTACGCTCGAAGACGAGGTCGGACCACGCAAGCATCAGGGTGGTGACGATGAAGGCGACATGAATGCCGACCTGCCAGCCGATTTTGGCGTGGTCGACCATGTGACCTTCCTTCGACAGGTCGTTGAACGACTGCAGTAAGTGAATGCCCGAGATCGACACCAGCGCGCCGGCCAGTTTGGTTTTTAAGGTGCCCGGGTCGATGTGGTCGAGCCACTCGGGGCGGTCCTTATGGTCGTCGAGGTCGAGTTTCGATACGAAGGTCGCGTAGCCGCCAATCAGCACCATGATCACCAGATTGGCGACCATGATCATGTCGACCAGGCCGAGCAGGATAGTGACGACGTCGCGTTCTTTGAGGATGCTCAAACTGGAAGCAAGATGCCACAGCTCATGGAAGAAGGTGTAGCTGAAGCAGATCTGCCCGCCGATCAGTCCGACGTAGAGCGGGGCGAGCAGCCAACGGCTGGCGAAGATGCTCCATTCGATGCCGGCTTCGAGGCGGTTTGACATAGGACGGGGGTGATAGCGGCTGAGGCTGGCGTGGCAATCCGCAGACTGCCGGCTAAGGTCGGCCCCACCCATCCGTAGAAGTGCAAGGAAACTCCGCCATGCGTCTCGCCTCCGCCTCGCTCCTCACCCTGGCCGCCCTCTGCCCTGCCGGCGATGCCGACCTGCCGGTCGCCGCGGTGACCTTGTTTTCCAGCGGCGTGGGGTGGTTCGAGCACACCGGGTTGGTCGACGGCGACGCCACCGCCGAGTTGCGCTTCCGCACCAGCCAGATCAACGACGTGCTGAAATCGCTGGTCCTGCAGGATCTCGACGGCGGCAAGGTCGGCGCGGTCGGCTATCCCTCGCAGGATCCGCTGGAGAAGACGCTCAAGAGCTTCCAGCTTGATGTCAGCGGCAATCCGCCGCTCTACGCCCTGCTCAACCAGCTGCGCGGCGCCCAGGTCCAGGTCCAGGTGCTGGACGCGACGATTGATGGTGTGGTGGTCGGCTGCGAGCAGCGCCAACGCATCCTACCCAACAACGGCGGCCAGGAGACGGTGTGGACGCTCAACTTGGTCACTGACGGGGCGATCCGCCCGCTGGCGCTCGCCGACCTGCGCTCGGTCAAGCCCGCCGATGCCGGTCTGCGCGCTGAGCTGAGCAAGGCCCTGGCCGCCCTGGCCGCCGCCCGCGACCAGGACAAGAAGCCGGTCTCGCTGCAGTTTACCGGCAAGGGCCAGCGCCATGTCCGCCTCGGTTACGTCTCCGAAGCACCGGTGTGGAAGGCCAGTTACCGCCTGCTGCTGACCAAAGACAAGGCCCACGCCCAGGCCTGGGCGATCGTCGAAAATCCTACCGAAAGCGATTGGAAGGACGTCAAGCTGACCCTGGTCAGCGGCCGTCCGATCTCGTTCATTCAGGATCTCTACCAGCCGCTGTACGCTCAGCGTCCGGTGGTTGAAGCCGAACTACAGGCCGGCCTGAGGCCGGTGGCGTATGGTGGCGGTGTCGCACCGGCTAAACCGGTGGCGGGTGGGAGAGCGATGGAGGGCAAGCGGGCACGTCAGATGGATGCGGCGCCGGCGCCAGCGATGTCGGCGATGGCCATGGAGGAGCTCGCCGGAGGCGAAGCGATGAACGGGGCTGGCCGTCCCTTCGACGCTACCAGTTCGATCCAGGTCGCGACCCAGGCCGCGGCCGGGGTTGGCGAGCTATTCACCTACAACGTCGGCACAGTGTCGATCCCGCGTCAACGCAGCGCGATGATCCCGTTCATCGGCAGCGACATCCCGGTTGAACGGGTGTCGATCTACAATCGCGCGGTGCTGCCGCGCAATCCGCTGGCCGGCGCGCGCCTGACCAACAGCACCGGACTGCATCTGACGCCGGGGCCGGTCACCGTCTACGATGACGGCACCTACGCTGGCGATGCCCAGCTGACTGCCCTGCCGCCCGGCCAGACCCGGCTGATCTCGTTCGCCATCGATCAGCGCCTGCTGATTGATGCCGAACAGGAGCGCTCGCGCGAGACGCGGGTGGTCGGCAAGATCGTCAAAGGCGTGCTGCAGGTGCAGGTGGTCGGTTTCCAGGGCCGCACCTACCAGGCCGACAACCAGGGTGACGTCGACAAGCAGCTGATCATCGAGCACCCACGGGCCGGCGGTGAATGGAAGCTGCACGAGACGCCGGCCGCGCTGGAGACGACCGACCAGCTCTACCGCTTCAAGATCGCGGTGCCGGCCAAGGGCAAGGCCGAGCTCGTGGTCACCGAGCGGCTGCAATGGGCCGAGACGGTGGCGCTGCTGGACGGGGACGACGACCGCATCGGGGTCTATCTGCAGGGCATCGAGATGAAGCCGGCGGTGCGCGAAGCGCTGGTTCGGGCGCGCGTCCTGGTCGAGGCCTGGCGCACCGCCGGACGGACCCGCGAGGAGGTCCAGAACCAGATCCGTGCCATCACCGAGGACCAGGAACGCATCCGTCGCAACCTCGGCTCGGTCAATCAGCAGAGCGACTACGGCAAGCGCCTGCTGACCAAGCTCAGCGAGCAGGAGACCCGCTTCGACCAGTTGCGCGTGCAGGACGAGCAGCTGGGGGGCGACATCGCCGCCAAGCGCAAGGCTCTGGCCGATTTCGTGGCGAACCTGACTGTCGAGTAGCCCAACGGCGATATGCTGGCCGTCTGCGTCTCGCAGGCGGGCGGGCAGGGATGGGCGCAGTGCGGACGGACCGGTGGATCAAAGCGTTGACCAACGCCCCTGGCCCGCTACACCCTTCTCCCCGCCCGTGGCGGTTGACATACAGCTCGGACCGTAGCTCAGCTTGGCTAGAGCGCTGCGTTCGGGACGCAGAGGTCGCAGGTTCAAATCCTGTCGGTCCGACCA
>JBBQCI010000125.1:0-7794 GCA_038318565.1 Planctomycetota bacterium
GAGCGGTTCTCCGCCGTCTGCCTGCTCCACGATCAGGCCGCCGGCGTCCGCCCAGGCAGCCTGTTCGGCCTCGGGTTCCGCTCCGGGACCAACGACAACGACCTGCGCATTGCCGAGCGCCTCGGGGTGAAGTGGCGGCGCGGGGCCGACAACGATCTGTCCTACCCGGGCAAGGTCGCACCCAAGCCCGGGGTGTGGTGGGACGACGAGGCTCAGGACAAGCTGCGGGCCGACGTTGACCGATGGACCGCCGCAGGCGTCTCCACCCTCGGCTACATCAACTACAACATCCCGTGGAATGTCCCGGCCGGCACCCAGCCGCATCGCTCGCCGCCCGCCGACATGGCGATCCACGCCGAGATGGTGGCGCGGTTGGTCGGTGCGCTCGACGGCAAGGTCAGCCACTGGGAACTGTGGAACGAGCCGGGCGGTTTCTTCTGGGGAGGCACCGCCGATCAGTACCGCACCATGCTCAAGACGGTGTGGGACCGAGTGAAGCCCGAGCACCCGCCGGTGAAGCTCATCGCCGGCGGCCACTACATGTGGGTCAGCCGCAACTGGGTCTTCCCGCCCGGAGTCGAAAATGCCGGCTGGTGCGACGGCGTCGCCCTGCATCCCTACGCCAAACCGGGGCTGTGGACGCCGGTCAGCCCGGCCCTCGACGCCGCCCTGCTGGCCAAGGCCAAAGGCTCAGGTGGCGGACTGTGGATGACCGAGGTCGGCACCTCGCCGGCCTGGCACTTCAAGGGCGTCCCTGCTGAGCTGGCGGTGCAACACGTGGCCCGCGCGATCGCCCCGACCTACCTGTTGAGCAAGGCCGGCGCCGGCTCCACCGACCTGAAGGTATTCTGGTTCATGAGCGGCTTCGGCAAATCGGGGCCGCTGCATCCGAAACAGGACGATCCTGACTGCTTCAACCTGTGGGACCGCGACGTGCCCATGCCCGGCCTGGCCGCCTACGCCACCATGGCCCACAGCATCGAGGACGGCGTCCTGGTCGAGGACGTCTACGCCGGCTCGCTGCGCGCCTGGGCCTTGCTCTTCCGCAAGCCGGATGGTTCGCACACCGTCGCGCTGTGGCCGGAAACGACTTGGCCGGCCGAGGAGATGGCCAAGGCCGATCAGCATCGCAGCTCCTGGGAACTGCCCGCCCTGGACTTCGCGGTCATCGACTGGCTGGGCCGCCCGGCCGGCACGGTCACCGACGGAAAGCTGCGCTTCGCCACCGTCACGCGCGGCACCCACTACCTGAGCAGCAAGCGCAGCGTCGACGAGATCCGTGTTGCTCTGCGCGCCGCAACCGTCCGCGATCTGCCGCTGCTGCGCGTCGTGCCGCAGCCCATCGCCGAGCCACTGGCCGCCGGCGCCGCCCTGCGTCTACGCGTGCGCAACGACGCCTTCCGGCCGCGCGACATCTCTATTAGCCTGCAGGCCGATGGCCTGACCCTGGCCGAACCGCAGGTGCGCCTCGTCGCCCTGCCGCCTGGCGAGGACCGCTACGTCACTGTGACCGTCACCGCCGTCAGCCCGGCAGCGGGCAACCGCTACCGCATCGCCTGGAAGGCCGACGCCGACGGCGAGACACTGGCCGGCGAACAAGAGGTCCAGGTCGCCTGCGCCACCCGTGGCACACCGCGCATCGACGCGAACCTGTCGGACTGGGCCGACGCCGCCTTTGTCAGCATCCGCCATCGCGGCGTCCTCGCCGACTGGTGGGATCTCAAACCGTCCATGCTGTACGACAACGGCTACCGCCTGGCGACGCGCTGGGACGACGAGGCCTTCTACGTCGCCGCCGAGATCCCTGACCGCTCGTCGAAGCTCGACGACAGCGGCCAGGACAACAGCACGCTGGAATACCGCAACCGCGGCAATGACCGGCTGCTGCTGGGATTCAACGTCCTCGACGAGAATCCGGAGGACCTGCTGCGCAACCATCCGCTGCATGCCAAAAGCCTGGCCAGCGACATCGACTACGAGTTCTCCGCCGAATTGCGCGCGCAGAAGGAAGGCCCGGCCAAGGCCGTGCTCAAGCGCCTGCTCGCGCCCGGCACCGCCTACCTCACCACCACGGTGCCGGGCATGACGCCGGAACGCGGTGCGCTCGACGCCAACGCCGAAGGCGGACGCGATGGACGCCTGGCCGTGGTCTACGACGCCTCCAAGCGCGTCTACCGCTACGAACTGGCCCTGCGCTGGGAACTGATCCCCGAACTGCGCGATCGCCTGGCCAAACTGAAGCCTGGGCAGACCGCGCCGGTCGCCTTCGACTTCATGGTCGTCGATGGGCACAAATGGGATTCGCCGACCCGCTGGTGCGAGGAGAACGGTGATCTCGAATTCGGCGCCTACGGCTTCGATGGCCGCGTCGGCACCCCGTGCTGGCTGGCCGACTACCCGACCCGGCTGCGTGCGGCCTGGGGCTTCACCCGCTGATCGCCATGAACATCCTGCGCACCGTCATCCCTGATCCCGAAAGCCTGCTCGGCCGACTCGACCCAGCCAGCGGACTGATCGGCGAAGCCGGCACCCGCACGCGACTCAGCCTTGAGCTAGCCATCGGTCTCCTGCGAAACGGTAAGCCCGACGCTGCAGCGCAGAGCATCGACGCCGTGTTGGCCCTGCAGTGCGCAGATCCAGACGCCTACGCCTACGGCCAGTTTCCACTTAATCTCGGGCCTTGGGACTATCAGGACCTCAACATCATCCTGTTCCTGTTGCCGCATCTGCTGGAACTGGAGGTGGCGCATGCCGCCACACTGCCGTCCGCAACGCGCGCACGGTTGGCGACCGCGCTCGACCGGGCCGGCGATGCGGTGTTGCGGCGTTGGGACGAGGAAGTCTTCGACCTGCACCGCGACCACGTCTGCTACACCAACGTGGCATTGCTGCAGATCCGCAGCCTGGTGCTGCTTGGGCGTTATCGGCAGCAGCCGCGATTGCTACGCGTTGCCGCCGGGCAATGGCGGCGCTGGTTCACCCATGCCGCGTATTTCGGCATCGACGAGTTCCTCTCTCCGACCTATGCCGAGGTCGATCGCGAAGCGCTCGATGACATCCTGCTGCATGCCGAAGACCCGCGCATGCTGATCGAGGCCCGCGTGGTTCTCGATCACATCCTGGCCGAGCAGGCCGCCGTGCTGCACCCGGTACTCGGCCTGCCACTCTGCGGTTCGTCGCGCCACCACCGTGGATTCATCCAGCCTGGTCCGATGGCTGGCGGTCACGCCGGACCGCCCGTCCCAGCAATCAGCACGGCACACGACTTTCCCTACCGGGCCACGGGGCGGGCAGGCCTCATCCCGTTTCGCTGGCGCACCTGGCAACTGGCGACCGCCGGTCTGGGCAGCATGAGTGGGGGACACGTCTTCTGGCAGCAGATCCACGCCATTGCCGCCGTTGGTACTGACGCCTGGCATCGCGCCGTTGCCTGGTTTCCCGGCCGCTGCACCAACACGCCCGGCTGGACCGATCAGCGGGACGGGGATGTCCTCTGCCTGTTCCATCGCGGCATCACCAGCATGCACGGCACGCAATGGTGCGTACCACGCTCGCAGGCGGCTGAGCCACTTGGCGAACACGGCCTTGGCATCATCGGCAGTTGGCTCGAACGGCATGAAGCCTCGCGTCTCATCCTGTCGGCGCATGACTGGAACCTGGTGGTCGATACCTGGGCCGACGGCGCACCGGCGCCCCTGCACCGGCAGGACTGCACCAGCACCGGACAGGCCGGGACCCATGGCAGTACAACAACGTTCGCAGAATGGACCTTTCCCAACCACGCCACCTGGTTCGCTGCCCGAATGCGCCTGGTGTCGGCGTCCGCCCCCCTGCCGGCACTGCCGGCCTGGCGCTGGTCGACAGACGGTCACGGGGTCAGTCTTGCGGATGGCGACCGCGTGGTCGAGGTGAAGGTGCTGCCGCACGGCGAGGCGGTGAGTTCTGAGGGTCTGCGCCGGGATGAACCACTGTTACAGACGCCGGAGCTGCGTGTGCTCCCTGGCTCCTGGCTCCGCCTGTGGCCGGAAAAGACCTTATGATCCGTTCTGCTTTCACCCTCATCGAACTCCTGATCGTGGTCGCGATCATCGCCATGATCCTGTTCGCCGGCATGAGCGGCTTCCTCGCCGTACGCGACCAGGCGCGCAGCGTCTTCTGCCTCAACAACATGCGCCAGTTCGGCATGGCCTTCACCGCCTACGGTCAGGACAACCGCGGGGTGTGGCCGGTGGCCAACACTGGATCGGGCGCCTACACCGAGGCGCTGTTTTCAGCCAACGGCGGCAGCTACTGGTACAACGGCCTGCAGCGCTACCTCGACAACCCGACCGAGGCTGGATACAGTCCCTCACAGAACCGTTTCCACCGGGTGTGGAAGTGCCCGCGCAGCAACTATCCGACCTTCACCGAATCAGCCTACGGCATAGGCATCGACTACGGCTTCAACGACGCGCGCAATGGTAGCAGCGGCCCCTACGCCATCCCCAACCGCGGCACCTGGAAGGGATTCAGGCCGGCCCAGGTATCTGGCAGCACCATCCTGATCGGCGAACGCTGGGGCGTCACCGGCGCCAATACGCCTGGCTGGGATCCCTACCTCCGTGCTCCCTGGCAGGGCGTGGTCCGGTATCCGCCCAAAGCCGTTGGCATCGCCGGGGCGTATGACAATGCCCTGCGCGTCAGCCATCGGGGGCGGACCAACTTCCTCTCCGTCAACCTGTCCACCTCCAGCCTGCGACCGGAGGATGCGAGCCCTCTGTGGCTGGGGCAGCCGTGATACCCTCCATGGATCAGACCGATCGTATGGCGGTCAGGAACCGTGTCTGTATGCACCGGACCGGCTTTTCGCTTATCGAACTGCTGGTGGTGATGGCGATCATCGCCCTGCTGGCCGCACTCGGCATGGCTGGGATCCAGATCGTCCGCGAGCAGGCCTATGGCTCCCGTTGCCTGAATAATCTGCGTCAGATCGGCATGGGGTTCGAGGCCTACGGCCAGGACAACGACGGCGTGTGGCCGGTGGCGAACAATGCGACTGGTGCCACCGGCGTATTCAACTACGCGCTGTTCTCAGCCAACGGCGGCAGCCACTGGTACAACGGCATCCACATCTACCTAGAGACTCCAACCGATGCAGGCTTCAGCCCTTCGCTGAACAGCTTCAGCCCGGTATGGAAGTGCCCTAGAAGCCTGTACAACGACTGGACCAACAGCGCCTACCGCATTGGCGTCGATTATGGATTCAACGACGCCAGGAGCAGCACCAACGTCTACGCCATCACCCCACGCGACAACAACAGATGGAAGGGTTTCGTTTCGGGTCGGGTGAAATCCGGCACCATCCTGCTCGGCGAACGTTGGGGATCCACCGGCGGAAACACCCCTGGCTGGGATCCCTGGGTCCGGGCACCCTGGCAAGGAGTGGTGCGGTATCCCCCCAAAGCGCTCGGCCTTGCCCCAGCCTTCGACAATGCGCTGCGCGTCAGTCACCGCGGCAAGTCGACATATCTCTATATCGATCTTCATGTCGAGTCGCTCAGGCCGGAAGAAGCGTGCAATCCGGCAAACACGTCGGCAGACACATCCTTCGCACCGAACCATTGGCTCGGTGTCCGCTGATAGTCGAGCTGCCGTCCTCGAGAATGAGGACTTCCGTCCTGATCGGTACCACGCTGATGTCCGACTTCGCAGAAATGATAAAATAATAGCAGCCTTGGCGGCGTAAACCTTACCGCTACCCCGGTACTATTGCTGAACGACAGCAGCTTTCGGCCAAGGTCGTAGCGGCGGAAGATGCTTCATACCTGGCTAGTTGTCGTCATCAGCCGAGGAGCCACCAGCACCCGCTGCGGTTCCACCGGCAATCGACCAGCTGCACGATCAAGCAGCAGGCGGATCATGGCTGCGCCGGCCGCCCGGTTGTCCTTATCAACACTGATCAGCGGACCGTAGGGTTCGTAGGCGCGCTCCCAGGCCTCGCCAGCGTAGCCATCGTAGCCGGAGATGTCGAGGTCGGTGCCAGGGGATCGCCCGAGTCGGCGCAGGGCGGCGGCACAGGGATAGACCATAGAATCGGTGATGGCGAGTAGGGCGTCCGGGGCGCCGGCCCCGGTGCAGCTCGCGCTGAGTGCCGGCAGCAGTGCCTCGACCCGAGCGGCGAAGCGTTCCGGTGTGGGGTCGCCACGCTCGTCGCTGCAACCGGCGATGGCGGCCGGTGGCGGCAGGCCGGCATCGCGGCAGGCCTGCTCGATGCCGCGCCGGCGTTCCTGCTGCCAGCTGCTGGCGCCGGCCGCGCTCCACAGGCAGGCGAGCCGGCGGCGGCCGCGCGCCAGGAATTGGTTGGCAATGGCATAGCCACCGGCGGCGTGGTCGAACACGATGCGGTCGAAGCGCTGCTGCCAGGGCTCATCGCCCAGCACGATCACCGGGATCCCGGCCGCCGGTAGTCCATGCAGACGCTCGACCAGGGCCCGGTCCATGGACGGATACGGTCCGAGCACCAGGCCGAGCGGCCGATCGCGGCGGACGCTGTCCGCATCGATGCGGCTTGGCGACAGCACCAGCACGTCGCGTTCGGCAGCCTGCGCGTGTTGCAGGGCGGCACTGTCGACGGCAGCCAGATAGGATCCAGCGTAGGTCGGGTTGACGATGTGCGACAGCAGGATGATGGCGCCGGCGAGGCGTCCGGGTGGCAGGCCGGCCTGGCTGATCGCAACCCGTCCGCCGCGTCCCCGGCTGGCGACCAGCCCTTCGGCCTGGACGGCCTCCAGGGCGACGCGCACGGTGCGGCGTGAGACACCCAACTCCTCGACCAGGGCGAGTTCGCCGCTGATGCGCGTCCCAGGCGCCCAGCGTCCGGCGGCCAGCCAATCGCGCAGGGTGGCGATGGCGCGCTCGCGAGGACGAAGGCTGGGTTTGCGCGATGTGACCACGGTCAATCCCTTGTACCGCACTTGTTCCTGGAGGCCAGCGAGACGCGGCCGTCAGTGGGCGGTAGCGAGCAAGCGCCCGGTGCGCTCCAAGGCCTCCTGGGCATGCGGCACGACCTCGGCGCGGGCCAGCACCGGCAGCAGCGGCAGGACCTCGCGGCCTTCGAGCAGCAGGAGGGCATCAAGGGCGACCACGCGTGCCGTCGAGCCCCAGAAGCCGCGGGCCCAGGGCTGCTCGCGTGGCGCATAGTCGGCAGCAGCTTCGTACTGCAGCAGTGCAATCAGCGCCGGCACCGCCGCGCGATCGCCGAGCGCAGCGCAAGTCGCCGCCGCTTCGGCGCGCAGGTGAGTAGCCTCGCGCAGCCGTGGATCCGAGGGGTGGTGCAACTCAGGCGAATCCCAAGCCAGCAGCGCCAGGATCGCCGGCAGGGCGCGGATGTCCTGCGCCGCACGGATGCGGTTCAGCCCGGCGATGCGCGCCGTCAGGTCGCCGTCCTGGACCGTGGCGGCGAGATCCTCGGCCGGGGCGGACCACGCTGGGAGGTCGAGATGGTCGCGGGCCGAGGTGTCGAGGCCGTTGAGGGTGGCGCCGATGCCGACGTCGCCGTCCCACGCCAGGCGCTGCGGACTGCGGCAGCGGGCCCACACGCATAGCCCATTGCCTCGACGCAGGCACAGCCAGCGGTTCGGGGCGCTGAGGCAGGCGAAGCCGCCATACGCGAGGCCATGCACGGCCAGGCCATCGGCGTCGAGTGCGACCGTCACCGGTGCATCGCACCACAGCCGGGTGCCGTCAGGTCCGCTCAGCCGGCGCACGCCGACCAGGCTCAAGGCCCCGTCGGCATGCAGCACGGCCAGGGTCGCG
>JBBQCI010000126.1:0-7746 GCA_038318565.1 Planctomycetota bacterium
CCGGCAAAGATGCCCTTCCAGTCGATGTCGCCGGGCTTAAGCAGCGCGGCGGCCTCGTTGCAGCGGTTGTAGAACACCACCGGGGCGCGTACGCCCTGACCGCGATCGGAGTACACCGTGGCCATGTTCGGCCCGGTGACACCGTCGTGTTGGAAACCCTTGTAGAATCCGCGCACGCCCATCGCGCGGACGCCGCCAGCGATGAGATCGCCGACCGGGTAGTCGACCATCGCGCTGGCCACCCCAGTGCTCATGCCGAAGCAGTCGCTGAGGTTGGCCGCGACGTTGTACTCTCCACCGCTCACCCACACATCCAGGCTCTTCGCCTTGCGGAACGGGATGGCTCCCGGATCCAAACGGTGGACCAGCGCGCCGAGGGCCAGGAAATCGAGGCCGGTGGCGGTGCGGGGCGGGATGACGAGGGCGGACATGGGCTTCTCCGGATTCAGGCGCTGTAGGCGTTCGAGGTGGTGTTGCCGCCGCGTCCGGTCCAGTTGGTGTGGAAGAACTGGCCGCGCGGCTTGTCGGTACGCTCGTACGTGTGGGCGCCGAAATAGTCGCGCTGGGCCTGCAGCAAGTTGGCCGGCAGTACGGCGCAGCGGTAGCCGTCATAGAACGCCAGCGCGGTACTGAAGGCTGGCACCGGGATGCCGCACAGGGCGGCCTGGGCGATGACTTCGCGCCAGTCGGCCTGCGTCTTGCCGATCGCCTTCTTGAAGAACGCGTCGAGCAGCAGGTTGGGCAGCTTGGGGTTCTTCTCGTAAGCCTTCTTAATCTCGCCAAGGAAGCGGCTGCGGATGATGCATCCGCCGCGCCACATCAGCGCAATGTTGCCGTAGTTCAGGTCCCACTTGTGCTCGTTGGCGGCTTCGCGCAGCAGCATGTAGCCCTGGGCGTAGGAGACGATCTTGGAGGCGTAGAGGGCCTGGCGGACCTGCTCGATCAGTTTCTTCTTCGAGCCCTTGAAGGCGCGCTTCTTCGGCTTCGGCAGCACCTTGCTGGCGGCGACGCGCTCATCTTTCAACGCCGACAGGCAACGGCTGAACACTGCTTCGCTGATCAGGGTGACCGGCATGCCAAGGTCGAGGCTGGAGTTGGTCGTCCACTTGCCGGTGCCCTTCTGGCCAGCGGCGTCGAGGATCTTATCGACCAGCGGACGGCCCTTCTCTTGGAAGCCGAGGATGTCGCGGGTGATCTCGATCAAGTAGCTGTCGAGCTCGGTCTTGTTCCAGTCGGAGAAGACTTGATGCAGCTCTTTCGGCTTCAGGCCCATGCCCTGCTTGAGAATCTGGTAGGCTTCGCAGATCAGCTGCATGTCGCCGTACTCGATGCCGTTGTGCACCATCTTGACGTAGTGGCCGGCGCCATCGTTGCCGACCCAGTCGCAGCACGGCTCGCCGTTCTTGGCCTTGCCCTCTGGGGCTGCCTTGGCGCTCACCGCCTGGAAGATACCCTTCACGTGCGGCCAGGCGGCCTTCGATCCGCCCGGCATGATCGAGGGTCCGTGGCGCGCGCCCTCTTCGCCGCCGGAGACGCCGGTGCCGACGAACAGCAGGCCCTTCGACTCGACGTAGGCGGTGCGGCGGATGGTGTCAGGGAAGTGGCTGTTGCCACCGTCGATGATGATGTCGCCCGGCTCGAGATGGGGCAGCAGCTGTTCGATGAACTCATCGATCGCCTTGCCCGCCTTGACCAGCATCATCACCCGGCGCGGACGCTTCAGCAGCTTGACCAGCTCGGGGATCGAGTGCGCACCGACCACGTTGGTGCCCTTGGCCTCGTTGGCCAGGAACTCATCGACCTTGGCGACCGTGCGGTTGTACACCGCCACGGTGTAGCCGTGATCGTTCATGTTGAGGATCAGGTTCTGGCCCATGACGGCGAGACCGATCATGGCGATGTCAGCGACGGGTTCGGTCATGAGAGATTCCTTGAGTTGGCTGGAGGCTGTTGGCAGGAGCGTGGAAGCAATGCCTGCCTCGGAATCCCTAGATGGTTTGGCACAGGAATCCACCATCGACCCGCAGGTCGATGCCGGTGACAAACGAGGACGCTTGCGGACTAGCCAGGAAGACCGCCGCACCGATCAGTTCGGCTTCTGAACCGAAACGCGCCATCGGGGTATGGCCGAGGATCTGCTTGGCCCGCGCGGTCGGCGTCCCGTCCTCGTTGAACAGCAGCTTGCGGTTCTGCTCGGCTGGGAAGAAGCCGGGGGTGATCGAATTGACCCGTACGCCGCTTCCCGCCCATTCACGCGCCAGGAACTGGGTCAGCGACAAGACTGCCGCCTTGGCCGAGCTGTAGGCGACCACGCGCGACAGCGGGATGTGCGCCGAGACTGAGGCGATGTTGATGATCGACCCCTTGCCGGCCTTGACCATGCCGGGGCCGAAGCACTGGCAGGGCAACAGGCAGCCGCCGACCAAGTTGAGGTCGTAATTGGCCATCCAGTCGGCCTGGGTGATGTCTTCGAACTTCCGCTCGCCGACCACTGTCACCTTGGGGTCGTTGCCGCCGGCGGCGTTGACCAGCACCGAAACCGCTCCGTACGCGGCTTCGATCTCGGCCCGGGCCGCCGCCAGCGACGAGGCGCTGACCGCGTCGCAGGTGACGAAGCGGGCCTGACCGCCGGTCTTGGCGATGGCCGCTACCGCCGCTTCGCCGCGCTCGCGATTGCGCCCCAGCACCACCACGCGGGCGCCGGCAGCAGCCAGACCACGGGCCAGCCCGCCACCGAGGACGCCGGTAGCGCCAATCACGGCGGCAATCTCACCATCAAGTCGAAACAGGTCAGACATGGGAACTCCTGGATCGGGCATGCTCAGCCCGGCACGGCGGTTTGCCAGCGTGGGTCGCAGCACGAAAATCCGGAAGCGGGCGCAAGAATCCCATCCGGCCACCAGACCGGCCAAGCTCCGGGCGAGGTCAGGCCCGGTTGCGCGGCCGCAGAGTGACCGCCAAACCGGCGGTACGCAGGCGCTCGGCCAGGCTGGTGCGATCGACGTCTTCACCTGGCACGTCAAGGGCCAGCACCTCGCCGGCGTGGTAGGCGATCAGCCTGGCCCGGCGGACCGGCCCGTAGCCCTGTTGCGCGGTGATATCCCATTCCTGCTGCCAGCCCAGCACCACCGTGGCGACCCCGGCGGAACGCAGGCGGTCGATATAGACGTCGATCGGATCGCTCATCCGCGGTATGCTGGCGGCGTGGCACACCCGGCAACAGGCAGCCCGCCGGCGATTGCAGGTCAGCCGTCTGTGGCCAACATCACGGCATGGCGGATTCTACTCCGGTGATCGATCGTGACGCACTGTTCGCCGCAG
Source organism: Planctomycetota bacterium (assembly GCA_038318565.1). Taxonomy (GTDB): domain Bacteria; phylum Planctomycetota; class UBA11346; order UBA11346; family UBA11346; genus UBA11346. Next base: position 3,322 of record JBBQCI010000126.1, read on the forward strand.
GCGTCGACCTGCGGACCCAGGGCATCACCGCCCATCGCCAGGGTGACTGGCACCGGGCCAGCGACCTGTTCACCGAGGCGGAGCGTCGCTTCCACCGCGCCGCGCTGGGGGCCCAGGTCGCCTGGACCATGCTGCACCAGGGCCAAGTGCAGGAACGTCTCGGCGAACCGGTCGAAGCGATTGCCCAGTTTACCGGAGCCGAAGCGATGCTGCGCTTCCATGGCGACCGGGCCGGCATCCCGCTGTGCTTCCGCCGCCGCGGCGATGTGTTGCGCCGACAGAAGCGCTACGACGCCGCCCTTGCCCAGTATTGCGAGGGCGAGGCGATCTACCGCACTTTCCACGACCATGTCGGCATGGTCGGCACCCTCGCTGGCAAGGCTCTGACCTACCAGGCGCAGCATCGGCGGATCGAAGCGCATGGCGCGGTCGCCGAAGCGCTATGGAAGCTGCAGCAGGAACAGCCTGGACTGGGCAGCGACATCTTCCTCATCCATGCGATCGCCGCACGGGTCCTCGGCCTGGCCGGCGACGCGGACGGCGCCAAGGCGAATCTGGCCCAGGCCGCGCACCTCGCCCAGCTCGGCAGCCTGCGCGATGACCACAGCGATCCCGATGTCGAATCCGAGCTGCAGATGATCCCCCCACCAGGGACCTGTTGACTCCCCTGGCGTGCCGTTAACGTCCCGCCTCGCCCGCGCGAGTGGCGGAACTGGCAGACGCACTAGATTCAGGTTCTAGCGCCGTAACAGGCGTGGAGGTTCGAGTCCTCTCTCGCGCACCAAACGAAGAACCCCAGCCACCAGCTGGGGTTCTTCGTTTACTGCGCGACAGAGGACAACGTCCTCGCCCGAACGCGAACCGCCGCATACCACGCAGGTGGCCCGTTCCCGGCCTGCGGCTGACCGCACTAGCGCTTCGCTTCGGCGAGCGCCTTGCGATAGGCTTCGCCGGCACGAACGGTACGGATGGCATCCCAGATGCGATCTGCGAGCCCGGGATGGGCAACTGCGAAGTGCTTGCCGACCATCAGGTAATACGGCTTCGATTCCAACGCCGGCTCGACCGCTTCGATCCCGGCTTTCAGTGCGACATCTGCTGCCAGGACCGCATCCGCAGACTCGCTGAGCAGGGCGGCGCCCTGCAGGCGACCGAACGCCAGCTTGCGTAAGACGACATGCGGATCCTTGCTGTCGTCCTCGACGACCGCACCGAGCGACTTCAGATGGTCGACAATGGAGAATCCGGACTGCGCCCCGATCGCCCCGGTCAGACCGCTGAACGCGCTGCCGTCCCAGGTCAAGGCGTCGCCACGGCGACGGTACAGGACATAGGTCAGGTCATGCAGAGAACGGCTGGCATCAGGCTTGCCGGCGGCCTCGAGTGGAAAGCAGCCGTAGGCGAGGCGGTCCTGCTTGTACGAGGCATTCAGCACGGCATCTACCTTGCCATCCGCCAATTGCGCCAGGCACCGCTTCCACGGCAGGATGGTGATCGTGACCTGCAAGCCGACCTCGGGTGCAATGAGCCGCATCAGCTGGACATCAATGCCGCTGCCGTCAGCGAGGATCCACGGCGGCAGCGCCTGATCCTCGACGGCAACCGTGAAGGGTACCAGTTCGCCGGCCGACAGACTGGCGCAGCAGACGAGTACGACGAGCATGAGCTGGCGCATGAGTGCCCAGCCTACTGCGTCCGCCGCCATCGCCATCATCGACAGCGCGCTACGCCGCGAACGCCTGCACGGCGGAATGATCAGCGTGACCTGGCGCCTCCACCTGCCTGACGGTAGCAGCGCCGTGCTGAAACAGGGCCGCGACGTCCCCAGCGATCTCTATGCAGTCGAAGCTGCTGGTCTCAACGCCTTGCGCGTGCCCGGCGCACCGGTCGTGCCGGAGGTGCTCGGCCATGGCCGTGACTGGCTACTGCTCGAAGACCTCGGCGACCAGGGCCAGTGGGAGGACCTGCCGCGTCCCGCGAACGACCCCTGGTGGGATGGGTTCGGCAGGGCCATGGCCCATCTGCACGGCTGCACCTATAACCGCTGCGGCTGGTGGCACGACACCTACTGGGGCACTATGCGAATGGACAACCGCTGGAACGCCGATGGAGCAGCGTTCTATGCCGAGCAGCGGTTCCGCTGGTTCCTGCGCCGCAGCGACATCTGCCGGCTGGTCCCGGGACACCGTCGTCGTCAGGTCGATATACTGGCCGCACGCCTTGCCTCCATCGTTCCGCCACAGCCGGCCTGCCTGAACCACGGCGATCTGTGGGCCGGCAACCGGGCCTGCACCCGCGATGGCCGTCCGGCCATGATCGACCCCTTCGTGCATGCCGGCTGGGCCAGCTGCGACCTGCACAACTGCGTACAATATGGCGGCTTTCCCGAGCGTTTTTTCGACGCCTACCGTGAAAGCCGTTGGCTGCCCAGCGATTGGCGCGACCACGTGCAGCCGTTCTTTGTCCTGCATCATTTAGGACTCATCGACCAGGGATTCGGTGACCGCGAGACGTGGGACGAATTTGTCCGTATCCTCGACCGTTTCACCTGAGAACTGAGGACCAGTCGCCAGAAGCAGACTCATCCGTCTTTCCGGCGTGCGGGATCCGGCGAAGTCGATTGAATGGGGACCGGAGACCCACCACTATCACACATGAATCGGACCTGCCTCATCGCCCTGTGCTGGTCAGTACTTGCCCTGCTACACGGAGCCGACAGCGGCGGCGTGACCCTGCAGGCAGAAACCAACCGTCCGGATACCAGCCTGTTCACCCCTGGCGAGACGGTGCGCATCACGTTGCGCGCCGAAGGGATGGGACGTTCAATTGGCACATCCGTGAACCGAAATCCGCCGGACAGTGCTCGAGCGGCCGGCTCGAAGACCATGTCGCCGACCCGCAGCTCGCTCCACGTCGCTCCTTCGGCACCTTCGCAGGTGGTCAGTCCCGCCGGCCATGGCCGGTCCTGCCACTCTTTTCGAATGCGTTGAGCATGCCCGCCTGGGTCAAGACGCTGCAGCCCAAGGCACGTCAATGCCCCCTCACCCCCGAGGGAGAAGTCGCCGACCAGGGCGGCAGACTGCTGCCGCGTTACCTGCTGTACGGAGCGTGCCAGATGGTTTTGGTGGCGCCCGCCTCTGCCGCGGTCGGCTGGCTCGACGCCAAGGGCTGGTGGCTGATGGTCGCCAAGGTCACTATCCTCCCTGTCACCTTCGGCTGCAACTTCCTGATCATGAAGTTGCTGGTCGCCCTGGCCCGCAGCCGGACATGCGCAGCGCTCCCATCATGAACGACCGCATCCTGCTCTTCATCCCCATGTACCGGTGCGCGCGCCAAATTCCCCGGGTCATCGCACACCTCACTCCCGAGGTGCAACGTCGGATCGCTGAGGTCGTCGTGGTCGACAACGGCAGTCCCGACGGATCGGTGGAGGCGGCACGCACGGCGATGGCGAGCCTTGGGATACCAGCGCGGATCCTGCTCAACGACGCCAACTACAACCTCGGCGGCAGCCACAAGGTGGCCTTCGACTATGCCCTTACCCACGGTTTCAGCCATGTCGTCGTCCTGCACGGCGACGACCAGGCCGACATCGCCGACCTGCTGCCGCAACTCGATGCCGGTCGACATAATCAATACGACTGCCTGCTCGGATCGCGATTCGCCAGCGGCTCGCGGCTGCATGGCTATTCGACCCTGCGGATCGCAGGCAATTGGGCCTTCAATCTTCTCTTTTCTATCGCCACCGGTCGATGGCTGACCGATCTCGGTTCAGGCCTTAATGTATTCTCGACCGCCTGGCTCGCCGACCAATTCTACCGACGGCTCGGCGACGACCTCACCTTCAACATTTACCTGCTACTGAACATCGTCCATCGCCGAGCGCGCTACGCTTTCTTCCCCATCTCTTGGCGTGAAGATGACCAGATCTCCAACGTGCGACTCTTCCGCCAGGGGTTCCGCACCCTCGGCATTGTCGCCGGCTACGGCCTGCGGCGCGGCGGCTATCTGGCGACCGACCGGGCCTCGCGCCCGCATACAGCCTACACAGCCACCACGGTTCATCAGCAATGAGCCTGACCGCGCCCAGGCCATGGCAGCGAGTGACAGCGAGTAGCAGCGAGTAGCCCCATGGCTGGCTCTCCTCGGGTGTGCTGGCGTGCTGGGCGGCATGGCGATCGCCATCGGGCCTGCCCACCCAGACCGACTTCCCGTGGAGCGCTTCGGTTCTGCTCGACGCCGGCTGGCGGATGCTGCAGTTCGCTAGCAGTGCAGCCGGTGCGCGGCCAGGTATCCACCTACATTATCACAGCGACTGAAACCGCGACGATCACCTTCGGTGCCACTGGTACGTTTCCTGGCGGTCTGACATTCAGCGTACCAACACCATTTCCGGAACGCTGACCGCCACTGGCGTCGGTACCG
>JBBQCI010000127.1:0-7342 GCA_038318565.1 Planctomycetota bacterium
CCACCAGAAGTGCTTAAGAGTGCGTGGTCCGCCGTGGCGCTGCCAGGGCAGTTCCGCCTGCACTAGTTGCTCCGACTGGATCCAGAAGCGCACTTCGCCGAGTTCGCGCATGTACCAGCCGTTGCCGACGATGCCGTGGCCATTGGGCAGCACGCCGGTCAGCATGGTGGTCTGCGCCGTCGTTGTCACCGCTGGCAGGGCCGTCTCCATCGGTGCTGAGAATCCCGCCGAGGCCAACCTGGTTAGGTTGGGCGTGTCGGTGCCGAGGTGGTCCGGGGTCAGGCCGACGCAGCAGATGACCGCGAGTCGGTTCATCGGTAGGTCGCGATCCCGTCAGGCGTCGTGATCGCCACCTCGCGGCCCGGTGCCCCACCATCGATGCGCCCGACGATACGTGCCTCGATAGCGCAGTCCGTGGCGATGCGGATGCACGCCTCGGCCCGCGCCGCCGGCACCGCCGCCTCTAGGCGCCAGCCCATGTTGTACGTGCCGTACATTTCGGCCCAGCCCATGCCGGTCGCCTCCTTGATGGCGGCGAACAGCGGCGGTACGGCGAACGGCGTGTCCTTGACGTAGCGATTGCCGGCTGCACCGAACTTAACGATCTTTGATTGTCCGCCACCCGAGCAGTGGATCAGACCGTGCAGGTCCTGGCGTGGCAGTTCGGCAAGCAGGGCCGCGATCAGCGGCAGGTAGGTGCGGGTCGGGGACAGCACCGCGGAACCGACAGTGAAGCGCGCATCGCCGGGCAACGGGTCGCTGACCCGGTGCGGTCCGCAATAGACCAGCTCGGCTTTGGTTTCCGGGGCGTAGGTCTCGCTGTACTTCGTCCGGTAGTCGGCACCGAACAGGTCGTGCCGCGCCCCGGTCAGGCCGTTCGATCCCATGCCGGCGTTGGGCACGGATTCCCACGCCGCTTGTCCGGTCGAGCTGAACCCGAGCAGCACATCGCCAGGAACCATGCGTGCCGCGTCGATGACCTCGTCGCGGCGCAGTCGGGTGGCGATGGTCGAATCGACAATCGCGGTGCGCACCAGGTCGCCGACGTCGGCGGTCTCGCCGCCGGTCATGACGCAGCGGATGCCGCGTGCGGTGAGCAGGTCGCATACCGCCTGATAACCGGCGACGATCTGGGCTATGACCTCACCAGGCACGCGGCGGGCGTTGCGCCCAATGGTATTGGAGACCAGGTATGGCCCGAGCGCGCCGACACAGGCACAGTCGTCAAGATTCATCACTAGGCTGTCCTGGGCGATGCCACGCCAGGTCTCGATCGGGAAGCCTTCCTTCCAGGCCAGATAGCCGAGCGCACTCTTGGTTCCGGCGCCGTCAGCGTGCAATACAATGCAATGTTCGGCCGAGCCGGTCAGCTCATCGGCGACAACCTTGCAGAACGCGCCCGGAAAGATCCCGGCGTCCATGCGGTCAATGGCGGCGTGGACTTCAGCCTTGCCGGCGGAGACTCCGCGGGCCTGGTATCGGGCATCGTGGCGCTGGTCGGTCATGCGGGCGGCATGCTCCATGTGGATGTGATTGGGCAAGACGGGGTTGCCGGAAGCTGCCCGGCCCGAATCCGGGCCGGTATTGATCCCCCGGAGCATCAGCCGATGGTACGGGAATGCGCACGTTCCTGCGCTGGATGGTCTTCGTCATCGGCATCGCGCTTGGCGGTCTGCTGGCCACGTTCACCATCTGGCCTGATTCCGTCGAACCAGCCATGCTGTGGCTGCGCGACAACACGGTTGGCCGGCTCGCCGCCTCGGCGATGGCCGGGGTGCTGCTCTCCAGCCCGTTGCTGTGGCTACTGCGCTGGTTGCAGTCGATGCGCCGGAGCCGTGAAATCAGCTATAATACTGACAATGGTCGTATTTCGGTGAATCTTGTCGCGATCGAAGAGGCCCTGACCCGCGCCATCGAAGGCGAGAGTGAGATCCGCAAGGCGCGCGTCTCGGTCTACGAGGACCGGGTCAAGCGCGGCATCGTCATCGATGCCGTCGTCACGCTGTGGGAGGTCCCCAACGTGACTGAGCGGAACCTGTTCTGCCAACGCCTGCTACGCCGCCGCTTTGCCGAACTGATGCCAGAACGCAGCGATGTCTCAGTCAATCTGGCGATCCACCGCCTGACTGTCCGTCCGCCCAGCAAGGGGAATGTGCCTTTGTCACCAGGGCCCGCGGGTGCCGTGGCGTCGAAGGAGGATGCCGCCCGTTCGCCCTACGAGCGCAGTCCGTTGGGGGTGCCCAAGCTACCGGTCAAGGAGCCCGAACACGTGCCCTTGTCGATGGAACCGAAGGATGAGGACGACCTCTATGTTGGCCCCACATATCCTGTGACGCGCGACGAAGAGGACGAGGCGACTGGCGTCTTTCGTCCGCGGAAGACCTAGCTTTCAGACCGCTGCGCTGCGCAGACGCCTCAGGCCTTCGGCCAGCGTGTCTGCCGGGCAGCCATAATTTAGTCGGACGAAGCCCGGACCGGCAAAGGGTTTGCCGTCGGACAGTCCGAGGCCGCCGCGTTCAAAGGTGGCTGCGGGATCGTCCCAGCCACGTGCTGTGCAGTCGATCCAGGTCAGGTAGGTGGCCTGCGGCAGTCGGCTTTTGAGGCCGCTGATGGCATTGACGGCTAGGTGCGCGGCGTCGCGATTCGCCCGCAACTGTACCAGGAGGCTATCGAGCCAGCTGTCGCCTGAGGTCCATGCCGCCTCGGCGGCGATCAGGCCCATGACGTTGGCCCAGGGCACCAGACCGAGATCCGCCTTGGTGTAGGCGGCGCGCAGTGCAGGGTCGGAGATGATCACAGCGGCGCAGGAAAGTCCGGGGATATTGAACGTCTTGGAGGGAGCCACGATGGTTATGGTGCTGGCGGCAACCTCTGGTGACAACGAGGCGAACGGCACGTGGGTGCAGCCTGGTTCAAGAACCAGATCCATCCAGGCTTCGTCGCTGACGACGATCATACCGTGCCCGAGTGCGAACGAGGCAAGACGTTCCAGTTCCGCGCGCGTCCATACCCGCCCGGTAGGGTTATGCGGTGAACACAGCCACAGGACGCGTGCTGCCGAGGTCGCGGCGCGTTCCAGTGCATCCCAATCGATGCGATCGCCAGCCAACGGGACCTGGACGCAACGCCGGCCTGCGTGCCCTGGGGCGCGCAGAAACGGTGGATAAATCGGAGTCAGAACCAGACCATCACTGCCAGGTTCGCCCAGGATCCGCGCTGCCTGGTGCATGGCCACGACCATGCCCGGAGCAGAGACAACCCAATCGGTGTGGATCCGCCAATCATGTCGACGCTCCATCCAGCCGGTCAGGGACTCGGCGAAACCGGGCATGGTCCTGGTGTATCCGAGCACCCCATGCTCAATCCTGCGGTGCAAGGCCTCAAGCACGACCGGTGGCGCAGCACCGTCCATGTCTGCGACCCACATCGGCAGGACATCCTGGCCGGCCCAGCGTTCCCACTTTTCGCTGCCGGTGTTGCGGCGGTCGATGAGTGCGTTGTGGTTCATGGCGGATCCGGAGAGCGCTCGGACAGGTCACCGCGCAGCGATGCTCTGGTCCGGTGTTTGTTACTGGACGGGATTTGCCGTGATCCAGGCGAACCCACGTTCGATCGCCTCCTGTCGCTTCAGCAGCGGATCGGCCGGATTGTAGCCGAAGTCCTCGCCGATCATGATGCGCATAGCGCGCACAATATAGATCCCTGCAACATTGGCCTCTAAGGCCATCAGCAAGTCTGGCATGGCGGCGCGATAGTCGAGTTTAGCCAAAGCTTCTGCGGCGTAACGACGCACTGTTGGATCGGCATCGGTCAGGGATATCTTCAATTTCTCGCCATGGGCCTTGTCGCCCAGCCGACCCAGGCCGATGCAGGCGGTCTGGCGTACCAGGCTGCTCTCATGATCAAGTCCCGCGACCAGGGCCGCTCCGGCTTCAGCATGCGAGAGATGTCCAAGACCTGCCAGTGAGTTCAGGCGCAGAGCGTTGTCTTCCTCCTTGGCGCGCTGCATATAATCACCGGCGTTGATCGCGCCAATTTGATGCAGGGCTGAGACGGCCGCCTTGCGGACCTCGGGATCGTTGTTGGCGGCGAACGAGCGGAGCTGCCCCACCGTCGTTTGGTATCCGAGCCGCCCTAACAGGGTGACGCCGGCGATTTGCTCGGCCTTTGAACGAGTTGACTTCAGCAACCACGGGATCAGGACCGGAATCGAACTCGGATCCCGTAATCCAGCCAGGGCATAAGCTGCCTCGATGCGTTCGCCTTCGGTCGGAGCCATCAGGCCGTCTGCGATGGTCCGAAAACGATTCTGATACTCGTTGCTGGCAGCCCGGGCTGCGGACAGGACCTCGGCCTCATCGACGGCGAAGAGGGCGGCGGCGGATGCCAGGAGTACAAGGGCGAGGCGGAGCATGAGCGGAGGCTAGGCCGGTGTGACGGGTGGGCGACTGCTGCGCCCGGTTGGCGTTGGCTGCGTGTGCAACGCTCCTGGACAACAACAAAGCACCCTCGCGGAAGCCGCGAGGGTGCTGAATCACCAGACTGCAACCTGGATCAGGGCAGCAGCTGAGGCTTGGCGCCGACGTGCGGGTGGGTCGCGCCCTTGTAGACCTTCAGGCGCTTCAGCATGTGGCGGCCCTGGATGGTCTTGGGCAGCATCCGCTTGACCGCGAGTTCGATCACGCGCTCGGGATGCTTCTCTTTCAGCTTGCCCAGCGGCATCAGGGTCAGACCGCCGAAATAGCCGCTGTGGAAGCGGTAGATGTGGGTTTCCAGCTTGTTGCCGGTCACCGCGACATTGTCAGCGTCGGTGACGACGACGAAATCGCCGTTGTCGACGTGCGCTGTCCAGTCGGCCTTGGTGCGACCCATCAGGACTTTGGCCACACGGGTGGCGAGGCGACCCAGGACCTGGCCCTTAGCGCTGGCCTGGTACCAGCTGCGCTGGATCTTGGAGGGATGGATGAAGGTGGTCTGGTGCATGATGCGTTCCGCTCGCGGCTATAACTTGCTGTAGTACTTGCTTTAGATCTTGATCTTGAGGAGGTCGGCTTCGATCTCGGCAACGATCAGGTCGATTTTGTCGTAGTTCTTTTCACCGACCGGAGGGGCGACCATCGGGGGAGCCCCGTTGTTCAGCTCTTTGAGCCGCCGGTTGATGATGGTCACGAAGTTATAGTAACCGCCAACCTTGGCGATCGCTTCGGCATACTGCGTATTGACCATCGTCATGGGCGGCTCGCTCCGTAGGAGGGGAGCAGGATAGTGAGTAACCAAGCGACGTCAAATGGACAGTCTCAGACCCTTCCAGCTTGGGCCGCCTCGCTTACGTACGCGGCACCATCCGCAGACCAATGCCTGTGGCAATGGCGATGTACGACCCAGAATCCCCGCCCCGCCGAGCCATCATGACCACCTCTGCTACACCATTCCTCGCCTACCACGACGGTTCCTGGAAGCCTCTCCCAGAGTGCCAGGTTCCGATCAATACCCACGCCCTGCAGTACGGCACTGGCTGCTTCGAAGGCATTCGCGGCTACTGGGATGGTAGTCGCATCAATCTGCTGTTTTTGCGCGAACATTTTCAGCGCTTGTCGCGGAGCGCGGCAACCCTGTTGATGCAAGCACCGTCGGTCGACGAGATGTGCGCCATCGCCGTCGAGACGGTGCGACGCAACCGACCGACCCAGAACGTGTACCTGCGCCCGGCCGTCTACAAGAACGGCACCAGCATGGGCCCGATCCTGCAGGGGATCTCAGACGGCTACATGTGCTACATGATCCCGCTGGGCGACTACCTTGATACCACCAAGGGTTTGAACGTGTGCGTCAGTTCGTGGCGCCGATTGGCTGACAGCAGCATCCCGACCCGGACCAAGGCCTTGGGCGGCTATCTCAACAGCGCTTTGGCCAAGAGCGAGGCGGTGATGAATGGGTACGATGAGGCGATTTTCCTGAACGATCGTGGACAGGTCTGCGAAGGCAGTGCTGAGAACATCTTCCTCGTGCGCGATGGCATCCTGCACACCCCTGACCGTACCGCAGATATCCTTGAGGGCATCACGCGCAGGTCGATCGTGCAACTCGCCAGCGATCTTGGCATCCAGGTCCAGGAACGTGCCATCGCCCGGACCGAGCTGTATGTCGCCGATGAAATCTTCCTGGTCGGCACGGGCTGTCAGGTCAGCTGGGTCCGTTCGGTTGACCAACGTCAGGTCGGAGCCGAGAGGGGCGCGATCACCAGCCGAATCCAGGAGGCCTATGAACAGGCGGTCTATGGTCGCGAACCGCAGCGGCTCTCCTGGCTGACGCCGGTCGCATGATGCGGCGGAGCCCGGAGTTTCGGAGTTTGAGGTCGCCATGCTGACCCTGACTTCGACCGTCATTGATGCGGTCGCGGTACACGCGTCCAATGGTTACCCGTCCGAGACCTGTGGGTTGCTGTTCGGTAGGGCGGAGGGCGAAGACTGCACGCGCATGATCGTGATGGATAATCTCGCCGACCGTTTGCACGCCTCCGATCCTGCTGAATATCCCCGGACATCGCGGGACTATTTTGCTATGAACGGGGCCAAAGTTGCAAAGGCGGTGCGTGAGGCCGAGACGGCAGGCGAAGTCTGGCTGGGCATCTGGCACAGCCATATCGACTGCGGTGCCTACTTCTCCTCCGAGGACGTGCGGACCTTTGCCCCCGACGGTCAACCGACTTGGCCCGATCTCTATCAGATGGTAGTCGATGTGCGTGCCCACCGCGTTCTTGAAGCCCGGGCCTTCCGCTGGGATGGACAGTGCTTCGCTCCCGCCTCGACCTTCCCCACGTTTGCCAGGAATCGCTGAATGGCCCGATCGATCGACACTCTGGCTGTGCACGCCGGCGAATCGCGTGACAAGGCACACGACAGCCTGATCACGCCGATCATCCTGTCGACAGCCTTCCCGTTCCAGGACACCGCCGAACTGCATCAGTACTTCCGCGGCGAGGTCCATCGCGGCGAGGAATATGGTCGCTACGGCAATCCGACCCAGGAGGTCGCCGAGGCCCGTCTCGCGGCGTTGGATGGCGGGGAAGCCGCCCTGCTGACCAGCACCGGCATGTCCGCGATCGTCACCACCCTGCTGGCCATGGCCAAGCCGGGCATGCACATCGTCATCACCGCCGACAGCTATCGCAAGACGCGGGTGTTCGTGCGCGAGTTCCTCGCCAAGTTCGGTATCGAGCACAGTTGCGTTGAGCCCAATGTGTCAGCGATTGCCGCTGCGATCACCGACAAGACTAAGCTGATCATTAGCGAGAGTCCGACCAATCCGTACCTGAACTGTATCGATCTCACCGAACTCGCCA
>JBBQCI010000128.1:0-7229 GCA_038318565.1 Planctomycetota bacterium
GCGACCACGATTGCTCACCGTGACCAAGCCAGCAAGCAGGTCGCGGTGGGCGCCATCGTCATAGGCGATCGCCTGGGCTTCAGCCGCAGCGGCACCCGCGACGTCGCCGGTCTCCTCGGATTCGCGCAAACGATCGACCCAGAACCCGGCCAGTGCAGCCCGTACCGGCGGATGATCCGGCGCCAGGGCGAGCGCGCGGTTGAGCAGACTGACGACCTCGGCAAGGCGCGCTGCGCGATTGCGTTCGGCGACGCGACCGGCCTCCTCGGCAGCAGCCAGAGCGGCCCGCCGAGCCGGATCGCCGGTTTCACCAAGTTCGCTGCGCAGGCGTCGGATGTCCTCGGTCCGTCCGGCCAGCGTGCCACGAAAGGCGGCAGCGTTAGAGGCGGCGCTTACTGCCTCGGCCAGCCGCACCTCGGCGGCGCGGACGCGTTCGATTCGCAGACCATCCTCGACATGACGGCGGGCTTCGGCTAGGCCGGGATGATCAGATACCAGGGCAGCAGCGCGTTCCACGCAACCTTGGGCAGTCGTTGCCTGACCGCGGGCCAAGGCGGCAACGGCGCCACGCAGCTCGCCATCTGCTTCGGCGCGACGGGCGTCGCGGGCGACGCGCTGCTCATCCTCGCGCAGCCGGCGCTCGGCCAGCGCGTCTCGTTCGCGGCGCTGCGCGACCAACGCACCGAGGTGCTCGACCTTGGCGGGATCGGGTTGCAGCTCCAAAGCGCTGCGCAGGGCGCCGATCGCCGCATCGAGATCGCCCGTACGTTCGGACTCGGCTGATTTCGTGGTAAACACCAAGGCACTCTCCCGCCGTTGGCGCTCTTCGCTGTCACGCCTGGCAACCTGCTCCTGACGGGCACGCAGTTGGGACAAGGCGGCAACCCAGCGTTCGTAGTCGTCGGCGAGGCCTGGATCCTCAGGATGCAAGGCCTGGGCCTGTTTGGCCAGCTGGGTCGCCTCGGCAAGATCCTCGATGGTGCCGCGCTGAGCCGCAGTGGCCGCTTGGCTGCGCAGGTCGGCCGCCCGTTGGCGGGCCTTGCGCACCAGTTCGGCCTGGGTCGCTTCGCGGGTCAGCCGTTCAGCGTCGCTGCGCAGACGCTCGTCGAAACGGGCCGCTGCCTGCTGGGCGTCACGATCTTGCGGGATGTAGGCCAGAATGCCTTCGCTGGCCTTGCGCGCCTCGGACCATTTGCCGTCGGCCACAGCCGTTGCAACGACGGTGCGCAATTCCTCCACGGCCCGCGCATCACGCGTTTGCATCCACCACCAGCCGCCGCCAGACAGCACGCCAGCCGCGAGCAGCGCGATGCCTCCCCAGGTCAGGGCCACGCGATGCCGATCGATCAGCCGGGCAAACAGGTCGACCGTGGTCTCGCGATAGGCCGTCACCGCCTCGCCAGCAAGGAAGGCGCGCAGGTCGGCGGCCATCTCGCTGATATGCTGATACCGCCCTTCGCGTTCGTGGGTCATCGCCTTGTGGACGATGGCGCAGAGCCGACGCGGCAGTTCGCGGCAGTTCGGCTGATGATCAATGCGGGTCCACTGTCCTCCCACGACCTGGGCCAGGGTCCGCCGCATGTCACCGCGCACATATGGCGAGGCGGCGGCCAGCAGCTCGTAGAGGATGACGGCGAGTCCGTAGATGTCCGAGCGGTGGTCGACCAGTTCGAGCTGGCCGCGCGCCTGCTCGGGGGCCATGTAGGCCGGCGTTCCGACCGCCGTGCCGGCGAGTGTCTCGTGGTCGGCAGCCTCGCTCAGCTGGACGTCAGAACCGGTCGACAGGTGCGGCTCGGCATTGCCCATGACCTTGGCCAGACCCCAGTCCATGATCAGCACCTCACCATAGGTACCGACCATGATGTTGCGCGGCTTGAGATCGCGGTGAATCACGCCGCGACTGTGCGCAAAGGCCATGGTATCGCAGATCTTCAGGAACAACTGGATGACCTCGAAGCGGTGCTCGGCGTTGCCCGACCGGCCCACCAACCAGTCGGAGAGGACCATGCCCTCGACCCGCTTCATGGTGTAGAAGACGGTACCATCCGGCAGGACGCCGACGTCGTGGATCGGCACGATGCCTGGATGCTCCAGCTGCGCTGTCACCTGCACTTCGTGCAGGAAGCGTGAAACGTCGTCGCTGTCGACTTCGAGACCGCTGAGCGTCTTCAGCGCCACCGTACGCTGGGCATCGCGGTCACGCAACGCGAAGACCACCCCTTGGGACCCCTGGCCAAGGCGGCCTCCGAGAACAAATCGGGCACCCTCGCCCAGCCCGCCGAGCGGGCGCCAGGTTTCCAACGCTTTCGCAAGATCGGCTTCGCGTTCAACGCCACGCATCCGTACAACCACCCGGGTCGGCACCAGGGCCGGCGACGTGGTCGTCGCCGTCGCCTCATCGGGCATGCCGCGCTCCTGGTGCAGTCTGGTTGACGTCTCATCCATGACTGGGCTTCCCGTGTTCCGGGCTCAGGCCATCAGGCTGGAGATGCGGGCGGAGATCGGATCCTCGGTCTTCGGCAGGGCTGGCTTGCCGACCCAGGACATGCCGTCGGGCGCTGCGGTGCCGGCTGGCACCCGGGCACGGTAGACCAGTACGAAGACATGACGCAGAGTGGCCTCCAGATCATCATTGAGATATCCCGCGAGTTCGACGCCCTGCACAGGATGGCCACAGGTCCGCTCGGCGGTGGCTTTGGCCAGGTTCTTCAGCGCTGCCAACCCTTCGCACTCAGGGCCGATGTCAGAGGAGAATCCGAAGCGCCCACCAGGGCCGACCAACACGTCGGTGCCGCACAGGATGGCCACAACCAGGCGAACCTCCTTGCTGTCAACGTCAGCCTCGATGGCAGCACGGGTGGCGAACCACCCGTCTTCATCGATGGTGGTAAGCAGTGCGAGGTCGACGCGGGTGATGAATCCCTTGAGGGCGTAAAGCGGACCCCGCGGCATGGCGCGGAGTAGGGGGGCGTTGTCGTCCATGTCGTATATATGCCGTTTCCCTGGCCGAGCGCCAGAGCGGCTGTCCTGCCCCCCTGGGACCCGTGTCCTTGACCGGCACCCTGGGTTGCCCGAGGCTGCGCCGATGGAGCAGAGCAACACCTGTGCTGCGTGCAGCGCCCCGGTCGGCGCCGAGGAACTGGCACAGGGATTTGCCGTCCGGGTCTCCGGTAGACTGCTCTGCCCACTGTGTCTCGATCGCCTGCCTGGTGACGCCAAGGTGATGGTCAATCAGATGCGCGCCCTGCGCGGCATGGCGGTGACCACGTATCGCTACTACAGCGGCAGACACCCAAGGCTGCCACTGTTCACCTTCACCACCGCCAACCTGGTTCTGGCGCATCGCCGCAAGCTTGTGCATGGCGAGGACTTCGCCGCTCCACCATTGCCTCCTCCCGGCAGCCGTCCGCGCCTGCCCACCGCCTCGGAAGCGGGCCGCGGTGATCGTTCTGGCTGGTTCGCCGTCCTGGGCGTGTCCATCCTAGTGGTGACCGGTCTCGTCTGGCTGGTCCTGCCGACCAAGACCGCGAAGCCAATTGAGCCGGTCCACCAGCCGACGGTCGAAACCCCTGTCCTGGTCCCTCAGACCAGTGACCCACAGCCGCGCAGCGATGCGCTGATCCTGACCGAACTCGAACGCCGGTTGCGTGAGCAGCCGGCCCAGGGGCGCTCCATAGCCGACGAGGCCGAGTTGCTGCGCGATCGGCTTCCGCCACGCGACGTCGGCCTACGCAATCGCGCGGACGCCCTGATCCGTGAGGCGATGGCGGCGGCCGACACGCACCAGCCGAAGCCGGAACCCCCGCCAACGGATCCGACGCCAGCACCACTGCCAGCACCGGTCGCCCTCCCGATCACGCCGACAACCGGGCCACCGCCACTGGTCGTGCCTGTCCCCCACCTCACTCCCGCCAAACTCAAGCCGGTCGAGGTCGTGAAACCCGTCGTCCCGAGGCCGATCGCGGAGCCCGTCACCCCGCCGAAGTCAGATCCCGAGGTCAGGCCGGGCAATGTCGGCGCGATTCCCTGCGAAGCCGTCGTGGTCTGGCCCAAGGCGAGCAAGGCACTGATCGAACCAGGCGCCCTGCCCCGGATCAGGGATGTCCCGTGGCCGTGGCCGACAGACGAGGCGGTCTGGTCACCCGCCATGGACCTCAAGGCCAAGCCAACCAAGCATTTGGCCATTGAATTGAGACTGCCTGGAGCGGCCGCCCCGGGTGGCGCAACCATCGTCATCCATCCCGGCAAGGCCGAGCGTTCCTCCCTCTCGGCGATCTGGACCGACGGTACCGCCAGCACCCCGGCACAGGTCCTGTCCATCGACGGTCTGCGCTGGCAGGCCCTGGCCGTACCTGCCACCGGCAGCGAAGCGTTCGACCAGTCTCAGCTGCGCCTACGCCTGGAGGACATCAAGGATCTCGGCGACCAGCGCCCGTTCCTAGTCGCCGGAGCCAGCAGCCGCACCGATGCCCCGCCAACCGCCGCTGATCATCCGCCACGTCTGCCCGTGCTGCTGCCCTCCGCGATGGCTGACAAGGCCAACGGCTGGTCGACCTTCCGCACCGCGCTGCGCAAGCTGGCTGACGTGCAACTGAAGGATCGCCAGTTCAGCTTCGCCAAGGCCAAGGTCATGCTGCCGTTCCCAAAGAGCCAGGGAGCCATCTTCCGATCAACCGTGCGTGAGGAACTGAGCGCTTTGCTCGCCCTTGAGTCCCTCCCCAATGGCAACCCGGCTGACCTGCCGTACCAGGACGCTGATTTCGCAAAACCTGCCGCGGGCTGGCCTGCCGACGGCATGGACGACCTCGACCGCTTTCCGGTGCTCGCCTTCGGCTGGCGCTGCGAGGCGTGGGGCAACGATGCCGACCTCGCCACGCGCCTCGAACAGCTACTCGGCAAAATGCTGACGGCGGACCGCAAATTGCGCCGGCCTGCCGTAGTACCGGTGCTGATCATCGGCGAAATCGACCGCGCCTCGTCCGCTGAGGTCCCCCTCATTCAACAGCGCTGGGGCCTGGTAGCCGAGCGGGTCGCCAGCCTGGGCATCCCGGTGATCGACCTACGTTCTGCGCAAACCGCACGAGATACCGCCACGGTGCAGCGTAACGCCGCCCGACTTCTCACCGACGGTCTGCGGCAACTCGACTGGTTGATGAAGCTATGACGACGTTGCGACTGGCAACTCGCGCCAGCCCGTTGGCCCTGTGGCAGGCCCGCCACGCGGCCAGCCTGTTGCGACAGGTCCATCGGGGACTGCTGGTGCAACTGATCCCGGTGACCAGTCACGGCGATATCGACCTGGCCACGCCGTTGTACGCGATGGGCGCAGTCGGGGTGTTCTGCAAAGAGGTCCACGCCCTGGTGCTGTCCGGCCGGGCCGACGCTGGAGTCCATTCGTGCAAGGACCTGCCGACCAGTTCACCGCAAGGGATGATGGTAGCGTCAATCCTTCGCCGGGCCGATCCACGTGACGTGCTGATCGGCGCAGCCAGCATTGCGGCCCTGAAGGCCGGAGCGTTGATCGGCAGCAGCTCGACGCGACGACGGGCCCAGCTAGAGGCCCTGCGTCCCGACCTGCGTTTCGCCGATCTGCGCGGCAATGTCGCCACCCGCCTGGGCAAGATCCGCCGGGGAGAAGCGGACGCGACCTGTATGGCGATCGCCGGACTACGCCGCCTCGGCCTCTCGACCGCACATGCCGCCGCGGTGCTGGATCCGTGGACCACCTGCACGCCCGCCCCTGGCCAAGGAGCCGTGGCGATCGACTGCCGTATCGCCGATCGCCGCACTGCCCATCTGTTGGCGGCATTATGCGATCGTGACACAAGCATCGCGGTCGGCCTGGAACGCGCCGTGCTGGCCGGGCTCGGTGGCGGCTGCTCGGCTCCGCTCGGCTGCCACGCCGCCCGGGTGGATGGAACGTGGCGCCTGATAGCCCGGCTCGGCACGGCCAAGGGCCTGCGCGAAGCCCGCGTCGCAGGTCCAGCAGATCGCCTCGTCGCCCAGACCTTGGCGGCCCTGCGCGCGTGAAGCCGGCCCGGCTGTTCCTGGTCTTCCTCGGCCTGGGTTGCCGCGCGTTTGGCGGCCCGATCGCCCACCTGGCCGTGTTTCGGCACGAATTCGTCGAGCGCCGGGCCTGGCTGGGCGAGCGTGATTACGCTGACCTGGTCGCCCTGTGCCAGTTCCTGCCCGGTCCGACCAGTTCGCAGGTCGGCATGCTGATCGGTTGGCGGCAGGCGGGCGGGGCCGGCCTGCTGGCCGCTTGGCTGGGCTTCACGCTGCCGGCGGCAGGCCTGATGATCGCTGCTGGCCTGGGTATCGCCCAGCTGAACCCCGCCGCTGCCGCGCCGTGGCTGCATGGCATGCAGATCGCCGTCCTGGCCATTGTCGCCGGAGCCCTGGCGACGATGTGGCATGGCCTCTGCACCGACCGCTGGCGCGCCGCCCTCGCCCTGGTCACGGCTTCCGCCGTATTGGCCGCTCCGCAGGTCTGGATGCAGCTGCCCATCCTGGCCTGCGCCGGCATCCTCGGTTACTGGTTACCGGCCTCGGCCAGCGATGACCGGACCGAGCCGGCCATTGCGGCCCCCTCACGGCCGCTGGTGCTGCTATGCATCACACTGCTGGCTGCGGGTCTGCTCGCCCTGCCGTTGCTGAGCAGCTCCTGGGGGCGGACCGTCTCTGACCTGTTTCGGACCGGTTCGCTGGTCATCGGTGGCGGCCATGTCGTCCTGCCGCTGCTGAGCGGGGCCTTGATCGATACTGGTCGCATGTCCACTGACACTCTGCTAGCCGGATACGGCGTCGCTCAGATCGTGCCGGGTCCGATGTTCTCAATAGCCGGATTCATCGGCACCGTGCTGCACGGGCCATGGTTCGGTGCACTGGCCATTGGTGCCATCTTCCTACCCGGCGGACTGCTGGCCGTGGCAGCGCTGCCCATGTGGGAGCGCCTCCGTCGACAGCGCACAGCCCGGCGCATCGCCGATGGACTGTGCGCCGGCGTCGTCGGATTGCTGCTGGCCGCCCTGTATGACCCGATCGCCACCCATGCCTTGCGCCATGCGGGGGATGCCGCCCTCGCCTGTCTTGCCATTGCAGCTGTGGCTTGGCGCCTGCCATCTTGGCTGATCGTGCCGGCCTGTGCCGCGTGGACCGGCCTGCGCGGCTGATCGCGTCAGGGCGAGAACCAGCCCCGCGCTGCACCAGGGACATGGCCAGCGCGGATA
>JBBQCI010000129.1:0-7210 GCA_038318565.1 Planctomycetota bacterium
GGCCACGGCATCGTCGGCAACGGCTGGTACATGCGCGAACTCGGCGAAGTGCGCTTCTGGATCCAGTCGGAGCAACTAGTGCAGGCGGAACTGCCCTGGCAGCGCCACGGCGGACCACGCACTCTTAAGCACTTCTGGTGGTACGCGATGAACTCTGGCGTCGCCGCCACCGTGACGCCGCGCCCGGTCTATCATCACGACGGCCGCAAATCGCCGGATTTCTACGCCCACCCCTACGACCTGAAGGACGCGCTGCGGGCGAAGCACGGTGAATTTCCCCTGTTCAACTTCTG
The DNA here is from genome assembly GCA_038318565.1 of Planctomycetota bacterium. GTDB lineage: Bacteria > Planctomycetota > UBA11346 > UBA11346 > UBA11346 > UBA11346. The sequence goes on from JBBQCI010000129.1 coordinate 294, forward strand.
GGGCCCGACCGCCGGCATCCGCTCGACCCACTGGATCGCCGAGAGCTTCGCCACCGCCCTCGACCGCACGCAGCCGGATCTGGCGCTGTGCTACCTGCCGCACCTCGACTACGACCTGCAGCGATTTGGCCCAGTTGGCCTGCATCTGACAAAGAATCTGCGCGCCCTCGACCGCGAGGCCGGCAAGGCCATCGAGCACGCCCGCGCCAAAGGCTACGAGGTACTGGTGGTCAGCGAATACGGGATCGAGGCGGTCAATCAGCCGGTGTTCCCCAACCGCTGCCTGCGCGAGAACGGTCTGCTGTCGGCGGTGGACAACGCCGCCGGCGAACTGCTCGACCCCGGCGCCAGCCGTGCCTTCGCCGTCGTCGACCATCAGCTTGCCCATGTCTACTGCACTGATCAGGCGGCGATCGGCAGGGCGGCAGAGCTGCTCGCCCGGCTGACTGGCGTCGAGCGTGTCTATGCCGGCACCCAGCGCCGTGAACTCGGCCTCGACCACGCGCGCAGTGGCGAACTGATCGTGCTGGCGGCGCGCGGGGCCTGGTTCGCTCACGACTACTGGCTGGACGATGCCCGCCGTCCCGATTTCGCCCGCTGCGTCGAAATTCATAAGAAGCCGGGCTATGACCCGCGCGAGCTGTTCTTCGACCCCGCCGGTGGCAAGCGTCGCGCCGCCTGGGGGCTGCTACGCAAGACTCTGGGGTTACGCTATCTGATGGATCCGGTGCCGCTCGATGCTGGCCTAGTGCGCGGTAGCCACGGCCGTAAGGCCAGTTCTCCCGGCCAGGGCGCGGTGGTCATCGGCAGCGACAAGCGCTGGATGCGCGACAACTGGCACCAGACCGATGTAGCAAGCGTGATCGCCGCAATAACGTCGCGTTGATCGTGGAACTACGACGGCCTCGCCGGACAGTCACAGCGGGCGCCCGAGTTCGTTATAGACATACGTATTTCCAACAGTGAATAGGCAAATTTTCTCTTCCCCAACAGCGACCATGGACCCCATGTCACGAACCGCCCTTCTCCTGGCCGCGCTCCTGTCCACTCACATGACCACGATCAGTGCCGGCGAAACGGTGGATTCAGCCAGCATCCCGGCCGACGCCTACACCGTCGCCACCCCCGAAGGCCACCTCGCCCAGGGAGGCAAGCGCGTGCGCTTTTGGGGCATGATCGGCTACCTGACGCATTGGGGCATGCTGGAGTCGGTGAAAAACGCCAAGACGCCAGCCGAGCGCCAGGCCGCGGTCGGCAAGGCGTATCGCGACCATGACCTGATGGCGCAACGGCTGGTCGACCTAGGCTTCAACCTGCACCGGCTGTGGGACGCGACCAGCGGACCCGTGCTGGACCACAACTACACACCCGGCGACGGCTCGAAATCTGATCTCATCGCCCATCAACTGGCTTCACTCGACAAGACCGGCATCAAAATCTGGATGTCGTCAATCAACCACGGCTGGGTGAGCGCCGAAGATGTGTCGATCATCAACGAGCCGGCCAGCGCCACGGCGTGGTCAGCCGCGATGAAGGAATGGGTCGCCAGCAACAAGGGCGAGGCGATCTACATCCGCGGCAACATGGCGCGCTACTTCGACCCGCGCTGGGAGGCTCTGGGCATCGCGCGGATGCGATACAACGCAGAATTCCCCAACAAATACAAGGGCGGATTGCGCTGGGCCGATGATCCGCAGATCGTGGTCTGGGAGCTGGAGAACGAAGAATGGCCTTTTGCTCGCTTCTTTTCAGGCGAGTGGCAGAAGCTGCCCAAGTTCTTCCGCGACCAGCTGCTCAACCGCTGGCTGGCCTACCTGACCACGAAATACACGGACGACGCCGGCCTGGCCAAGGCGTGGGGCTTTCTGCTGCCCGGCGAGTCCCTGGCCGAGCACAGCGTCCAGCTCGCTCCGCTGCGCGGCCCCAGCGGCGCGATCCTGGTCGGCGACCCAAACCCCGAGACGGTGCGCAAGCTCAGCGGCAGCGCGCAGCAGTTCTCGCGTGATGACTTCACCCGTGCGCGCGGCGCCGACGTCTGCGAATTCTTCGTCACCATGATCGTCGAGCACAAGAAGCGCGAGCGCATCGCTGTGAAAACCTGGGGCCGCTCGGCCGCCGCCTCGCCGTTGATCTTCGACTGTGGCATCGGCTACGAGATCCAATCGCAGTACCTGCATCAGCAGGCGGACGCGGTCAGCCATTGCACCTACCTCAAGGGCATGGCCCACGATCCCGAGCACCGTCGTTTCCCCTTCATCAGTGGCCTCGAAGAGCTGCCGCGCATGGCCTGGGACGTGCCGTGGGTCGAGCACAACAAGGTCGAGGGCAAGCCCTACTTCGTCTACGAGAACCAGATCGACAACCGCACCAAGTACCGCGCGGAGTATCCGCTGCGCATTGCCGCCCTTGGCGCGATCCAGGATTGGGACATCGTCAACTGGCACGACTACGGTGGTGGTGACGACTCAGCGAAGGCCAAACCCTTCGACGGTGTGTTGGGAGTCGGCTACGCCAGTAACCTGCACTACAAGTGTGATGAAGTTCAGAATTCAGCCATGCGGGCGGCGGCGGAGATTTTCAAGAACAGCGCGATCGCAGCTGCGCCGACGCCGACCACGTTCGTCTACGGCCGCAAGGCGCTGTACGATCCGGCGAGCATGGACTACGGCAGATCCTACGGGAAGCTGGGCGAGCAGATGATGCCGACCACGTACCGGCATGGCGTACGCATCCGCATCGACCCAACCCTCGACGACCACCCCGAAGATCCGGTGTTCAAGGGCGACAAGAAACTGTGGGAACAACTCAAGAGTCAGGGCGGGGTCGCCATCGGCCAGTCCTTCCGCCCGCGCATCTTTGAGTCCAACCCCATCCGTCCGACAACCCAGATCGAGTACGATTGGCAGCGAGGCCATCTGCGCCTCGAATCCGCGGCGACCATCGCCTATACCGGATTCCTCGGCGGTGAAGTCGGTCACGAGTACCATTTCCCCAGCGGAAGCTCGATCACCGGCGTGGTAGTGAAGAATCCAGCGGGCATGCCCTACCCGGTCGGGGCCGACGAGTTGTACGTCGCCGTCACCCTGGCCAGCTGTGATGGGAAGCCGCTGACGACAACAACGCGGGCCGTGCTCTCTGCGGTCAGCACCAGTTTCAACACCGGCTATCAGCTCGACACCGACAAGCGGCCGTTGCCGGAGTTCAAGGGTGCTGAAGTGAAGAACCGCGGCACCCTGCCGGTGCTGGTGGCTCGGGTTGGCTGCGTCGTGACCTGCCCTGCCATCGCCGGCATGCGTTATGTCCTGCGCGACTACCACATGCAGGAACTCGGCACCGGCACGGTCGGCAAGGACGGGGCGTTCACCCAATCCGCCGACCAGCCGGTGTTCGTCGTCGAGCTGAGCCGCTGACCGCGGCCAGTAGCGTCTACGCCGCGGCGGCGGAATCCGCGGCGTGCTATTGGTTATGAAATACATACGAATGTACAACGAGGAGCAGCCATGCGATCAACCTATCTCATCACCCTCCTGACCCTCGCGATCCTGGCGGGCAAGCCACTCGCTACCGTCTAGTTCGCATTTCCTGCGGACGCCAACATCTTCGACGTGAAGCGCGATTTCGGCGCCACTGGCGACGGGCGAACGGACGACACCAAGGCGATCGTGGCCAAGGTGGTCAAGGCCCTATCGAGCGACCGCTATAATCCGAAGTTCATCTATCTGCCCAAGGGCACCTATCTGGTCAGCGACACCATCCAGAACCGAGTGCGCGAGGGCGGCTGGAGCGATGGCTGGCTGGTCGGCATTACCCTGATCGGTCAGAACCGCGAAGGCACGATTATCAAACTGCGGGACAACTGCCCTGGCTACGGCGATGCCAAGCAACCCAAGTCCGTGCTGCGTTACGGTTCCGAGAACCACGCCGGCCGGCCAACGCTACGTCCTGGTCTTTGAGATGCGAGCCGTCGACGGTTACGCCGGTGCCCGCCTGAAGTGGCGCATACCTGGGCTTGGCGAGCAATTCATCGACGGGGATTATCTATTCCCGCCGACTCCGTGATGAGACTCACTGTCGCATTCGCATGATCCGCCTTGATAACATTCGTATGTTTTCTATAATTCTAACCATGTCAGAAGCGGAGGCCTAATGCGCTGGGGTACATCCTATTATCCGGAATTGGTCGAGGCGACGGAATGGGCGCGTGACCTCGGCAACATGCGCAAGGCCGGCATCGACTGTCTGCGAGTCCTCGACTTCGCCTGGACGGCGATCGAGCCGCAGGAGGGTTGCTACGACTGGGATTGGCTCGATCGCTTCGTCGACATGGCGGACGGGCTCGGCCTTGGCCTGATCCTCTGCACGCCCACCGCCACACCGCCGCCGTGGCTCGCCCGACAGTATCCTGAGATCATGATCGAGAACCGTGACGGCACGCTGCGGCAACTGGGTGCACGGCGCGACGTGGATGTCGATTCGCCGATCTACCGCCACTTCTGCGCTGGCATCGCCCAGGCGATGGGGGTGCGCTACGGCCGGCATCCGGCTGTCCTCGGCTGGCAGATTGACAACGAGCTGCTCGGCCCAGAAGGCGTCTCGCCCGAATGCCACTCGCGCGCTTCGCAGTGGCGCTTCCGCGATTTCCTTAAGCGGCGGCACGGTGACGTAGCGACGCTGAACCGGCGCTGGGGGCTGCGCTTCTGGAACCAGGAGTACAGCGCCTGGGGCGAGATCGACACGCCGCGCCAGCAGGTGCGCTGCGTGCTCGGCCACTGGCTCGACTACCAGCGCTACTTCTCGGAATCGCAACGCGACTTCATCCAGGTGCAGCGCAACGCCCTGCGCACCGTGATCGCACCCGGACAGTGGATCTCAACCAACGCCACCGCCGTGTTCGACCGTGGGCTCGACCACCTGACTTTCGCTGAGCCGCTCGACGTGGCCGGCTGGGACGCGTATCCGGGTGCCGCTGCCGGCAACGCCGACTGCCACCATCACGCCTTTACTGCTGCTGCGCACGATCTCTTCCGCTCGGCCAAGCATCGGCCCTTCTGGGTCTTCGAGACCGCCGCGCTGGATGGTGGGATCACGCCGGCCTTCTGCGCCGAAGCGGTCGCACGCGGGGCGGCCGGCATCGTCTTCTGGCACTGGCGTCCGCATCGCGCCAACATGGAGAGCGGCGGAGTGGCGATCTGCGACCTGGCGGGCAGGCCGATCGCCGAACGCATCGCCCGGCTGCAGGCGCTGCGGGCGCAGCCCGAGCTCACCGCGACCTCCGGGATCCTGCCCCGACGCCAGGCCGCCATCATCTTCAACAACGAGTGCGTGCGCGCCGAGAGCTGCCCCCGCTGGGGCAATACGCTCCCACCGGTGCGCTATCTCCAAGCCTTCGGCGCCATGTACGCGGCGCTGTGGCGGCTTGGCGTCGGCGTCGACGTACTCCGACCCGAGGATGACCTGTCAGGCTATCGGCTGATCGCCGTGCCTTCGCCGCAGTTTCTCGGGCGCGATGCCGCAGCCGCGCTGGAGCGGGCCGTTGACGCCGGTGCCACCCTCCTCGGCTGCGCCAAGTCTGCCCACCGTGACGAATGGGGCACCTGCTACGACGAACCGGTAGGCCCGCTACACGACCTGCTCGGCTTCGCACCGCGCTGGGATGAATGGATCCAAGAACCGTCGAGCGTGCGTTTCAGCGATGGTACGGCCTGCCCCGGAGCGGCCTGGGCCGAGCGGATCGAGAATGCTGACGGTGAAGTCCTTGCGTCCTTCGTCGACGGCCCGCTCGCCGGCCTGACCGCCTGCCATCACCGCCGCTATGGCGCCGGCCGAGTCTACTACCTGGCCACAGTCGGTGATAGCTGCATCGAACAGGTTGCGAGACTCGCTGCACAGGCGGCAGGACTCGACTACGTACAACACACGGTCGAAGGAGTCGGAAGCTGCGAGGACCTAGCCGGCGGTGGACGCTGGTACTTTAATCATACTCGTCAGACCGTGGTCATCGCTGGGATGGAGGTGCCAGCGGGCGGGTTCGCACACCGAGAGGCAACGCGTCCTGCCATTTCCGTGCTGTCCCAGACTGGACTGTGATGTCTCCACTACGCCTCAACACCTGCACCGGACACCACATGACTCAAAAGTTCCGGACAGCTGCTGTTCGCCTGCGGACTCGGGAATGGCTCGTCAGTTTGGTCCTACTGACTTTATTGAATGGTCTCACAGCCGAGGACATCCGCTGCCCCGACGATGCCAGCATCCTCAATGTCAAACGAGCACCGTACAATGCCAAGGGTGATGGCGTCGCCGACGATACCGCCGCCATCCAGAAGGCGATCAGCGACCAGATCGGTGCGCGCGGCTTCGTCTACCTACCCAATGGAACCTACAAGGTCACCGACTCGCTGCTGTGAAAGAACCGTGACGGCGGCTGGTGGGCCCGAGTCAGTCTACGCGGACAGAGCCGCAATGGCACCGTGATTCGACTTGCCAATGGCACCGCTGCGTTCGGCGACGTCACGAAACCCAAGGCGGTGATCATAAGCGCATCGGAAAGCCCGTTTGGCGACGGGGGCAACAACCAGGGATTCCAGAACAGCATTCGTAATCTCACCGTCGACACGGGCAGTGACAACGCCGGGGCGGTCGGCATCGACTACGTGGTGAGCAACGTGTTCGGGTGCCGCTTCAGCCAGTCGGCGAACGGTCGGCGGGCGTGGGCATTGCACAGGCCGAGGCGCTCACCCAGCAGGAGCTTCAGCCAGCCGGGCCAGGCGTCGACCATCAGCCGGCCCGCGAAGCCGGCGGGGATCAGCTCCCGGGCGCGTTCGTGGCGCAGGTCTTCGGTGATGCGGTAGGCGACCTGGCCGTTGCCGAGCATCGTCCACAGGTTGATGCGGTCGCAGGTGCCCGGGGCCTGCACG
>JBBQCI010000130.1:0-7128 GCA_038318565.1 Planctomycetota bacterium
TTCCGCATCGGCGGCGAAGCGAACGTGACGGTGCGTTGCTGGTCGATTGGCAGGTCTGCAACGGGCAGCCGGGCCAATTCATAGGCCCGCACCGCATCGTAGACGCCCATCGCCAGACACCACGGCAGGCGGGTGGCACAGTGGATCTCGACTGCTGGCTGAGAAGTCCGTGGACCAGTCTGCTCGTATGTGGCCAGGCGGACTGCGATCGCCGCGTGGAAGCGATCCAGTTCAGGCTCCACCAGGTGCGGGTCGCGCTGGGTCAGGGCCACGCCATCCAGACGTAATTCCTCGCCGCCGCCAATGCGGATACGGGCAACACCATCGGACCCGGGCAGAACGGCTATACGCACTGTTGGTGGCGGCACGGACGGGTTGGGCATCGAACCGCCGGTCCCAAGCAGGGCCTGGATGTGGCGCTCGGCGGCGGTGAAGCTGCTCGTCATGATGAAGAACAACAACAGAAGCATGACGCAATCGATCATCGGGACGAGATCAAGACGCCCTTCCTCTGGCTGACCGTCGCTGGCGTGGCTCATGGTGAGGCCTCCGCTGGCTGAACGCAGCATACCCGTCAGCGGTTCAGCGCTGATGCTGAATCAGGCTGGCAGGTAATTCCAGCGCTGCATCAACTGCGGCAAGGCGCACAGGCCGCGGGCATGAATGCCCGGCAGGATATGACGGGCGACGCGCAACAGCTTCTCGGGACCATGTCCCATGGCGCAGCCGTGGCCCGCCCAGGCCACCATCTCGAGATCGTTCTCGGCATCGCCGACCGACCAGACATCAGCACGTTCGACGCCCAGCAAGGTCGCCAGCTTAGACAGCCCCCAGACCTTGCTGATCCCCTTGGGCAGGATCTCCAGGCGGTCCGGCTGGCTCAGTACGACGTGGAAGCGATCGCGGAAATGATCCCGCAGATCGCGCACGATACCCGGAGTCTGCAACGGGTCGGCGACGTACATCACCTTGAAGCTCGGACCCTTCCACGGGGCGAAATCCTCGGGCCGGATCTCGATACTGGTGCCGTACTTCACAGGCCAGCCTGCGGTTTCCATGGCCAGACGATCCATCCACCAACTCTTCTCGTCGGGATAGCCGCAGGCGACGCCGCCGCGACCACGCAACTGCGCGAGAATATCGCGAGTGTCATCTTCACTGAGCCGCAGGCAGGCCAAAGCGGGCTGTCCGGGGAAGCCAACCCAGCCGCCGTTGAAACACACCAACGGCGTGGTCAGGCCCAATCGCCACCAGATCGCCTGCGTGATCAGCACCGGTCGACCGGTGACGATGGCGAGATGACACCCAGCGTGCTGCAACTCACGCACCGTCCGCTCGTGGGCGGCAGTCAAAACAGACTCCTCGGTCAGCAGGGTTCCGTCGAGATCCAGTGCGACCAGGGGGCGGGGCATGGCGGGACAGGCTATGGTAAAGCTGGGCGCCGCCACCGTGGCGCGACCGCCAGGACGCCCATGCTTGCCGCGCATGCCATCTTGGGAGTTCACCATCACCGGCTGCGGAACCAGCCATGGCAATCCGATGTGGGGAGTCCCCGATTGGTGGAGCGAGGACCCGCGCGATCGCCGTCGCCGATCCGGGGCGTTCTTGCGGGGTCCTGCCGGTCAGGTCATCCTGTTCGACTGTGGTCCGGATCTCGCCCATCAGATGACCGATCCGTACCGCTCTTGGGACGGGATTCGCTATCCGGAACGCTGCCTGGTGCGCTGCGACGGCGTGCTACTGACCCATGACCACGCCGACCATTGCCATGGCATCAACGACCTCCGCCATCTCAACCGACTGATGCGCGGTGATGGCATCAATCTCTACGGGGATGAAGAGCACCTCGCCGAGGTCCAATCCATGTTCCCCTACTGCTTCGGCGGTGGCGTCGATACCTACAACATGAGCAAACCAGCCCTGCGCACGGTGGCCCTGACCGACCACAGCGAGACGGTCATTGCCGGCCTGCCCGTGACCCCCTTCGCAATGAGTCACGGACCAGCCGGCCGCACCACCGGCTTCCGCTGTGGCGACATGGCTTATTGCACCGACATCAAGGATCTGCCGGTCGCCGCTGATGCCGGGTTGTGCGACCTCGATCTGCTGGCCGTGGGGGTGCTGCGCGATGAACTGCATCCGACCCACCAGAATTGGGACGAGGCGTTCGCGTTGATCTCACGCCTCAGACCGCGGCGGACGGTCCTCATGCACATGGGCCCGGAAGTACGCTACGCCGACTGGGAACGACGGCTTCCTGATAACGTGGCCCTGGCGGTGGACGGGTGGACGACGATGGTGTCGGCATGAGCCGCGTTTGTGCCATCCTTCTCGTCGTGCTGGCGCTGGTTGCCTGCGTACGCTCGACCGCCACCGATCCCCCAGCGGTAGCCGGACCAGCAACGAGTCGGGCACCCACCTTGCCAGTGCAGGCGAGGCCAGGGGAACGTGGCGTTGTTCCTGACCTCCCATTGGCGCAACCTGCCTGGCCGGCCCTGAGCGAGGAACCCGAACTGGGCGTGATGATGATGCGTGGCCAGACCGTCCGGGTGCGCCTGCTACTGCCGCATCGGACGCCTGAAGGCGGTAATTTGCCTGCAGGGATCGTCGATATCACTGCGTCAGGCAGCGGTTTCCGAGTCGCTGGTCACTCCATCGCTGGTCCCCAGGCGGACCTCGTCGCGACCGGCAGCGGCAACCGGTTTTCGGTCGACGGGGTGACCTGCAGTGGCCGGCTACGCCTGGCCAAAGTGGGCAGTGCGGTCGAGGTCATCGAAATGGTCGGCCTCGAAACCTGGCTGGCCGGAGTCCTGCCAGCCGAGATGCACCCACGCTGGCCGGTCGAAGCCCTGGCAGCACAGGCGATCGTCGCCCGTAGCTATGCCGCTGCACGCTGGCAAAGCCGAAAGGGACAGGCCTGGACGATCATCCGTGGGACCGCCGACATCGCCTACGATGGTGCCGTGGAGCCAACAATCGAGGTCGCCACCGCCATCGCCAGGACCCGTGGCGAACTGCTGATCTTCGGCGGTCAGGCGATCATGGCCCGCTTCCATGCCTGTTCTGGGGGGAGAACCGAGGACAGCGCCGCCCTCTGGCCAGATGCGCTGCTGCCTGATAAACGCACGCCGCTGGCCCGTTTCAGCCGGCCAGTCGACGATCCGGCCAGTGTTGAAGGTGCCCGAGGCCTGAAGATGACCCGTACCCATCAACAGTGGCGGGCGGCGATCACCGTCGATGAACTCAGCGAACGACTCGGAACCTGGTCGCGCGCAGGAAGTAGTCGTCCACGAATCGGTACGGTCAAGGCCGTCGCCATCGCGAAGCGTACCCCCTCTGGACGGGTCGCCCAGGTCAGCATCACCCATCGATTGGCCGGTAGCGAGCGTAGTGATGAGATGAACGGGCTGGATTTCCGGCTCGCCGTAGGGGCCAACCAGTTGCGCTCGCTGTGGTGGGAAAAAGTCGCGATGGCGAGCAGTCGCGGTGGGCAACTGGTGGTCGAGGGTCGCGGTTTCGGCCACGGGGTCGGTTTACCGCAAGTCAGCGCCTGGTTCTTGGCCCAGGACGGGGTCCGAGGCGAGGACATCGTCAGCCGATACTTCCCCGGGGCGACGCTCGCGAAGATGTGGAAGTAGCCCTCAAACCTCAACCAGCCAACAGCCGCTCCGCCGACGTCAGCTCTAGCATGACGTTCTCGTCGCCCCACAGGCGGCGCAGGCCTTCGACCAAGGCCGCGCTGGGATGGACCCGCCACTTGTCGTCCGGCACCATCGAGATCGCCGTACTGCCGGTGTGCACGCTGAGATGGATGCGCGCGCGATCGCCGCTGTGTTCGGCGAGCAGCTTTTCGGTCTCGCGTAGCTGATCGATCGAAGCCGCGGTGGCATCGATGGCTACGGTGATCGAGCGGACAAGCAGTTCGGTGGCCCGGGCTGCCGGCACCACCTCGCTGACCACCAGACCCGGGATGGCCGGCGCGACGTCGGCAGCCGCGGCGACATGCCCGTCGTCCTCGTCGCCGCTAATAGCAGCGTGTTCATCGACGTCCTCGTCGCCACCACCACCGCCACCGCCTGGCTTGCCGGGACCGCGGTTCCGCCGTTCGATCGTACCGGCAAACAACGCCACGGTGTCGGGCTCGCACAATTGCGCAAAGCGCTCGCACGGACTCGGACCGCTGTTTCGGCCACGACCGCCGCCGCCGCCGCCGCCGCCGAACAGCACGGCTTCGAACGCACCGCGTTCATCCTCCAGCGAAAGGATACACATGGTGTTGCCGGTACGGGTCTTGATCATGCGTTTGGCAGTGACCGCCGCGAGCACAGCGACCTTGTAGCCATCCGGTGTGTCGGCCATCTGACGCGTGTTGTGAGTGGCATGGGAGCCTAGCTGTGGCCGCCACGCACGCACCGGATGATCACTGATCCAATAGCCGGTCAGCGCCTTTTCAAATCCAAGTCGGCTTTCGACCGACCAGTCCGGGATCTCCGGGTAACCCTGCACCGCATCCCGATAATTGTTGTCTGCTTCGAAGGCGGCAAACAGCGTCTGCTGGCTTTCGTCACGCGACTTGGACATCTTCTGGCCGCGGTCGAAGGCCTTATCCATCGCCTCGAATAAGGATTTTCGGTTGGCATGAACGGTATCGAATGCGCCGACCTTGATCAGCGCATCGACCACGCGCTTGTTGATCGTGCGGGTGTCGACCCGTTCACACAGGCTGTACAGCGAGTCGAAGGGACCGCCCTTCACTCGCGTAGCGATCAGTGAATCGGCCGCACCTTCACCGATCCCTTTTACTCCACCAAATCCGAATCTGATCTCCTGGGTTTCCCCACGTTTGACCAGGGTAAATTCCCAGCCGGACATGTTCACATCGGGTGGCAGCACCGGAATGCCCTGACCGCGCAGTTCTTCCACGAACTCGGTCATCTTCTCCTTGTTGCCCATTTCGAAAATCAGGTTCGCGGTCATGAAGGCGGCGTAGTGGTTCGCCTTAAACCAGGCCGTCCAGTAGGCAATCAGGCCATAGCATGCTGAGTGGGACTTGTTGAAGCAGTACTCGGCGAAACCAAGAATCTTGTCCCACATGTCCTCGCACTTCTCGCGCGGGAACTGGTTCAGCGTGAAGGCGCCGTCGATGAACTTATCCTTCAGCTTGGACAGTACGGCTTTGTCTTTCTTGCCCATCGCCTTGCGCAGGTCGTCGGCTTCGGCCGGGGTGAAGCCGCACAGTTCGCGACTGATCGACATCACCTGTTCTTGGTAGATGTAGAGTCCGTAGGTCTCGCGTAGCACGCCTTCCAGCACCGGATGCGGATAGTCGACCTTCTGAATGCCCTGCTTACGATCACAGTAGTCGAGGTGCATGTTCGCTTTGAGCGGGCCGGGGCGGTACAGAGCCACCAGCGCGATCATGTCTTCAAAGCGGTCGGGCTTCAGTCGAGCGATCAGATTCTGGAACCCAGGCGATTCGCACTGGAAAATGCCGAGTGTCCGGCCGGTGCCCAGCATACGAAAGGTCGCCGGATCAGCGAGCGGGATGGTCAGCAGATCGATCGCCGGCCCGCCACCAGCCTTCACTATGTCGACGCACTTCTTCAAAATGGTCATCGTCTTGAGCCCGAGGAAGTCCATCTTCAGCAGCCCGGCCTTTTCGACCTGGGTCATGTTGAACATGGTCGACGGCTTCGACTTCACCACGCACACCGGCACCAGTTGATGTACCGGCTTGGGCGCGATGATCACGCCACAAGCATGCACGCCGAGCGAACGGCCGAGCTTCTCAAGCGACAGCGCCGCATCGAGCACCTGCCGGGTGCGCGGATCGCCGTCGTAGCGCTTCAGCATCACGTCGACAGTGCCGTAAGTGTTGGTCTCCTTGTCGAGCGGCTTGCGGCCCAGGCACACCTGTAGGTCATGCTTGCCGCTCGGATCCTTCGGCACCAGATTGGCTAGTTCCTGTGATTCCTCGGGTGTCCACTCGTAGGCGCGGGCGACATCCTTGATCGCCATGCGCGCCTTCATCGTGCCCAGGGTCATGATGTTGGTTACTGCCTCGGCGCCATACTTGCCGCGCACGTAGTCGAGGACCTCCTCGCGGCGGGTTTGGCAGAAGTCGATATCGATATCGGGCATCGACTTGCGGCCCGGATTCAGGAACCGCTCGAACAGCAGACCATAGCGCAGCGGGCAGATGTCGGTGATGCCCAGGCAGTAGGCGACCAGTGATCCGGCAGCCGAACCGCGGCCCGGTCCGACCGGGATGTCATTGCGCTTCGCCCACATGATGAAATCAGAGACGATCAGGAAGTAGGCCGGAAAACCCATCGTGATGATCGTCTTGAGCTCGAATTCCAGGCGCGAACGATGTTCCTCGGTGATCTCGGCATAGCGTCGCTTCAGCCCCGCCTCACACAATTCGCTCAGCAGCTCGCCCTCGCTCTGGCCGATCTGACATGGATAGGTCGGCAGATGGTAGGTGCCGGTGGGAATTTTGGCCTTCGAACAACGCTCGACCACCGCCCGGGTGTTGCTGAGCGCCTCGGGCAGATCACTGAACACCGCCGCCATCTCATCAGGCGACTTGAGCCAATAGTCCCGCGCCGGCATGCGCGGACGTTTGGGATCCGTCAGCGTGGTGGCGTCAGAGATGGCCAGCATGACGTCGTGGACATCGGCATCCTGCTGGGCGAGGTAATGCACCCAGTTGGTCGCCACCACCGGCACCGATAGCTCGCGGGCAAGCTGGAGGTTGCCCTGGCGCAGGCTGATCGGTCCGTCCACCAGGTGGTCGGCAAGTTCGACCCACAAACGGTCGGCGAAGATGTCCTTCAGCACACCCAACTGGCGGCGTGCCTCCTCGCTCGAACCACGCCGCAGGTGGCTGTTAAGGAAGCCCTCGTCGCCGGCGCCGGTCAGGCAGACCAAGTCGCTGCTATAACGCGCGATCATCTCGATGTCGACACGTGGCTCAAAGTAGAACCCCTGCTTCCAACCCAGCGAGACCAGTTCGGCGAGATCAAAGTAGCCCTTCTCACTGGCCGCGATCAGGACGAGTTGGAGATTGCCGCGCGATTTCTCGCGCATCCCCAACGGTGCGATCGCCACCTGACAGCCCATCAG
>JBBQCI010000131.1:0-7032 GCA_038318565.1 Planctomycetota bacterium
CCAGCATCGCCCAGCGCCTGAGCGTTGCCGGAATCGGGCGAAGACCGGTGTATTTCCACAAGGATGACCGCCGCCTGGGCGCCTGCCTGACACCACTGTCGGCCTGTCATCCCGTTAACGGCTTGACGGGTGAACGAGAGCACGGTCCAGTCACGCTCGATGACTACCATGCGTTGGTCACACCAGGACCGCTCTCGTCGACTGCTCGGACCTGCTGCGACCGCCTTGGCATCGATGCCGCTGTTTGGCGGACGGCGATTAGCGACGGCGGCCTATTCCAGGGCGTGGCAATCGGAAACCGCACAGCACGAGCAGCGTTCGCTGCGACCCAGGGCAAGAAAATTATCGCGGACAAAACAGGTGTATGGGCAAGTGATGGGTAAAGGTAGTGTGTCTAGTTTATATTATATAGTTTATACTATACAGTATAGTTTATACAGTAACGCTCACGATTCGCGTTGCACCGAACATCGTCAACCACTGCTCCGACCTATTTCCAGGCCACCGCTGCCAGCAGGCTTGCCCAGCGGTCTTCGTCGCTGGCGGCCGGCTCGGTAGCGGAGCGCAGTTCGGCTACGAGATGGCCGCCGGCGGCCGGGGCGACGGCCAGCAGACGGTAGGGCCAGCGCTCACCCGGATGCAGGTTGCGGTCAAGGGCCAGGCGCAGCAGCCAGGCCGGGCGGCCGTTCCAGGTGCCGGCGGCCAGGCTTAGGCGGTCGGTGGTGCCGCGTGCTGGCAGCAGTGCCGCCACCGCCTCGCGGGTGCCCGGCACCTGAAGCAGCTCAGCCTGGGCGCCGGCCTGCCAGCGGCCTGCCCCGGCCGCGCTCCACGGCGCCGCGGGCGTCGCCACCGCCTCGGCCGCTGGGGCTAGGTCCGGCCATGCCAGGGCCGGGGCGCCAGCCGTCGGCGGGGCGGCCGCTGCCACCGCTGGCGGCTGCCACGCTCCGTCGCTGTCGTTGCCCAGCAGCGGCCAGCGCGCCTCCAGGCCGTCGGGCGTGCGCAGGACCACGCGTACGCCGTGGCCGGCGGCGAGGCCGGGCAACGCCACCTGCACGCGCCGGCCAGCCGTCACCGCGGCGGCGGCCTGGGCACCGCTGCGCCCAGGGCACGGGCCCCAGGTGATGGCGGCGGTGCCGTCGGCGGGCGAAGTGAATTCCAGCGCCTCGCTGGTCAGCACGGTGTTTTGCACCAGCGGGCCGTCGGCGGCCTCATCGATGAGCAGCAGGCGCGGATAGGAGGTGGCCTCGACCTCGACCGTCAGGGTGGTGGCGTCGCCGGCGGGCGCACCGACCGGCGGCGCCAGGCCGTCGAGGGGATCCAACGCGCTCACCCGCGCCCCGGCCCCACGCAGGTTGGCCAGCGCCACGGTGAAGCGGGCGGGTGCGTATTCCGCGCCGCAGTCGCGAGTCATCACGTAGTAGATCACCGCGAATCGCCGAGGGCTCAGCTGCAACGGGGCGAGGAACAGCACCTCGCGGTCGTAGAGCGGCGGCACTGCGCCCTCGCCGGGGAACTGCATACGGCCATGGCTGTCGCGGATGTCGCGCACCGCCATCTGGCGCGCGGTCTGCAGCGCGCCCCCGGGTGGTACCGCTAGCGCCGCGGTCAGCCGACCGATGGCGGTCAGGGGCAGCCCGGGATCAGTGGTCGCGGTCGCGGTACCGGCGTTGATCGCGGCCAGCGCGGCCGGCGGCACCAAGCCGAAGCTGTCCCAGCCCTCGGTGGCACTGTAGGGCAGCACCACCTGGGCGCCGCGGCCGAGGTAGGCGCACCACAGGCGCAGGGTGGCGATGGCCTTGACTCGGTCGAAGCGCCCGGCGGACACCTGGCGCTGGGTGCCGTTCCAGCCGACCTCGGTGATCCACACGCCATAGCTGCCGCCGCGGCCGGGGGCGCGCTCATCGCGGCCGTGGCGGTCGCCGCGCACCTGGGCGACGCCGGGGAAGAGGTCGCGCACCAGGGTGTCGCTCTGCAGCCAGCTGAGGTGGTATTCGGGCAGGTCGAGGCGGTAGCTGGGTGTGAAGCGCGCGCTGGTGAAGCCCGGCACCAAAACCTCGGCCTGGTTGCGCTTGATCAGCATCTCCGGCAGCTGCTCCGGGCCGAAGTAGGGATGCTTGCACAGTGCCGCCAAGCGCGGGTGCGCCCATTGCGCCGCTGGCCAGGGGATGGTGTTGGCCATACCGTCGACGATGCGCACCCCTGCGAATTGCGCCGGCGTCTCCAGCGCGGCGTCGCCGACCGCGTGGGGCAGCCGCCACCACACCGCGTCCTCCTGGTAAGGTTCACCCTGGTCAAGGTAGCGGTTGAGGAGCAGGAAGTTGGAGGCGAACGACAGCTCGTTCCACACCTCAAGGTCGAAGCCGAGGTCAGGTTTACCGGTGGTGCCGAGGGCCTCGGCAGCGAAGGCGGCGACCGTGCGCGCGTAGTGCTTCCATCCGGCGATCGTGCGGTCGAGCTCGGCCCCGGGCGGGCCGAAGGGGCGGTAGCGCAGGGTGGCGAAGCGGCGCGGCCCCGCCGCCAGGTCGAGCGGCAGCGCCTTGCCCAGGGTCACTGTTCGTGTGCCGGCATCGATGGCGGTGATCAGGCACTCGGCCGCCCAGTACTGGGTCAGGTCGCAGGGGCCGCTACGCCACACCTCCAGGCCGTCGACGCTGTCGAGGACCAAGGTGCGCGCGCCGCGCGCGGCCGGTTGTACCAGGCGGCGCTCCGACCAGCGCAGTGGGCAGGGCTTGCCTTGGTGGCCATTGAGCAGAATCAGCGGACGGATGCCGCTGGACCGCATCGCCGCCAGTGCGGCGCGTAGCCGGCCCTGGGGATCCTCGATTTGCTCGTCGTCATAGCGCAGGCTGATCCAGTCGATCTCGATGCGCCCGCTGCGGATGCCCTGCCGGCCGAGCAGCGCGCACAGCTGCGGATAGGCGCCGATCATCGGGCTGTCCCACGGCGGCAGGCCAATGCCGACCCCGGCGAGGAAGCGCGCCGCCGGGTAGGTCTCCATCCAGCCGCGCCAGCCCTGCAGATGGTGGCTGGGCTGGCCACCAAAACCGACCTTGGCGACCAGGTCGGGATCGGCGTAGGCCCCGGCGAGGCCGCTGTCGCCGGCGGACAGGGTGGCGGCAAGCAGCAGGATGGCGAGGTGGCGCATGTCGGGGTCTCTCAGTTGACCTGCGGGAACCACCAGTAGTCGCCCCAGCCGTTGCCGTGCTGGGCGAAGGCGGCGCCAGGTTCACCACCGCGACCGGCGACGAGTTGCGGCAGATTCTCGACCGCGGCGGTGCGGCCATCGAGGTGGACCTGCTGCAACCGGGCAGTGCGGCCGGCCTTGACGTGGTTGCCTGCGGCGTCGGCGAAGAGCACGGTGCCAGCCGGATCGCGGGTGCTCATGGCGATCTTGGACCAGTCGCGCACCCAGTTGCCGCTGCGCCAGCCGCTGCCAATGCCGGCATAGATGTAGGATGTGAAGATCAGGCGCGGCAGGTTTGGATCGCTGCGGTAGGCGGCGGGAAAGGGCTGGGGGATATACGGCGTGTCGGTGTGGTTGAGGATCCAGGCATTGTCCGCCGGTGCGGATTCCGTCCACGCTGGCTTCGTCGGGCACTGCCAGAGCTGCTTCGGCCAGGCCTCCTCATCATTCGACCAGATGTCATGGCGAAAGGCACCAGGCAGCGGGGCGAAGGCGCTGCCTGGCGTCCAGTCCCGGTTCTCGCACGGCAGCCGTCCGCGGCGCTGCTGAGCGAAGCTCAGGGTGGCCATGCCGAGCTGACGTAGATTATTGGCACACTGGACGTTGCGGGCGCCGTCGCGAATCATCCCGAGAACCGGGACAAGCATCCCGGCGAGCAGCAGGAGGATGGAGATGACGATCAGGATCTCGACCAGGGAGCGGCCTGAAGATACTCGGTTCATACCTAACCTCATTAGATACTGACCTAATACCCATATTTCCATGAACAAGCAATTTCTGATAAATCGAAGCTGTTGATCTTCGGTTTATTTTGGGTATGATTCCAGTATGGTCAGCCTGTCCAATCAGACCTCCCCTCGTGCCCGGGCCTGGCGCGACCTGCGCCAGGCGGTCAGCGACGGCCGCCTGCTTGCGGGCGAGGCCCTGCCACGCGAGGACGAGTTGGCAGTGCGGCTGGGCGTTTCGCGCACCACCATCCGCGCCGTGCTGGTCCAAGCCGAGCAGTCGGGGCTGGTGCGCCGCGATGGCCGCCTGCGCCGCGTCGCAGGAGCCACGGCGTCCACCACCGGCAGCGCCTGGATGGTCGAGACCTGCGTGCTGCTGACCCGCGAGTACGGCGCACCGGGCGACGGGGCGATCCGCAGCGGCTGGGCCTGGGGCGTCTACGCCGGAGCGCTGCGCGCGCTCGGCCAAGCCGGCGGCATCCTCGTCACTCTCGGCCCCGACCAGCGGCAGAGCTGGGAGGCGGTGCTCGCCGACCGGCCACGCGGCGTTGTGGTGCTGCGCGACGTGGTTGATGGGCAGCTCGACGAAGCCCTGGCCGGCCGCCTGCGTGCCCTGCCGGCGGTGGCGGTGCAAGGCGACCTGCCGCTGTGCCGCTTCTTCGACCGGGTCGAGAGCGACCACGCCGCCGGCGCCGCCGCCCTGGTACGCTGGCTCGCGGCTCGCGGCTGCCGACGCATCCGCCGCCTGTGGTGCTTCGCGCCCGGACCGCGCAGCTACGACGACTGGCTGGCCCGTCGCGACAGTGGGTACATCGCCGCCTGCGCCGAACTCGGACTGGCCGTGGATCCGCCGCTCCACGGCCTGCTGCCGCCCCCCAGCGGCGACCTAGCTGACGATGTCGAACTGCGCGTGCGTACCCTGGTCGGCTATCTCGCCCCGCTGTTGGCGGGCGAGGCGGCGCCGGACGCGCTGATGTGCCCGTCGGACCACTCCGCCCAGGCCACCGTCGCCGCGCTGCGCACCCTCGGCCGCAGCGACCTCACCGTGGTCGGTTATGACGCCTACGTCGAGGCTGCGACGGCGGATCGGCCGGCCGCGACCGTCGACAAGGACAACGCCGCAATCGGCGCCGCGCTGGTCGCCCTACTCGGCGAACGTCTGGCCGGCCGCCTGCCGCCGGAACCGCAACTGCGCCTGGTGCAACCACGCCTGATCGTGCACGGAACCTGAACATGCGCCACGCCTTCACCCTCATCGAACTGCTGGTAGTGGTCGCGATCATCGCCGTGCTGGCGGGACTGCTGCTCGCCGGCGTCAGCATCGTGCGCGAGCAGGCCCGCCGCGTCGCCTGCATGTCCAACCTGCGCCAACTCGGCTCAGCTGCCTTGGTCTATGCCAACGACTACGACGGCCGGCTGCCCTACGAGGCGCGCGACTGGAACGGCGCGGACAACTCGGGAAACAACCCGGCCCTGCTGCCCTCGTGTTTCCGCGGCGACGTGTGGGAGGCGCAAGCCGACGGCTGGCCGGAGCAGGTGTGGCAGTGCCCGTCGCGTAAGACCTGGTCGACCCTGCCCTACGCGGCGGGGGGTTGGCCAGGCATCGCGCACATAGGGCCAGGCAACTACTACATCCTCAGCTCGTACTACTACTACGGACTCGGCAGCGGCCGCCGCCAAGGCGACTGGGCGCGCGACTGGAATCAGATGGCGACGGCCATCGCCGACAAGCCGCGCGCCGTGCTCTTCGCCGACGCCCTGTGGGTCGACGCGGTCAACCTGCCGCAAGGCAATCACGTCAAAGGCGGCAAGGCGACCTATCTCAACCAGGTCTACGCCGACGGCCACACCGAGAGCGTGTCCAATCTGCCGGCGGTGCTGGTGAGAAACCAGCGCAGCGCCGTAGTCGGCGCACCCAACGCCCAGCACGGCCCCGGCTGGGTCGATTTCTGGTTCTACCCCGGCGGCCTCGTCGCGCCGTAGGTTGTAGGTTCCGAAAGTAGACACACAACCTACGAAGGGCAATCAAGGACAGGCACCGGCTTATCTAAGGCTTTGCACTTGTCCCATGTAGTGCATCGTCCGTTGGGGGAGGCTGTAAGTCGTTGAACCACAACGAAACTTAGGCGCATGTCCTGGGTCTCTCTGGGTCTCTCCCGCTCCTGCGTGCCCGGGCGCTTGCCCTGCGCCTGCAGGTGGCGTTGGAAGGAAAGGAGAGAATGCTGGCTCATGGCCGATGCTCCGTGGCCCGGCTGATGGGGATCATCAGCAAGGGCCACGGCAGCATCGGCCGTTTTACAACGTCAGCAGCACCACTGGCGCTGGGCGTACGGGACGCCCGTGTGGCCGGGTCGCCCGGCTATGTCCAACTAACGTGATTGCGACCTCATCTCGCGCGATGGTGCCGGACATCAGGGTCGCTATGCTGTTGGCCATGATAGCCAAAGTGACGCTCTTCCTTTGTGGATCCGCCTCGATGATGTTTGGTGCGGACGCTCCAATCGTGCTTTTCAGCAATGACTTTAGGGAATTCTACCCGGCGGTTATTGACGCGTCGGCCGGATCATTGAATGACTTACCGCAGGAACCAGCAATTGCCGTCGCCTCGCCCCACCAAATTTGGAATGCCACGATCACGAGAACCGACGGAGCCAAAGTTCCGTACGACAACTCTCTTGGCCGTATTGAAGTCAAAAGCGATGGTCAGCCAATGACGGTCATCCGCATTCACGGATTCCGGACCGTCACGGTGAAATGGGTCAATGATCGCCTCCTCCATATTGGCCTTGGTCTAGGTCACATTGCTGGAGTCGATGCAATCTATGACACGAAAGACCATCGTTGGGTCTATCAAGATTCCGTTAGCTACCCACCACGATTAGAGCAGCGCTAGCCGCACGGCCATTGTTGGCGTTCCGGGCGATTGTTGGTGGCTCGACAGAACGGACCTATATCAAGTTCTCGCAAGGGTATGGTTGAAGAATAGGTGTCGCCGTAGGAACAGCCATTTCGGGCCGTCCCCGGCACAGATCCGTACGGGCGGGTTTCCCGCATACGGCTCTTCCATCAGGTTCTGACGAGTTGGCTGCGATGCGGGTACGGATGCAACACGCGTGCTGGGGC
>JBBQCI010000132.1:0-6839 GCA_038318565.1 Planctomycetota bacterium
GGCCAGGTATCCACCTACATTATCACAGCGACTGAAACCGCGACGATCACCTTCGGTGCCACTGGTACGTTTCCTGGCGGTCTGACATTCAGCGTACCAACACCATTTCCGGAACGCTGACCGCCACTGGCGTCGGTACCGACAGCAAGATTCTGGTCCTGACCATCGCTGCCAGCAGTGGCGGTGCGAGCAGCGGTGAGGGATCCCGTAGCGGCGGTGGATGCGGCAATGGCAGCGTACTCGGCATGGTCCTACTGCTCGCTCTAGGACTCGGTCGACGCCAACTCTCCTGCTGATCCCGCTGAGCGTGGTGGGCACCCTGTCACGCCGCTGCCGTAGCTTCACCGTTTCTGCTTCATCCGCACCGGTGATAGGTCGATCGGTGCGGGCAGATCGGCTGCGGGGATGCCGTCGGGGACCAGGCCCGGAGGAGGCAAGGCGCGGGTGGGTGCGCTCTGCCGACCAAGTCCGATGACATCGCCCGGTCGTTGGGTCAGTTCCTTCGGCGGCACGCTGCGTGGATGCCATGGCTGCAGGCGCTCGGGATTATTCTGCGCGGAGGTGCCGGAACCGATCTGCTCCATGCGCTTCTCGAGCGCCTCCTGGATGCGGGCCAGTTCGGCTTTGTCTGCACCATCCCCTCCAAGCAGACGCCCAACTTCGTTGTTCATCTGATTGAGCTGGCTGGCCGGCGCCTTCATCGCAGCTGACGAGACAGCCGAGTTGGCGACGCTCTGGGTTGCACTCATGGCTGCCTGCTGCGGCGCCAGGATGCTCTGCAGGAGGCGGGCGCAGCCGGTCAGCGGCGCCAGCAAAACCAACAGGATCAGGGCTTGGTGGCGCAGATGCACGGCTTGGCCCGGCAGGCGGGACAGGTGACTGGATACTTGGCCGAGGCAGCGTCTGCCAGATCGATTCCGTGCAGGTTGGCCAGCGAGGTCAGCCAGGCGAGCACGTCGGCGAATTCGCCGGGCAGATCGTGCGAGGCAGGTTCGCGGCAGGCCTCGGCGAGTTCACCGACCTCTTCAATCAGATACATGAACGTGCCGTCACGACCGCGGGCTGCGTCTTTCGCCCCGTAGAGGCCGCGCATGTGTTCCTGGAATTCCCGCAAGTCCATGACCGCGAGCATCGGCAGGAGGCTGGTGGAAGAAAGGGGGCGCCCGACCGGACGCATCTGCAGTGCGTTAGCCTGCGTTAGCGTGCCGCCATCCGCCAAGCGCGAACGTCGGCCTCCCCATTGACGCGCAGCAGGCCGTCGCCGCTATCGCCAACCTGCACTCGCGTCAGCACGGCCCGGCCGTCGTCGATGAATACCTCGATGACGCTGCGGTCCAGCCAGATCTCCAGGCGCAGACTACCAACAACGGCCAGCGGATAGGCTCCACCGCACATGGTCAGGATGCTACCGTCCCAGTTGATGGCGAATCCATGCAGCCAGATGGTGGCGGAACCTGGCAGGGTCGCCAGTACCCGGCAGGCATCACCGACGGCGAGGGCTCCCGGACCACGTGGAAGCTCGTCCAGTTCCAGTAGGGCTTCGATCGCTGGATGAATGCGCTGCCGAACAACGTCGCCATCCACCTCGATCAGCCGCGGAAAGGCAAGGCAGCCGTTCCAGCCCCGACCAGCAGGAAAACCGCGGATCCAGCCAAGCACCACTGTGCGGCCAGCAGCGTCCTCCAGCGTATTGGTGGCATAAAAGGCGTCATGCAGATCAAGGCGTCCCTCGGCCTGTACCGTCATAGCCTGACCATCGAAGGTTCCCAGGCGCCATTCGACCGGCCGGTACGGAGACAGCAGCAGGAGCATGCGATCGTCCGGCAAAGTCAGGACATTCGGACATTCAGCGAATTCCATCTCGGCACTCGCGGTCCACAGCGTCCCAGCCGCCCGCAGACGATCAAAGTCCCCCTCCGGGGCCTCGAACAGGGCGACCCGACGGCCGTCACCGATGACCAGGAAGGTTCGTCCGCACCAGCGGAAGGCGTACGGGTCGCGGGCCAAACGGTCCGCGAGGGCTCCGATGCATGGCCTGCGGTCGCGTTGCCAGGCGATCAGATCGTCGTCGAGCGGCGAAGCGCGCCATTGCTCGAACGGTCGAGCGTCTGCAAACGGCACCGAGGTGTAAAAGAGGCGCGGAGTGCCGTCGGCATCCAGAGAGATGCAGCCACTGTAGCAATGCTCCTCGCCGGCAAGGACATCCGGGGCCAGCGCGATCGGCAGATCCTCCCAAACGACCAGATCACGCGATCGGGTATGGCCCCAGTGCATGAATCCCCATTGGTCGCCGAATGGATTCAGCTGGTAGAATAGGTGGTACCAGCCGCGATACCGGATGGTGCCATTCGGATCGTTCATCCAGCGCGAGGGCGGAGTGAAGTGACAGCGTGGCCGCTGCGGGTCGGCAGCACAACGTTGCGCCAGGGCGGTGACATAGGCGGTGGCGCGCTCGATGGCGATATCCATACGTGGATTATCGCTGCCGTGGATCTCGTTTCCATGCACAGGGAAGGTTATCACCATATGGTATTGTGACGCACCGGCACCTGTATGCGATCGAGCGGCACGGCGACGCGCTGAACCTGACCTGTCCATACCTGGTTGAGGTCATCCAGGCCGAGCCAGGCATCGACAATCGCAATGTCCTGCCGTGGAGCCGATTGTTCCTGATCGATCCGGATGGCCCTGCTGCGGCGGACGAAGTGACCGATGTCGTCTTGCGCCGGCGCTATACCCTGCACCCAGGTGGCGTCCTGCTGATGCCGCCCGATCGCCTGTACGCCTTCCGCTTCCACCCAGGCATGCGCATGCTTGCCGCCCATTTCCGCCTGGAGTGGGCTCCAGGGTGCGACGTGTTCAGCGGTCGTAGCGGATGCGCCGTCATTCCTGGACAGGCCGATCTGATCCGCCGTGCCTATGCCGCCCTGGCCGCCGGAGAGGACTTGAAAGCCGCAGCGACCCTGCGGGGAACGCTAATGCTGCTGGCCGGGCCATGCATCGGCCCCCTGCGCCCGTTGCCCGCCCGCCTGCGCAGCGTCCTCGACCGGATCGAGGCCGACTGCCGCGCTGACCTGGCCGTAGGTGAACTGGCTGCCGTTGCGGGCCTCTCGCGCGAACGATTCAGCCGCGTGTTCAGCGAGACCATCGGCGTTCCGCCGATGGAGCACGTCCATCGCCGCCTGACAGCGCGGGCATGCGCTCTGCTGCTCGATGGCTTGCTGGTGCAAGAGGTCTCCGAGCAATTGCGCTTCTCGAGTCCGTTTTGGTTCAGCCGTTTCTTCCGCAACCGCATGGGGGTGCCGCCACGAGATTTCAGGCTGTTACTCAGTCGCGGTTAGGATCCGCTCAGGGAACCGGGCGCATCACTCCATGCCTGGCCAGGAAACGGTCGATCGGCCCACGCGCCAAGGGATCGGCCTTGTCCTTCAGCGCCAAGGCCCAAGGGCGCAGCGTGGTGGGACTGAGACGCACCTCATCGAACACCGTTGCGAACAGACGATGCTGGTCGAGAGCGTCGGCATCCAACGCCAGCTTGCCCTCAGCCTGCAGCCCGACCCGGTCGACCAGCACCGGCAGCAGGTTGTGCTCCGGGTCGCGGGCGACATCGGCGAGCAGGGCGCGCAACACCACCACATCAACGGTGGCGGCGGCCTCGCCACGCCAGCCCGAGGCATCAGCGCCGCGCACGGTGGCGATGCGCCACAGCAGCCGGTCGCGTTCTGCCATCGGTACGGTTCCCGCCTCGGGAGCCGGAGCACCCGGAATGTCACTGGCGATCAGGGCGAGGCGGCGCACCAGCAGCCGACCCTGCGCCCCCCCCTCGTCACGTAACCGGGTCATCAAGGCGGGATCGGGCAGACTGGCCTGCAGGCTGGTCCGCGGCAGCCAACTGATCCGGGCGATCAGTGCCCGCATCGCCAGCGGCGTGAAACTCTCGGCCGCAGCAAGCTCTTTGAACATGGCCGCAGCTTCGCCGGATCCCCCAGCCGTCGAGGCGGCGGCATCGCCACGCGCCCAGGACAGGCGCAGCGGCTCGCCGTCGTCGCGCTGGATCATGACCAGAGACATTCCCGCCAGGTTTACAGCCAATCCACTCAGCAGCGGTCCCTCAAGCGGAACGGCGACCGCCGGACTGATGCCGGAAAGGCCTTCGTCAGCCGCCGGCACCGACAGGACATAGCGGACCCCACCCGGTGCCACCCGCACCGCGCCGCCAGTTTCCAGCGTCAACGGCTCGGACACCAAACCGGCGTCACCAGCCCCGAGGATCAACGGAACCTGCAGCCGCTGACAGGCGGCGAGCAAGACGCCGAGATCCCGCGTGTCGCCCTGCCGCGACTTGGCGATCGCAGGATCCCAGCCGGCCGGTACGTCCAGATAGACCAGCCACGGGCTGAGGTCGCGGGCAAGGGCAAGGTCGGCGCGATTGCGATCGGGCGAGGCCGGCAGTCCGAGCACGCCCACGCGCAGGCCAAAGCGCCAGCGGGCGTCCTCGCCGCCGAGGCAGGCGGTCAACGCCGGTTCCTCGGGCGCCACCACGACAAGCGGGATGTCCGCTTCCCAGCCACCGGTGCCAAGCCGGGCAGGCACCCCGGCACCGAGAGCCAGGACTAGCTGAGGCGGCCCACCCAGCGCCGTGCCGAGCCGATCGAGCCCCGCCTTGTCGGGCCAACCGCGGCCGGCCGCCAGAGCGAGACGTACCGCCGCATCGTGCGCCGGCGGCGGCCGCACCCGAGCCACCACCGGCTGGCCGGCATAGCTGGTGCGCAGTTCGCCCTGGCTGCCAACAGGCAGTCCGAATACCACCACGGCGGTGGCACCGTCGGCGTCGCTAACCAACGGGTAGCGGTTGGTGACCATGGTCACGGCCGTTCCGTCCAGCCTACCTTCGGCTGCGACAGCGGGTGCTCCGGCCACGGCTATCGCGACCTGCGGCGTGCCGCCGGCGCCGTGCCACCACCACGGGCCTCGCACTACCCGGGCCGGATCGGCCGCAGCCACGGCGGCGAGAGTCAGCAGCCAGCAGCCGAGCGCACGCCACGGCATGCTCAGCCCGGGGCCTCGAAGAAAGCGATGCTGAGCGGCGCCAGGGTCGGACGCAGGGTGCACGGGAAGGCCCCGCGCGGCTCCGATTCGGCCATCACGGTGGGCCCATCGACCATGCCGGAACCGCCGAAACGCAGCTCGTCGCTGCTCAGCAGGCGCTTCCATGCACCACCGTTCCACACCCCCAGCGGATAGGCCGGGCGGGGTATCGGGGTGAAGTTCACCGCCACCAGCACATCGCGCTGACCCGGACATTTGCGCAGGAAGGCGAGCGTCGATTCCTGCCAATTCTCGCAGTCGACCCACTGAAAGCCGTCGCGCGTATCGTCGCGGGCGAATAGCGCCGGCATGGTGCGGTAGAGCCGCAGAGACTCGCGCAGGAAGGCGGTGATGCCGGCGCGGTCGGGCTCGGCGGCCTCGCACCAGGTCAGCGACGAGGCCCAATCCCATTCGCGGCCCTGGCCGAACTCGCCGCCCATGAACAGCAGCGGACGGCCCGGCACCGCGACCTGATAGCCGAGTAGGATGCGCAGATGCGCCCGGCGCTGCCACCAATCGCCGGGCATCTTGTCGATCAGACTCTTCTTGCCGTGCACCACCTCGTCGTGGGACAACGGCAGGATCCAGCGTTCGTCGTAGGCGTACCACTGATGGAAGGTGGCGCGATTGTGGCAGCCGCTGCGCATCACCGGATCCTGGGCGAGATAGCCAAGGGTGTCGTGCATCCAGCCCATGTTCCACTTGAGGTGAAAGCCCAGGCCCTGCATCTCGGTCGGCGCGGTCACGCCCATCCAGGCGGTCGACTCCTCGGCGCACAGCACGACGCCGGCGTATTCACGCCGCAGCGTCGTGGTCAGTTCCTGCAGCAGGCTCTTGGCCTCGTCGTTGGCGTTACCACCCGATTCGTTGGGCACCCACTCGCCACCTTCGCGGTCGTAGTTGCGGTACAGCATCGAAGCCACCGCGTCGACGCGCAGGCCGTCGATGTGGTAGCTGCGGCACCAATGCAGGGCGGCGGCGACCAGGAAGTTGCGTACCTCGGGGCGGCGGAAGTTGAAGACGCAGGTGCCCCAGCCTTTGTGCTCGCCCTCGCGCGGGTCCTCGTACTCGTAGCAGCAGCTGCCGTCAAAACGGGCGAGCGCGAAGTCGTCTTTGGGGAAATGCCCAGGCACGAAGTCGACGATGACGCCGAGTCCGGCGGCATGACAGCGGTCGATGAAGAATCGCAAATCGTCCGGCGAACCATGGCGCGGATTGGGGGCGTACTGGCCGGTGACCTGGTAGCCCCAGCTGCCCTCATACGGGTGGTGGGCGACCGGCAGCAGCTCAAGGTGAGTATAGCCGAGGTCCTGCACGTAAGGGATCAGCTGCTGGGCCAGGACCCGCCAGTTGGGCCAGGCGTCAGGCTCCTGCCCGCGCCTCCACGAGCCGATGCAGACCTCGTAGATCGACATCGGATTGGTCAGTGGATCGCGCTCGAGGCGGGCTTGCATCCACGTCGCGTCGCTCCACGCGAAGCGGTCGGGTGCAGCCACCATCGAGGCGGTCGCCGGCGGACGCTCGGCCTGTAGGGCGTAGGGGTCCGCCTTGACCCGCAAGATGCCGTCGCGGGACCGGATCTCGTACTTGTACAACATGCCGGGACGAACCCCGGGCAGGAAGATCTCCCACACCCCATAGGGCACGCGTGGACGCATCGGATGGCGGCTGCCATCGAAACCATTCCAATCGCCGACCACCGAGACGCGGCTGGCGGTCGGGGCCCAGACCGCGAAACGGACCCCATCGAC
>JBBQCI010000133.1:0-6336 GCA_038318565.1 Planctomycetota bacterium
GATGCGAAGGTGTATGAAGAACGCTTCAACCGTCTGCGGCGTACCCATAAGTTCTGATCTGATCCCGGCTTCCGCGTTGACTTCACCCCTCCCTTCCGACAGCCTAAGCCGCTAAGCCCTCCGGAGTTATCGATGCAGGAGATTCAGTACCTTACCTCGTATCAGATTGTGCGCAAAGTCGCGTCTGGTGGGATGGGTTCGGTTTATTTAGCGGAGCAGTTGGGAGCCGATGGCTTCCGCAAGATCGTTGCGATCAAGACGATTAAAAAGGAATACCTCAAGAACAAAGAGAACGTCGATCTCTTTGTTGGTGAGGCCAAACTCGTCGCCGACTTGATCCACGAAAACGTGTTGCAGGTCTATCAGCTTGGTCAGACCAAAGGCATTTATTACATCGTCATGGAATATGCCCATGGCAAAAATCTCGCTGATTTTATCAAAGAGCATAAAACCCGCGGCAAGGTCACCAACGTCGAGATCGGTGCCTTTGTCATTTCGCGCGTCTGCCGCGCCCTGCATTACGCGCACGAAGCTAAATCGATGTCGGGTCAGCCGCTCAACATCGTGCATCGCGATGTGACCCCCTCGAACGTGATCGTCACCTACGGCGGCGTGGTCAAATTAACCGACTTTGGCATCGCCAAAGCCGTGTCGATGGCGACGCCCGACGAACAAGAAGTCATCATGGGCAAATTGCCCTACATGAGCCCCGAACAGGCCAAGTTTGTCGGCACCACCCGTCAGAGCGACGTATTTTCGCTGGGTCTGGTGATGTACGAGCTGCTGACCAACACCGTGGTCTACAACGTCAACGACATCGACGATCTGGTCGACAAGATGGACAACTACTCGATCAAGCCGCCGCGCCGCCTGAATCCGCACATTCCCGAGAAGCTGGAAGCAATCATGATCCGGGCGCTGGAGGTCAATCCGGCGAACCGCTATCAGACCGCTCGCGAGTTCGGCCAGGACCTCGAGCACTACATGTATGACGGTGGCTACGGCCCCACCAACGAGAAGCTGCAGCGCTATCTCCAGCGCCTCTTCCCGCAGGAATCGGCGGCGCCGATCGCCACCCTGCACGATTCGGGCACGACCTCGCCGCCGCCCGCGCCAGCCCCGCTGGCGTAGGCCAAGGAAGCCAGCCGGGCTCGCTGCGATTCGCCGGTCGCTGGCTGTCCAGCAACTGGCCTCGGTGGCAATGGACGGCCTCGTCCCATGCTCCCGGACATGATCGCCTTTGATTCCGCTTCCCGCACGTTCTTCCTTAATGGCCCGGCCAGCAGCTATGTCCTGGGTGTCGATGGACATGGCCATCTGCTGCATCTTCATTGGGGTGCTGGCATCCGTCCAGGCGCACTCGGTCAGATCGCACGTCTGCTCGACCGGCCCTTCAGTCCGAATCCGTACCCGGCAGACCGCACATATTCGCTCGATACGCTGCCACAGGAATGCCCTACCGGCGGACTGACCGATTTTCGCAGTCCGGCCGTCCTGGTTGAGCATCCCGACGGCACCCACGTGCTCGATCTGGTCTACCTCGCGCATGTCATCGTCGCTGGTAAACCCGGTCTTCCTGGCCTGCCGGCAACCTACGTCGAGGGGTCCGGCGAAGCCGACACGCTGACCATCACCCTGATCGACCAGCCGAGTGGTGTCCGCGTCGAACTGTCCTACAGCCAATTTCGTGACCACGACGCGATCGCCCGCAGTCTGCGCATCATCAACGCTGGCGATGCGATGCGTTTTGTCACCCGGGCATGCAGTGCCTCGTGTGACCTGCCGACCGCCGATCGTCGCTTGATGACGCTGTCGGGTGGGTGGGCCCGCGAGCGTCAGGTCGAGATCGCCCCGCTGCGCCCCGGACTGCAGGGAGTGCAGAGCCGGCGTGGAACCAGCAGTCACCAGCAGAACCCGTTCATCGCGGTGCTCGATGCTGGTGCCGATGAAGTGCATGGCGAGGTGCGCGGCCTGGCCCTGATCTATTCGGGCTGCTTCATCGCCCAGGTCGAGGTCGACCAATACGCGACGGCGCGGACTCAGATCGGCATGGATGCGCCCGCCCTGCGCTGGCGCTTGGCTCCGGGCGAAGCCTTCCAGGCCCCAGAAGCCGTACTGGTGTGGTCGAGCGAGGGACTTGGCGGCATGAGCCGTACCTGTCATCGCTTGTTCCGCACCCGCCTGGCGCGTGGGCAGTTCCGTGACGCGCCGCGTCCGATCCTGATCAACAACTGGGAGGCGACCTACTTCGATTTCAATACCGACAAGCTGATCGCCATCGCACGCAAGGCGAAAGAGATCGGCGTCGAGATGATGGTGCTCGACGACGGCTGGTTCGGAGCTCGTGAAGGCGATCGTGCCGGACTTGGCGATTGGGTGTGCAACGAACAGAAACTGCCGGGTGGACTACGGCGGCTGGCCGACGGCATCGAAGCCCTCGACATGCGCTTCGGCCTGTGGTTTGAGCCAGAGATGGTCAATCCTGACTCGGATCTGTACCGCGCCCATCCGGACTGGTGTCTGCACATCCCGGGGCGCGGGCGCAGCGAGGCGCGCAACCAATTGGTCCTCGACCTGACCCGGCCCGAGGTGCGCGCATACGTCTATAACGCGGTCGCCGGGGTGCTGCGCTCTGCCCGCATCAGCTATGTGAAATGGGACATGAACCGCCATCTGACCGAGGTGGCGAGCGCTGGCGTGGCTGCCGGCGTGGCTGCCGGCGAGGTCCATCACCGCTTCGTCCTCGGTCTGTACGACGTGCTTGAACGCATCACTACAGAATTCCCAGACGTGCTCTTCGAAAGTTGCTCGGGCGGCGGCGGCCGCTTCGACGGTGGCATGCTGTACTACATGCCGCAGGTGTGGTGCAGCGACAACAGCGATGCGATCTGCCGTCTTTCCATTCAGCACGGAACCTCGATGGCGTATCCGCTATCGAGCATGGGCGCCCACGTCTCGGCCTGTCCAAACCATCAGGTCCATCGCACCACGCCGATGCGGACGCGCGGTCACGTCGCCTTCACCGGGGCCTTTGGCTTTGAGCTGGATTTGAATAAGCTGTCGCCAGAGGACCTGCAGGTCACCCGCGAACTGGTTGTCGAATACAACCGGGTGCGTGGCCTGCTGGCCACCGGGGATCTGTATCGTCTGCGTGACCCGTCGGATGGGCAGGCAGCCGCCTGGATGGTCGTTTCGCCGGACCGGCGCCAAGCCCTGGTCACCTATGTGCGGATCCAGGCGGTGGGCAATGCACCCTTGCCGGTCGTGCGTTTGCGCGGACTGGATCCAGCAGCCGGGTATCGCATCGGTGACGAGACCATCGGAGGGGATGTGCTGATGGCGGTCGGTCTGCACCTGCCGCTGACCCACGATTTCCAAAGCCTGACCTGGCATCTGGACCGGGTCTGATGGCCATCGCGGTCCGCATCCATGCCCACGGTGCTCCGGCCGCAGTCCTGCGCCTCGAGGATGTGCCGACAAACGATCTGAAGACTGGCCAGGTGCGGGTGCGCATGCGGCTGGCGCCAATCAATCCTGCGGACCTCAACGTCATCGAAGGCACCTATGGACGCCTGCCGACCTTGCCTGCGACAATCGGCAACGAGGGAGTTGGCGAGGTTATTGCAGTAGGTGCGGAAGTTTCTTGGCCGATCGGCACCTTGGTACGGCCGCGCGACGGAGTCGGTTCTTGGTGCCAGGAACTGGTCGCTGATGTCGCTCGCTGCATCCGCTTACCGACGGGCATCCCCGACGATCAGGCGGCCCAGCTGGCGATCAATCCAGCCACCGCCTGGGCCGTGCTGCAGGAGTTCGGGCCGATTACTGCTGGCGACTGGGTCCTATGTAATGCTCCGGGCTCAGCCGTTGGCCGCTCGTTGGCGGCGCTGTGTAGCGCGCGCGGTGTGCGTCTCGCCTGCCTAGTGCGCCGAACTGGTGAGGCTCCAGAGGGCTGCCTGGAAGTGGTTGAAGGTCGCGAGGCTGCCAAGACGTTGAAGCCACTGGGTGCGCGTCTGGCGCTCAATCAAGTTGGCAGTGACAGCGCGGTGACCTTGGCCAAGTCGCTCGCTCCGCTGGGTTCGCTGGTGACCATCGGGGCGTTGGCCAGGCAGCCGTTGTCACTGCCCAATGGTGCGGTCATCTTCGGAGAACTGCGCTGCTGCGGCTTTTGGGTCTCGCGTTGGTATGAGCGCATCGCTCCGGAACTCGCTGATGCCATGCTCGCAGAGCTTGCCAGCCTGGTGCGGAATGGCGTATTGCAGTTACCGGTAGCTGCCACGTATCCGATGTCGGACGTCATCGCCGCGGTGGAGCATGCCCAACGCACAGGTCGGGGCGGCAAGGTGCTCCTGAATTGCAGCTAGGAGATACTACCAGCGAATCAACCCCCGACTTGCGAATGAAATGTGTGATCGCTAGATTGGATAGTGAGCCCGTCGGAGGGAGGAACCCAGGTGGTGCTGGGGCCGAGCGCCGTATGGGAGGCCCGATTGCGCAAGCAGTCCCCTGTCCGTCTGCGTGGCGAGCGCAGCTCGGTCGGTGGTTTTGGTTGATCCGGTGCTCGCCCGCAGGGCGGGCTGCGCTCCGGGGTGGAGCTTGGTGCCCGCTTGCTGATGCGGGCGGGGAGTTGCCTTAGGTCATGGTGATTGAAGATACGCGTGCGGTCGCTCGCTGATCCCGTTTTAGAGGCTTGACCTCGCATGCGTGGGACAGCCGGGCGGTCGCTTTTTTTCTTGGGCGCTGCGTTCTTTGCGCCGGCGTCGTTCGGCGCCAGAGATGGGCGCGGTAAGATCTTTTGCGGGCGTGGGCGTATCGGTGGCAGTGACGACGGAGGTGGTCGACGTCGTCATGGTTGTCTGGCGTGCCTGTTGTCGTTGTTGGGCCGCTGCGGTGGCGCGGGTGGCCTCGTGATGCGTGTCGTAGTTTTTTTTGCTGACCAGCAGCGCAAAGATGATGCGCAGTAGTTTGGCGGCGCCGGCGATCATGGCGACTTTCTTGGGCTTCCCTTCGCCGATCTTTTTGCGGATGAAATCGCCGACCATCGGGTGGTGTTGCATGGCGGCCATCATCAGCGGAAACAAGAGGGCCCGCAGGTAGGCGTTGCCGCGATGACTGATGCCGCGGGTGGTGCTCTTGTCGCCGGACTCATCGACGCGTGGATCAAGACCGGCCCAGGCGATGAGTTGCCGGACATCGGCGAAGCGTTCGGGATCACCGATCTCCAACGCTAAGGAGACGGCCGACCAGGGGCCGATGCCAGGAATGCTGTCGATCCGCGCCACGCGGGGGTCGTCTTGCATCATCGTGATCAGTGACTGCTGCAGACTCTCGATACGTGCGTCGAGATGCAGCAGTTCTTCGACCAGCAGCATCATTGCCGCCGCCGTACCGGAATCATCCAACGAGGCGGTTGAGGTTTTTGCTGCTTCACGAAGTCGCTCTGCTTTTGCCGCCCCGACATGGGGAATCGCGGCCAACGTCGTGAGGTGGCTGCGCGCCAACAAGCTCGACGTTGGGTACTGCCGACAGACCAACAGGAGCCAGGCTGGCAGGCCACTGTCGCAGTACTGAACCAGTTCAGGATGTGATGAGGACAGCAGCGCTTGATACCGCTGCCGCAGTGTCGCGCGTACATCGATCAGCCCGCGGATATTGCGGTAGAACACCACGCGACCGTCCAAGGGGATGGTGTGGGGATCCTCCTCACGACGCCGTTCGAACAGATAGCGGGCGATGCCCTGAGCAGCCCGGGCGTCATCGATCTTGCGATGCAGATCGGCCTCAAGAAACCGCTTCACGGCCAGCGGATTCAGCCGGTGCAGAAACACCGCTCGACCTGCGTACTTTTCGCGCCGGAAAAAACCTACCCACGACCGCTCGTAGCCGCCGGTGGCCTCGACCCCGGCGATCAGCCGCGCATCAGGATGCTCTCGGCGCAGCTCGCGCAAAACAGCTGACAGCCGATCATGATCGGCCCTCGTATCGTCGTAGCCGCCGGAACCCTTCAGAATGGTCCCCGACTGGTTGATGATCGCGATGTCCGCGCGGCCCTTGCTGACATCGATGCCTATCGCAATACAGTCCATGCGCTCCTCCGTGGTGGCTCGGTGAAGCTGAAGGTGATCCTGCGGGGCGAGGGGTTGGCCAGGTCTGGTGACATGCGAGGTCAAGCCTCAAGGTACCGACGCGGACTCTACCCAACCACAGGATGCGCAATCTCCTAACGGGGTCATGCCCCTAGCCGTGATGTGCGCTCTCCGTCAGCGAGTACCACCGTGGAGGGTTCCAGTCAGGATGCATCCAGGACTGGTCCGCGGTGATGGATTTGCTCATACCAGC
>JBBQCI010000134.1:0-6336 GCA_038318565.1 Planctomycetota bacterium
TACGCCTTCTGTTCGAAATCGAATCGCTTGGCCTGGGGCGTTTCGTGTTCCCACGGTGAAAGGGGCCGGTGTGTATCGACGCTATGCCCGTTCTGCGGCCAGGGTGGGGTCCAAGGCGGCACCCAGCCGGGTCCCGGCAGAGCAAAGCCCGGGGACCGAACAAGTCACCGATCAAGTGACCGAACAAGTTCGTGTTCTCCTCGGCGTCATGCGCGACGGGCGGGCACCGACCCCAGGCGCAGACTGCTGGGCCGGAGGCCCTAGTGGGTCACAATGGACCGATTATGCAGGATTCGAATGCGGAGAATTGCTCGGCACTCGTCCCACTTGGTCAACCATAGAAACCCCACCGGAAACGGTGGGTTTTCTTGTTATCTGCCCCAAGCCGAAAACGACTGCAAAAACGCGCGTATTTTGCCGCCTTTTCTGAATCGCCCCGTTCTCCGTTTGCGCCCGATCGGGCGGAGGACCAAGCCGGATGCGCAGGAGAGAGCGCCCGTTCTCTGATTCTCAGGGGGAGAACCAGGGCCGGGTTAACGACCTCGTTCAAGTTGGTGACCAAGCGGCGGATGCGAACAGAGAGCCGTCAGGCCCCAGAGAATCGAGGAACCGCCACGCTGGATTGACCTGGAGAGGGCTAGATGATACCGGCCATGCCGCGCGCCTACATCATCGCAGGGCCGAACGGGGCGGGAAGGACGACCTTTGCCCGCAGCTTCCTGCCCGATGACGCGGGTTGCACCACCTTCATCAATGCCGATCTGATTGCCGCCGGGCTGTCGCCCTTCCGCCCGGAGGCAGCGGCATTGCAGGCCATGCGCCTGATGGTGGAGGCCATGCGCGAGTGCGTGGCCGCCAACCGTGACTTCGCCATCGAGACCACTCTCTCCGGCCGTTCCTACCTGAACCTGATCCGTTCGTGGAAGGCGACTGGCTATTCGGTCAAGATCGTCTTCCTCAAGTTGCCATCGTCCGATGAAGCGATTGCCCGGGTTCGCCAACGCGTGAGCCTTGGCGGCCACCATGTACCAGACGATGTAGTCCGACGGCGCTTCAGCCAAGGCTGGTCCAATTTTGAGTCCTTGTACCGCCCACTCGTTGACGCCTGGGCGGTCTACGACAGCAGTGGAACCATCCCCGCTGCACTTTCCGAAGGATTCAACCCGTGATTACCTGGCCACCCGAACATGCCGAGATGGCAAAAATCGAAGCCGCATTGGTTCGCGCCGCCCAGGCAGCCCGAGACCTGGCCCGACAGCATGGCGTTCCTGTCGTTGTCTGGCGGGATGGGCAGGTCGTGCTGGAGTCACCGGGCGACACGCAACCGTCCGCTTCGCAACGAACACCCAACGAACTGCCGTGTCACGAGACGGCGCCGGCCACTTACCAACGGCACCAATGAGCCTGCTCAATCCGTTTGCTTCTGGCCCGTCCGACGGCATGCAACGCTACCGCACGGTGCGCGAACGCATGGTAACCCTGCTGTCGGCGTGCCTCGCTACTCTGATTCCCGACGAGTTGACGGCGACCGCCAAGCGCCTGGGGATGTGGAGCAATGGCGCCCTGGTCGTCGATGATGAGATGGCCCGCATCTTCGTCTTCGACGCCGCCATCTTCCAGTACCGCCGTAGTGGCGAGACCGCCGTCGGCCGGGCCTTGCGCAACCTGCCGCCGGAGGCTCCGGCCCTGGATCGCGCCATTCTGACGGGCGGCCTGCGCTACCGCTGGTCGGTGTACGAGATCGTGCGCATCCACCGGCACGAGGGCGGCGATCTGCGGGATACCGTGGACGGGACGGTGCTCCGGGTCTGGGATGAAGGCCTCGCCCGCGACTCGAATACCGGCGATCGCGTGGCGGTGCGGCTGGTGCCGGTTGATGATCTCTGGGTAACCGCGGGCCCGGCTATTGCCGGCATACAGGGACCGATCACCGACATGGCGCGCGACTGCCTGCCGCCAGCGTGGCACGATCCTGCGGCCTGGCCCGTCGTCGGAACCGCCGATCGGGATCGCCTCGAGCTCATGCTGATGGCGGCCTGCCAGCCATGGAGCGATGGATCGTCGCTTCCAGCCACAGAGCCGCCGCGCAAAGGCCCGTGCCCATGCGGCAGCGGCAAGAAATTCAAGCATTGCTGTGGCAAGGAGCGCTGAACGTGGCCGACGACGCTCAGATCCGTGACAAGCTGGCCAAGATCAAGGCCCTGTTCGCCGGCGCGACCACGCCTGGCGAGCGCCAGGCCGCCCAGGCGGCCATCGACCGGCTGCAGCAGCGTGTCGGTGGCGAGCCATCCTCGCCGCCTTTCATCGATCCGCCGACCGAGTTCCGGTTCTCGTTGGCAAACCCCTGGTCGTTGCGCCTGTTCCTGGCGCTGTGTCGTTCGATGGGCTACCGGCCCTACCGCTACCCGCGCATGCGTCGGACCTCGGTCTGCCTCCAGATCGGACGGAAGGACCTCGACCTCAGCTTGTGGCCGGAATATCTGGAGATGAACAAGGTCCTCACTGAATACCTCGGCGAACTGGCCGACCACATCATCGCCGACTGCATCAACGCCGACCGTTCCGATGCCGAGGTGGTCGCCGGCTTACCGGGACCGACGGTATCTGCCGAGATGAATGGATAGCCCATGCCCAAGACCTCGCGTCCGAGCAAGCGCACACCCCAGGTCGCGTTGTCAGACACGGAATCCCTCGACCAATGGCTGGTCGAGATTGCCTTGGCGTGGCAGGAGGCGGCGGAGACACAGCCCATCAGCGAAGCCTCGGGTCGGCCTCTTAGCGAGACCGACTTCTTCCACCTGACACCCGCGATCGCCTGCAAGCGCGCTGGTCGGAAACTCGGTGCGAGGGCGCTCCGCGAACTGACCGAATCGGTCCTGGCGACCATCGTCACTGCCAGGGATCACCCCAAGTCGAAGGTCCTGGTCAACGGATCGCCGCAACTGCTCTTCGCGTACGCCTACATCAACTGCCTGCTGGGGATCGACCGCATCAGCTTCTCTGAGGCCGACGACATCATCGACCTCGTGCTCATCCAGGAGCATGACGGCGGCCTCTTGCGCATGTTCCAACTTGCCGGCACCGCTGCGATCCGGCGCTGCTCAATCCCGCCGCCAACGACGCCTGCCGCCTGGGTAGCTGAGATCTGCGCGCAATGGCGCAGTTCAGTTGATGGGGTGGTCATGCCCAAGACCTCTGGTGCAACCGCCACGACCATGGTTCCGGACTCCTTGGCAGAACGCGCTTTGCTCTGCGTCTTTCGCGCTCGCGGATTGCAGGTGTCCTGGTCGCTGCTGCGTCGCCGTATTGGACGGCAGACGAAGGCCCTGGCTGACACCGATGCCGAACTCGCGTCTGCGCGCGGCAGTCATGCGCCGCATCCGCTCCAGGACTTCGCAACCCGTTACCTGAAGTGGCATCAGGGCTTCCGCCTGATCCCAAGCGAGGCGGTCGCACCCGTGTTGGCGCATCTGGAGACCTCGTGGTCTTCGGCATTGGCCAAGGCTGGACTCATCACCACCACCTGAATGGGACGACATGGGCACGAAGAACCAGGACAAGCGCAAGGCAAAGAAGGCCAAAAAGCGCCAGGAACGCATCCGGCAGGAGAAGCACGCCAGGCAATTGAGCGGTGGTGCAGGGACTGGGATGATCGACCCCGCGCTGTCAGGAGACCTGGATTGGCCCGAGGAGACATGGGGCGATGACGAGGTCGATGATGACCAGGTCGAAGACCGCCCTGTTTCCATGGATTTCACGCTGGAGCGGATCCAGCGCACCATCGCCTGGGTGACCAAGCGGCGGTCCTTTGCCAACCGGGCCGAGTTAGAGAGCTTCGTCTCTGAACACCTCAACGGGGATGCCTGGAGGAAGCCGCATGCCGAGATGCTTGCCGCCTCGGTCCAGGAGCGCGCCCAGGAACTGGCCTTCCAGGCCCTTGAGGCGGATGGCGAGGACGAATCCTTGGCTCAACAAGCGCTCGATCTGGATCCGGACTGCTTGGACGCCGCCCGCGTGCGGTCGAATCAGACCATGCGGCTTGAGCAGCAATTTGAGCACCTGCACCAGATGCTGCAGCGCTATGGCCAACGCCCGCTTGTCATGGAAGCCATCGCATCGCAGGACGGCAAGGCCTGGCCCCGCGTTGTGGCTCGGCCCTACATCCGCACGGTGATGGCCCTAGCTGACATCGCCGGACACGGCGAGGATTACGCTGCTGCCAGCGGATTCGCTGAGTTGGTGCAGACGCTCGCAGCGGATCAATACGGCTCATACCGAGACAAGCACCTCGGCTGGTTGCTTGCCGACGGCCAGCGTGCAGAAGCGCGTGAGTTGCTCGACCGCTACCCGGATGACCAGGGGGTGGTGTGG
The DNA here is from genome assembly GCA_038318565.1 of Planctomycetota bacterium. Classification (GTDB taxonomy): domain Bacteria; phylum Planctomycetota; class UBA11346; order UBA11346; family UBA11346; genus UBA11346. Next base: position 4,372 of record JBBQCI010000134.1, read on the forward strand.
TTGTGGGGCCGGGCGCTGGAGCGGTTCCTGGCTGGCGACCGCTCGGGAGCCCGCATCGCTGTGGACGAAGCCCGCCAGATCGTGGGCGCAGAATTCGAGGGAATGGTGATCGATGGTCCCGACGAACCCCTGACGCTATTAGATGCGGTACTCTTCGACACCATCGGCCAAGCCTGGATGGAGGACGAAGACGCGCTCGATTGGCTCTCCCTGGGCTGCTGCCTGACCACCGTTGACCAGCAGAAGCAGGCCAAGGAGAGCTACCGACCGCCGGTGTCGGGGCTCCTCGCTCTGGGTGCCCCCAAGGCTGAGCGTGACTCCATCGTCAAGATGATGCAGCGCGCCAAGCTCACTCCGTTCGATGTTCCCGAATTGCTACGCATGGCCGACGATCAGGCTCTGAATGAGTTGTCTGCTGACGATCCCGCCGTCTACGGACCGGTCCACGCCATCCAGGCCATCGGCGAATTCCATCCACCGACGGCGCTACCGGCGTTGATTGCCATGCTGCCGCGGCGGATCAACGAGGATTGGATGGAGAGCGGTCTGGTACAGGCTTTCCGTGAGATCGGCCAAGCAGCCATCGCACCGCTGCGCGCCATCCTTGTCGACCAGAACCGGCGCCCAACCGAGCGAGGCTTTGCTGCCGACACCCTGGCCCACGTTGCCGAACAGCACCCAGACAGTCGTGATGAGGTGGTTGGCATTCTGGTTCACGTCCTGCGCGGCTATCAGGTTCTTCCGAAGCAGGTGAACGGCTATCTGGGCTGGGGCCTCAGCCGACTGCGGGCCGTTGAGGTCGCGGATCTGGTCAAAGCGGTCTACGACGCCGGCCGGATGGACGTGGACATGTGCGGGTCATGGGAGAGCTACGTCGAATACCTCACGCGGGAGGATGACCTGGCCTGACACCAGCCCCCGCTGCCGCTCCCAATCCACCTCCGCACACACCGGCCGCAGGCCCTTCTCGCTGATCTCCGGCTTCCCCTCGACCACTGGGGGCAGGCACAGCAGGGTCTCCTGGATGTCCGGCGCCAGGAGGGTCAGGTTCAGGATCTGGGTCATCCGGGGCTGGGTGACGTGGGCCAGACTTGCCAGGGCCGTGGCGTCCGGCACCGCACCGCTGCGCAGCAACTGGTCGCAACGGATGGCCAGGGCCATCAACCGGGAGATGTGCGGCGTCCGACCCAGCACAGGCGCCGGCGGCACGGGTTCGGGTTCCGGCCCCTCCTGCACGACCCGGCGGTAGCCGCCCTTGCGACCGGGCCGGTTGCCGAGGTGGAAGGTCCGCTCGATCGTGAGGCTCACGCCACGCCTCGCTTGGCCAGGTCGGCGATGCCCGAGGCCCGGAAGGTGACCGCCAGCCTGCCGGCGTGCCCGTCCACCGCGATCCGCTCGACCAGTGACCGCAGGAGGCCGATCCGCTCGGTGGGGTTCAACTCGGCCCATACGGGATCGAAGGAAGCGAGGATGGTCCGCGCCGCCGGCGTCCGGGGGTTGCCTGCCTGGGCTGCAGTCAGGACAGATCGCAGCGTTGCCACCTGGGCCTCGGCCTGCCGCAGGATGCCCCGGTGGGCACCGTCGTCGGTCCGCTTCTGCGCGGTCGCGGCAGCCTTGGCCGCCAGATCCTCAGCGTCGGCCAACCGTGCCTTCGCCTCGGCAACAGCAGCGTCGTGGCGTGCGCCGGCCTCGGCGATCACCCGGCCGGCCAGGGTGGGATCGCGGCAGATGGCGGCGATCTCGGAGATGACCATGCGCTCGATCTCGGCGGCCGGCAAGCTGGGCATGGGGCAGGAGTGGGCGCCCTTCTCCCGGCTGGTGGCGCAGGTGTAGTAGCCGTAGACCTTGGTGCCCCGCCGGGAGTAGCAGTAGATCATCTTGCAACCGCAAGGCGCGCACATCAGCAGTCCTCGAAGCAAGACCGTGTGCTTCGTCCGCGTTTCGGCACCTCCGCTGCGAGACTGA
>JBBQCI010000135.1:0-6211 GCA_038318565.1 Planctomycetota bacterium
ACCGCAGGAGGCACGATCTTTGTACGGGGTCGAGCCCCTTGCCCGAAGGCGTGCTATCCGTCAGCGAGTGCCACCCTGGTCACCCCTCCCGGTATGCCTACCAGAAAGGCCAGCGGCGACGATTTAGCTCTTACCAGCCCGTGGGGGCAGGCCCAAAGGGCCGCGGGGGCGAAGCCCCGAGCTAACTAGCTCCGGTAATCAGCGTTCTCGCTAATATATTCGTGCGTCCGATCAGCGCCGAGCACCTCGGCGCTGATCGTGCCGTTGTAGATCTCAACATCGATCACGACGCTCCGTTCGTGCGGTGGCCACGACACCGGCGGACGGAAGGTCAGACCGTCCGACGGTGGCACGCTGGCGTAGAGTTCGGCCGACTTCAGGTGTGCCGTGACCGCCTGTTCCTTCTCGCGGTCGAGTCGGAAGGCGCCGTCGCTGAACACTTCGATACCACCGACCGCCAGGCGCAGTCGCGAGAGATCGAGGTCTGGAAAGCGCGCTCCGGCCTCTTTGCCGATGGCGCAGACCAGTCGGCCGACGTTGGGGTCATTGCCGCACACCGCGCACTGGAACAGTGGGCTGTTGGCGATGCTCTTGCCGATGGAGACCGCCGTGGCGGCATCCGGAGCACCAGAGACGCGCACGCGCATGACGTGGTGCACACCCTCGCCGTTGCGCACGACATCCTCGGTGAGATCGGCGCAGACCTGGCGCAACGCAGCGCGGAAGGCCGCCGGATCGGGCTTGCCGCCGACACCACTGCTCCACGCCACCACGGTGTCGCTGGTCGAGGTGTCGCTGTCGATGGTCATGCGGTTGAAGGTCGCGCCAACCGCTTCCGCCAGTGCGGCGCGCAGGTCGTCGCGCGAGACATCAAGGTCGGTCAGGATGTAGACCAGCATGGTTGCCAGGTTCGGCTCAATCATGCCGGCGCCCTTGGCGATGCCGACGATGCTGCCCTGCGGCAGGTCGGCACGACGGATCTTCGGGTAGAGATCAGTGGTGCAGATGCCTTCGGCGGCGGGCAGGATGCCGTTGGTGTCAGAGAGGGCGGAGACCGCGGCTGGCAGCTCCGGCAGCATCTGGGACACCGGCAGCTTCCAGCCAATGACGCCGGTCGAGGAAGGTAGCACCGCCGTCGCCGGAATGCCCAGCAGCCGGCCAGCCTCAGTGCACAACGTTTCGCTGTCGGCGACGCCGCCGGGGGCGCACACATTCGAGATCTTGTTGTTGATCACGATCGCGCCAAGAGCTGGCTGGGCCAGTCGGCCGCGCCCGACGATGACCGGCGCACCGGGGAAGGCGTTTTTCGTGAACATCGCCGCGAATGCCTTCGACGGCTGGTCCGCCGCGATCACCGTGATCGCCATTTTTGACGGCTTTGGAGCCTCGGCCGGGGTGAATGCGAACCGCGTCACGCCGACCCGGAAGCCGCCGGGCAGGCGCGCCTGCCCGGCCAGCCAGGCGCGATGCGCATCACGGGAGGCGAAGGTCAGGTCGGTGGTGGACATGGCGCGGTATGGTCCAGTCCCATCGCACGGGTCAATCCTTCCTGGATCGCCTCAGGCCAATCCCGCCTCGCGCAGAACTTCATCCAAGGTCGATACGAACTTCACCTCGATGCCATCGGTGACCAGCTTGGGCAGCTCGGCATAGTCGCGCTCATTGGCAGCTGGCAGCAGCACGCGGGTCAGCCCGGATCGCTTGGCCGCGACCAGCTTTTCGCGCACACCACCGATCGGATAGACCCGGCCGGTCAGGGTCAACTCGCCGGTCATGCCCAGCCGCCGGCGCGGCGCCTTTCCCAGGGCTAACGAGAGCATGGCGCTGGCGATGGTCACGCCGGCGCTCGGGCCGTCCTTCGGGGTTGCGCCAGCCGGGACGTGGACGTGCACGGTATGCGTGTCGAAGAAGCGGGCCCGCTGGTCGTGCAGGCCAAGCTTGGCTGCATTGGCCATCAGATAGGTGCGTGCCAGGGTCGCGGATTCCTTCATCACGTCGCCCAGTTGACCGGTCAAGGTCAGCGATCCCTTATCGGCCGGTACCGCTACCGCTTCGATCTCCAAGGTCGCGCCACCCATTGCCGTCCACGCCAGGCCAGTGACCACGCCGGGCCGGGGATGGGCGAGCAGTTCGTCATCACGCATCAGCGGCTTGCCCAGATAGTCGGCCAGATTCGAAGGCGTGATTGCGGTTGGCCGATACGATTTCCGGCCGGCCGGCCGTGCGGCCTTGGCAGTTGCGATCTTCCGGCACACCTTGGCCAGCAGTTGTTCCAGCTGGCGAACTCCGGCTTCGCGGGCGTGGTCGCGTACCAACGTGCGCAGAGCAGGCACGCTGATCGTCAGATCTTTGCTGGTCAGGCCATGCGCCGCAACCTGCTTGGGCACTAGGTGGTCGCGGCCGATGGCGATTTTTTCCGCCTCAACATAGCCCGCCAGGCGGATGATCTCCATTCGATCGCGCAGCGGCTCGGGGATGCCGCCCAGATCATTGGCGGTGCAGATGAACAGCACCTGGGACAGATCGACCCGCACGTCGAGGTAATGATCAAGGAAGTCTTTGTTCTGTTCCGGGTCGAGGACCTCCAGCAGCGCACTAGCCGGATCACCTTGATGGCCGTGTGCGAGCTTGTCGACCTCATCGAGCAGGATGACCGGATTCATCGAACCACAGCGCTTCAGGGCCTGCACGATTTTGCCGGGCAGGGCGCCGATATAGGTGCGGCGGTGGCCCTTGATCTCGGCCTCGTCGCGCATGCCGCCAAGCGAAAAGCGGAAGAACTTCCGGCCCAAGTGCCGTGCGATAGACGCGCCGACCGAGGTTTTGCCGGTTCCCGGCGGGCCGACCAGGGTGATGATCCCGCCGGAGCGGTCCTCCTTCAATTTACGTACGGCGACGAACTCGACGATGCGTTCCTTGACGTCCTCCAGGCCAAAATGATCCGCATCGAGTCCCTTGCGTAATTTGGCGGTGTCGAGCTGATCGTCGCTCTTCACGCCCCAGGGCAGGTCGGTCAGCCATTCCAACCGGGAGCGCACGACGTTGTATTCGCTGCTTGCCGGATCGAGCAAAGACATCTTCTTTAGTTCGTCTTCGGCGACCTGGCGCACTTCCGCCGGTACCGCCGCTCCGCGCTTGTCTAACGCCTCGCGGAAGCGTTTGACGTCGAGCGTCTTGTCATCGCTTTCCAGACCCAGCTCCTTCTTGATCGCCTTGAGCTGCTCGTTGAGGAAGAAGGTGCGCTGGTGATCGCTGACCTTGTCTTCGATCTGCTTCTGGATCTTGCTCTTCAGCTGGGACAGCTGGTCCTCACGGGTCAGCAGGGCGACGACGCGCTCCATCCGCGGAACAATCTCGATCGTCTCAAGGATATCTTGTAAGTCGTCGCGCTTGGCGGTGGTTAGGCTGGCGGCGATGTCAGCCAGGCGGCTGGGGCCATCGATGTTGTTGAAATTGGCCAGCACCATCTTGATCTCCTCCCCGTAGACCGGGTTGTGGGAGACCAGTTCGCGTAGCTGGCCGACGATCGCCATGGCCAGGGCACGAACTTGCTGATCGCCTGGGTCGACAGAGGTGCGCACCGCCTCGCCACGCACGACGACCAACTGGTCGTCGCGCTCGACCTCGATGGTACGCCAACGGCTGACCACCTGGATGATGACCTGCAGGCCGCCGCCTTCGACGTCGTGGTGCTTCACGATCCTGGCAGCGCAACCGAAGCGGTGCAGGCTGGGACCGGTGAAGGCGCTACTTTCTTCGACAGGTTCGTGGGTCATGAAGAACCCGACCCAGCCATGGTGTTGGCTGAGCGCATATCTGGCCGCGTCGGCCAGGCGACCGGTCGGAACGACCAAAGGTAGCATCATGGTGGGGTAGACTGGTCGCTGATTGAGCGGCAGAGCCACCAACCGGGTTGGAATGACCTCGTCAGCCCGGACAAGGCTGCCCGTGGTGGGGGCTTCGACGACGACTTCGGCGTCTTTGTGATCGGACGAAGGGGTTTTGGTGCTCATGTCGCCTCGGGTAACGGGTCAGGATGACCCGAATATTGGCTTAACTGGCAAGGCGTGTGCCAATCGTACACGCGCTATGCATAAGCCGCATGGTTTGGCGGCTTGAATTTTGCAAAAAAGCGGATAGCCTTCTCTCGCACGAAAATAAAGCGGAGCGGTGCCCGAGCGACCGGCTCACCATCGCTCCTTCCGCTCCTTTGCAACCCCCCACTCAAGGATCCCCCATGCGCGTAGCCATCAAGGCCACCGAGGAAGCCATCATCCGCCTGCTCAAGGCTGGCCACCCTCTTCCCGGCGATGTCGTCGATCGCGAACTGGAGACCCGTCTCCCTGTGTTCCAGAGCGTCGAAGCGGTTCCGGTTAAGAATTACGGCCTTGAGGGTCTTGGTCGCATCGTCATCGCCCGTGGTCGCAAGGATGTCTGGTTCGTCGACATCAAGCGCAAGGACGGCAAGTTGAGCGTCAAGGATGGCGAGAGCTTCCTCGACATGCGCGACAAGTTGCAGCAGCGCTACCCGGGCCAGAAGGTCACCGGCTGGCTGGTCACCACCGCCGATGTTGATTCCAAGGCCAAGGTCGTGATCGCCGAAAAGGGCTGCTTCGCCACGGCTGGCGCCGCCAAGCGCTGACATCTTGACGTTGCTGGCGGGAAGCCAAGTCTTCCAAGCCAGCATGATCAACCGAACCGGCCGCGGGGTTTCCCGCGGCCGGTTTCCTTTTTCTGGGCGTCACTCTGATGCAGGGGTGCCCCATCCCAGCTCCCAGTCAGGTTCCAGTCCGCGCGCCCCGCTTCCCGAGCGCATGCGCCCGCACAGCCTCGCTGACGTTGTCGGCCAGGACCACGTGCTGGGAAATCACGGCATCATCACCCGCCTGATCGCTGCCGGGGCCCTGCCGTCGTTGGTCCTGTGGGGGCCGCCAGGTTGCGGCAAGACGACCATCGCGCGCCTACTGGCCCAGGCGCTGTCCTTGCGATTCACCCCGTTCAGCGCCGTGCTCAGCGGCGTGCCCGAACTGCGCGCCGCCCTCGACGAAGCCCGCAAATGTCGGGAAATCGGCCAGGGTACGCTGCTTTTTGTTGATGAGCTGCACCGCTTCAACAAGGGCCAGCAGGATGCGCTGCTGCCGCATGTCGAAGCCGGAACCGTCACCTTGGTCGGAGCAACCACGGAAAACCCCAGCTTTGCGCTGAATAAGGCGCTGGTGTCGCGGGTCCGGGTCTTCGCGCTCAATGCCCTCGACGCCGGGGCCATCGATGCCTTGATCGCGCGGGTCGGCAGTCATCCCGAAGGCCTGCCCGGTCTGGAGGTCGAACCGGCGGCGCGCGATCTGCTGGCGCGCCTGTGCAGCGGCGATGGTCGACGCATGCTTATGATGCTGGAGGCAGCCCGAGCCCTTGATGCCGGCGCCGTCACGGCTGCGACCGTCGCCCAGGTAGCGCAGAATCCCAGTGCCGATCATGACCGGGCTGGCGAAGCGCATTACGATGTCGCCAGCGCCTTCATCAAAAGCATGCGCGCCAGCGATGTCCAGGCGGCGCTGTATTATCTCGCGCGCCAGCTGGAATCCGGCGAGGACCCGGTGTTTGTCGCCCGTCGCATCGTCATCTTCGCCTGCGAGGATGTCGGTCTGGCTGATCCGCAGGCGTTGACGGTCTGTATGTCGGCCCATCAGGCGGCAGCGGCGATCGGCATGCCCGAAGCCATTTATCCGCTGTCGCAGGCGGTTATCTATTGTGCCACCGCCCCTAAATCAAACGCCACCAAGGGCTATTTCGCCGCCGCTGCTGCAGTCCGCGAACGTCCGGGCGCCGCCGTGCCAATGTTCCTCCGGAACGCCCCGACCGGCCTGATGAAGGACCTCGGCTACGGCGGCGGCTACGTCTACGACCACGACACGCCGGAGCACTTCGCCGGCCAGCGCTGCCTGCCCGACGAACTCGCCGGCCGAACATTCTACGACCCCGGCCACTTCGGCTTCGAGAAAGAGATCCGCAAACGCCTGGAATGGTGGGAAAGTCGTCGAAAACCGTAACTATTCGCAGTACGTCCGCGAAACCGCTCGTGGAGCGAGCGCCGAAGCGCGTGGCGGTCGACATGGTGCCTGCCGTGTGGAAGAGCCACAAGCGCCCAGCGAGACTGGAACGTGCACGTTCGCCACCCCGAATCGCCGCGCGTGAGCGCGGCGTGTCGAGCGGG
>JBBQCI010000136.1:0-6206 GCA_038318565.1 Planctomycetota bacterium
ACGAGCAGAGCGGGAACCAAGTGGGTGAGACGGTTGCGCTGAGCCACAGTGTTATCCTTGCCTGGGGGACGCGGGGATTGATGGCGATAGCGCCCAAACAGCAAGGAGCATCCATGACTGAACCTGTGCCTGTTCAAGTACACGGGCGGCGCGCCCTGATGGTGCTGCCGCCGCTGTCAGGTTCTTTTAGTGGCACCAGAAATGTTATGACCAGTCTGATACCGAGATTGGGCGCGATCGGCTGGGACGTACACACCGCGGAGCTGCCACACGTTCCGCCACCGACGAATCCAGCGGCGGTGCGGGCCCATGTCGCGGCTTCTGTCGCCAGCGTGCAACGTTCCTGGGCCGATTGGCGGCCAAATGTCGTTCATGTCGAATATCCGGATCCAGCGGGTGCTGGCGTCATGCAGGCGGCCCGGGCGGCCGGGATCGCCGTGACCGGAGACTTCCACCATATCCATCTCCACCTGCCAACCGCCCAGCGGCCCAGAGTGCTGGCGTTGGTCTGCCAGGCCTTCGCCGTGTGCGATGCCGTGTTCACCGAGACCCTCCAGGGGCTGGGCAACCTCCATGGCCACGGCATCTCTCAGGCCGTATATCTGCCGCGTGGAGTCGATGGCGAGCGCTTTCATCCGCGTTACCGCGATCCTGCCATGCGCTGTACCTGGGGCGTCCAGGCAGACGAACCGGTCCTGCTGTCGTTTGGGCGCATGATACCGATCAAGCGGCTCGACCGTTTTGTCATCGCCGCCGAGGCGCTGCGGCACGCCGTTCCCTCGGCCCAGGTCGTGTTGATTGGCGAGGGCAGCGAGGAGCCCATGCTACGACGCCTCATGCCGTGGGCGCGGTTCCTGGGGCCGATGCACGGTCCGGCCTTGGCGGCAGCTGTCGCGTCCTGCGATGTGTTCGCCTTTTCCAGTCCCGAGGAACCGTTCGGCAACGCCAGCCTCGAAGCCGCTGCTGCTGGGGTAGCTGTGGTCGCGGCACGGTGCGGAGCGGCTGCCGAGATCCTGGGTCCTGAAGCTTCGCTGCTGAGCGATCCGGACGATCCGTTGGGATTCATCGCGGATGTAGTTGCACTCGGTCGTGATCCGGCCCGTAGGCAGGCTGTGGCGACGGCTGCCCGACTGCGCATGGCCGATCTGTCATGGGAGGCGATCGCGGCACGCTGGTCGGCGGTTTGGCAGGACATCCTGGCACGGCGTCATTCATGAGGACACCTTCATGACGTGTTCATGGCGGGTTGATGCCTGGCATCACATCATAACCCATGACTGCCATCCGCTGCACGTCCTGTGGACTGAAGATCACCGGTGAAGATCACAAGGATCTGAAACTGATGTCCGACATCCGGACGTGGATCAACTACGTCTTGTCGATCCATCTGCGGCAAGGCGAAACCGCTAAGCATCTGAACAAGCAGAAGGACTGCCCGCCCTGCCCATCATGCAAGGCGGTCGGGCAGTGGGAGAACGTTGTTTAAGACGTCTCGTGTTTTGCGTTGTTTGCGTGCGCACGCGAGCGCCGGAGTGCGTTTGGCGCGCGAGCTATGGGCTTCATTCGACAGCTTCGTCCTGATCGGTGAACCTCAGTGAGCTGGGCTATTAGCTCGCTCCCCCAGGCTGGCCACGCTCCGTGTCGGGCTACAGCGTTTTGTTCTTCTTCGCGCTGAACAGCATCTGGCTGGTCTCGACCATTTCGGCTTCGGCTGACGAGTCGCCGGCATGCTTTTCGCAGTAGGATGCGAAGGCTGCCTTGGCCTTGGTCAGGATGGTCGCAGCTTCGGCGTACTTGTGGTTGCGGGCGTCGGTGGCGGGCATGCCCATGGCTTCGCCGAGCAGCTTGGCGCCCTGGTCACGCAAGTTGCGGGCTGACGCGATCGCGCCATCAACGGGCACGTCGGCGGCGGCCGCGGCGTTCTCCTCTTCTTCGGCCCTGGCGGCCTCCTCTAGCCGCTTGGCTCCCTCGTTGTCGCCCTTCTTCTTCGCGGCTGCCAGTAGCGCAGCGCGGCGGGCTTCGACCTCTTCCTTCTGTTTGCGTTCGGCTTCGCGCGCGGCGGCGATCAGTTCAGCCTGCTTGCCTTCATAGAACAGGCGTGCCTGCTTGGCCGAGTCGGTGTCCTTGTAGCGGCGTTCGATCGAGGTCATGAAGGCGGCGGCCTGCTGTTTGTTGCCATTCTTCATGTGGGCGACCATCGAGCCGAACAGGATGCCGGCGTTGGCTTCGCGCACGCTCTTGGCGAGGGATGGATCCAAGCCGATCGCCATGTCGAGATGCTTCACCACTTGGTCGTCAATGCGGTTGCGGTAGGCGAACTTGCCCAGTTCGTACCAGGCGAAGGCGTCACGGGCGGCGGCCTTGTCGGACTGCACCCGGATGACGCGGCCTGACAGGGCCTGCTGGGCGCCAGCGCGGGTCGCGGCTTGGTCGGCGGCGAGGATCTCGTAGCCTTCAACGTCCATCAAGGCAGGGGTGAATTGCTTGGCACCTTTGATCAGCAACATCACCTTGCCGGTTTTGGCCTGGGCCTGGATCCAGGCGACCGGATTGTCGGCCACCGGGTTGTAGGGTGGCTCCATCTGGGTGATCGGTACGGCCAGGGTCTCGCCGTTACTCTTGACCAGGCGGATTAGCGAGGGGTGGGTTTCGAAGTTGCGGCTCAGTTCGTCGCGATCGCCAAGATCCTTGAATAGGGACTTCAGCAGGGGGGCGCCGGTCTCGATGTCGGCAGCGCGCGCCTTGGTGCGGGGAACGCTGGCGGCTGCGCCGGCGCGGCGGGCGGCGCTCTCGGCTTTGTCCCAATCCATCGCCTGGTACGCGGATTCGGCTTCGGTCAAAAACTGGGTTGCCTTGGCCTCGTCGGCAGCGACGACCGGCTTAGTCGGCTTGGTCGGCTCAGTCGGCTTGACTGCCACCACGGTCGGCGGCGTCTGGGTGCGAATAGTGCCGAGATCGGCCATCTCGTTGGCGAGGGCGCGTTCGTCGAGTTCGCCGCCGTTGACATTGCCGGCCTTGGCCGGGGCATCGCCCAGGCCATCTGGCTTGGCCGGAGCGCCGCCCAGCAGGTTGCGCGGCAAGTCGGGTGCGGCGATGAATACGCCGAACACGCCGAGGATGATCACCGCGAAGACCAGATATCCCCAGGGTTTCCCTCGCTTGGGCTTCGGCTGGGGCAGGTCGGGGGTGGCATCGGCCATGGCGAAACTCCGGTCTGAACTGGGATAAACGGCCCGCTGGCGGCCAGGTTCAGTTCAACTTCCGGCAGAGTTGTAGCGGGCCAATCCCATGCGCCATACGAGGTTGGCGACCAGCAGGGTGGCGATTGCCACAGCTGGACAGACGTACAGTGGCCACAGCGGCCCGCCGATGAAGACCGAAGCTGGCAGGAAGCCGGTGAACGAGAAGGGGATCAGGCAGGTGATCAGCAGTTTCAGCCACGGGGCGTACAGCTCGACCGGCCAGCGGCCGAACTCCATCAGGTTGTAAACCGGCGGGACCATGCCGACGCGGTCCTCGAACCAGAAGCCGGTGGCGGCGAAGGCCATGAACACGGCCACCACCACCACGGTCGCCGACAACAACATCACCACCAGCATGCCCAGATGCAGCAGGCCGAACTCAAAGCCGGGGATGCGCGCCGCCGCGACCGCCATGAGGATGCAGCCGAGCAGCGCGCCCGAGAGATCCTCAATCGCCAGACGGTCGAAGCAGATCTGCAGGAACACCGGATACGGCCGCAACAGCACGCGGTCGAGGTTGCCCTCGATGACATAGCGGGAATTCAGCTGATAGAGGTTCGAGCACAGGCAGTGGAAAAACGAGATGGGCACCAGCGAAAAACCGAGCACGAAAAGCAGCTGGCTGGCGCTCCAGCCGGCCAACGACTCGGTCTTGCTGGTGTAGATCGATAGCATCGCCAGAGCGACTCCACCGCGCAGCAACTCGTCGAGCATCTGCACGAACAGATCGCCACGGTAAGCGAGCCGGCGCTTCAAATAGGTGAGAAAGAAGATCGCAGCGATGCGCATTTATTGCGCTCGCAGCGCCAGTGGCTGGTCTGCATCGGTGATCTGCAGGGTGTAGCCGCCAGGTGCCAGGCTGCCGACCGTCAGTTCGCCGACTTGCCGGCTGATCCGGCCGCTGGGTCCGCTGCCGACCAACAGGACGGCAATGCGTTTGTGGTAGATGGGTGCGTCGAGGGTGTTTGCGCCCCAGCGCAGGCCGAGGTCGAACGAGGACCGGTTGAGGTTGTCGGCATCGGCGCCGACCAAGCGGACTTCGTTGGTCAATTGGAAGCTGACGCCGATGCCGAGTCCAACCGAACGCGAGCCGCCGCTGCCAAAGCTGGCGCCGGCGCCGGCCCCGACCCCGACCGAGGAACTGCCGGCGCGTTCAACCAGGGTCTTGTAGGTCGCCTTGTCGAGTTCGACGGTGATGGCGGTGCGCGCCAGCGGTTCGCGCGTGGCACAGCCAGCCAGGAGAAAAAGGGAGACGACGAGCGTGGGGCCAATTGAGCGCATGCCGTGATGACAGCAGGCCTCCACACGGATGAAAGGATAGACCTGCCGGGTCTTGCGTGGTCGAGGCTGATGCTATATCGTTCCATCATCATACACCGATGGAGCAACCCATGAAGTCTGCCGCCAAGCTCTCCGAATCCATTATCGCCGACCCGTCGAAGGCCGCCTGGGGCCGTCGCGAGATCGCCATCGCCGAGCACGAGATGCCCGGCCTGATGGCCATCCGCCGCAAGCATGCCAAGAGCAAGCCGCTGAAGGGCGCGCGCATCACCGGCAGCCTGCACATGACCCTGCAGACCGCCGTGCTGATCGAGACGCTGACCGCGCTCGGCGCCGAAGTCCGCTGGGCCTCGTGCAACATCTACAGTACCCAGGACCAGGCCGCTGCCGCCATCGCCGCAACCGGCGTACCGGTGTTCGCCAAGAAGGGCGAATCGCTGACCGAGTACTGGGACTACACCCATCGCATCTTTGAATTTGGCAATCAGGGTCCGACCTTGATCCTCGATGACGGCGGCGATGCGACGCTGCTGATGCACCTCGGTCAGGATGCCGAGAAGGATCCGAAGATCCTCAACAAGAAGCCGGGCAGCGAAGAGGAGGGCATCCTGCTCGCCGCGATCAAGGCCAAGTTGAAGGTCGATCCGACCTGGTATTCGCGCATGGCGAAGCACATCGTCGGTGTCAGCGAAGAGACGACCACCGGCGTGCATCGTCTGCTTGAGATGGAGAAAAAGGGCACCCTGCGCTTCGCCGCCATCAACGTCAACGACAGCGTCACCAAGTCGAAGTTCGACAACCTCTACGGCTGCCGTGAATCACTGGTCGATGGCATCAAACAGGCCACCGGCGTGATGATCAGCGGCAAGAAGGCCGTGGTCTGCGGCTACGGCGATGTCGGCAAGGGCTGCGCCCAGGCGCTGCGTGGCCAGGGTGCGACCGTCTTCATCACCGAGATCGATCCGATCTGCGCCCTGCAGGCCTGCATGGAAGGCTTCCAGGTCGTCACGCTCGAAGATGTCGCCGCGCGCGGTGACATCTTCGTGACCACCACCGGCAACTGTGATGTGATCACTCGCGCCCACATGGACACGATGAAGCACAACGCCATCGTCTGCAACATCGGCCACTTCGATTCCGAGATCCAGATCGCCGCTCTCGGCAATCTGCAGTGGGAAGAGATCAAGCCGCAGGTCGACCACGTGATCTGGCCAGATGGCAAGCGGATCATCGTCCTGGCCAAGGGCCGTTTGGTGAATCTCGGCTGCGCTTCCGGCCACCCGTCATTCGTCATGTCGAACAGCTTCTCGAACCAGACCCTCGCCCAGCTCGAACTGTGGGGCAACAAGCAGCTCGAGAAGAAGGTCTACCGGCTGCCCAAGTACCTCGATGAAGAGGTCGCCCGTCTGCACCTCGATCAGCTCGGCGCCAAGCTGACCAAGCTGAGCAAGAAGCAATCGCAGTACCTGAGCGTGCCGGTCGAAGGCCCGTTCAAGGCCGAGCACTACCGGTATTAGTTTTTGGCTTCGAGGGGGGCTCGACCCCCCTCGGACCCCCGACCGGGCTGCGCCCTGGACCGCCGGACACGGCTCACTGACGTTCGCCGATCGGGACCACGATGTCCCCCGGCTCGCTGGGCGCGTGCCGCCCAGGACCACACAGCGAGCACGGCTCTATCGCGGC
>JBBQCI010000137.1:0-5817 GCA_038318565.1 Planctomycetota bacterium
CTGGAGTCGCCCTACCGCCGGTCATCCGCCTGCGCTGATCACACAACCACCCATCCTGGATTTCCTGGCACCACAGGGGCGGTGTCGCTATAAGCACTTGCCACTACTGAAGCGACGGAAGCCAGGTGTAGAAGATGAGCCTGACGGCCATGTGCAGGGGGTGTCGATCGCGGACTTGGCCGAAGTCAATGCCGCCAACAAGCATCCGTGGCTGACACGCAGCAAGGACTGAGACGCCGACCCGGCGCCCGTGCTCAGGCCCAGTCAAGGCGGGCGGACAACTCAGGTGGCAGCTCACCGCACAGATAACGAAGTCGGGCGCGTGCCCGGCTGGTGGCGTGGTCGCGCAGGGTCGAGATGACTCCGACCAAGCGGCGTCGTACCGAGTCCGCGTCCGGTCCGAGCGAGGGCACGGCGAGGAAATCGGCCAGCACTTCGGTCAGATCCTCTAATTCATCCTCGGCGAATTCATTGCCACGCGCAGCCAGTTTGACCAGGTCTTCGGCGGCGCGTCCGGCCAGACGGGCCAGGTATGGGCCTTCTCCGACCGTCAGTATGCGGGCGAGGGCGCGGGCGACCGGGATCTGTCCGACCTGCGGTGTCAGCGCCTCGACGACGCGGACGCGCAATGGACCAGGGAAGGAGGCGTCGCTTGCCAGCAGCGCAAGCGCATGGGCGAGCGCGTGGACATTGCCTGGTCCCCAGATCAGGCGCCAGGATGCGACCAGCTTCCACTGCGCGACTAGGCGCTCGACCAGCCGGCGCAGTAGTTCGGGCTGGCAGTTCAACGAGCGGCCGATGCGGGTCAGGGCGATGATGATGCGTGGGACGTTCTCGGTATGCGCCGACAGGCGTTCGTCGAGCTGGAACGTCACTTCGCCGGTGGCTCCATCGGTAGTGGTCGGCGTTGGCGTATCGGGAAGTTCGGCACAGGCCTCCATCAGCAACTGTTCGACGATCGCCGCGCGACGCTCGGGCGTGCAGCCCGCGGCGCCTGCGAGATGACCGAGTGCTTCGTAGGCATGACGGCCGAGTCCACTGGCTGCAGCATCGACAGAAAGGGTCAGCGGAACATCGGCCGATACGGGACCTTCGGCGAGAATGCGCGCGGCGGCGGCGATCAGGGCGCCACGCTCGCTGGCCTGTTCGGCCCGGTTCAGTCCACTGAGCAGGCGACGTACGGCGGCCTCACCGAGCTGCGGGTCACGGGCAATAAGCTCGGGCACCAGCGCCGCTAGGTGGAGTCGGACGTGTTCCATCGGGTGGTTTTCCAGCGAGTCCCATACGCCAGGCAGGGCGAGGGCGCCGATGCCGATCAGCGCGGTGGTCACCAGGTCGGTGGTGCGCTCGGCGCGGAAGCGCGCGCTGATCTCAATCAACGGATCGACCAGCGCAGCACGTTCGGTGTCAGGACACGGTAACAGCACGGGGAGCTGTTGTTCGAGGGCCGTAATGAGGTGTGGTCCGGGTGCCTCGCGCAGCAGATGCCGCAAGGTGGTGGCGAGCTCGCGTGCACTATCGGCGTCGACGGCGTTGTCCCGGCACAGCTCGGCGAGCAGCCAGTGGACACTGGTGTCGTGGGCCTGGCAGATGCGCATGCCGCATGCTGCCAGCCGACGGGCCAGGCTCTGGTCGCGATCCAGGCGGCGCAAGGCGGCGGCGAGGGGCATGCGGCTGCGCGGCTCGTCACCGATCTCAAGCAACAGTGCTATGCCGCGATCCAGAAGGGCGGCATCACCGGCCGCGCGTGGTGAGGCAAGCAGGATGATGACGCGGGCATCCTGCTCTGGACCGTAGCCCAGACTGCGGCGCAGAACCGCATCAATGAGTACGGGATCGGCGAGCTGCAGGTTGCGCACCATATCGACGAGAGCGAACGCGGTGGGCAGCAGGCGTTCGAGCATACGGTCCAGGGCACGGTGGGTGGCCAGGCTTGGAGCCATGGCCGACATCACATCGATCAGGCCCTGGCTCGCCTCGCCCCGGGCGATGTGGGCAGCTGCAGCCGAAATGGCCAGATCCTGTTGTTCGGGGGGCAGTGCGGTAACTGCCCCAGCGAGCCGAGCGAGCGTCGCATCGTCGCGTCGCTGCATCGCGCGTACCAGTTCGACTACCAGGGTGTGACCACCTGCCGCGACGACCAGGGCGACCGCGCGCTCGCGCACCAGTTCGGCTCCGTCCGACAGCAGCAAAGGCATCAGCTCGCCGACCACGGCAAGCGGAGGTGCGGCATAGCGCAGGCGTTCAAGAGCAGCTGCACGCTGGTCGGTCTCACGCGCCTGCATCAAGCCCTCGACTGGTCCGCGTAGGGCTGGCGACAACTGTCCGACCAGCGCCTGAAGCCCTTCAGGCGCTGGTTCTGCGGAAACTGTTTGTGACAGGGGGTTGCCGACTTCGTCGGCGAGGGCGACGGTGCGCCAGCCGACCTCTGCTCCGGTCGTCTCGTCGAGCAGAACGAGATCGTCCACGCCAGCGTTGGCAGCGGCTTCAATAAAGGCAGTCGACAGCCGGCGGTCGGCCAAGAGCTTTCGGCCGACGTCATCGTCGAGCAGGCGCTCCAGGGCGAGTTCGGTGAAGGAGAGCTTGGCTTCCAGCAGGGCGCCGATGCGCAGAAGGAGCCGCATGTCGTCGCCGGTGCGGCGGCGAATCTCAGCTGCATCGGAAGCGCGCATGCCACGGATCATACGCTTGAGGTTGGGCCGCGTGCAGCGGGCGCAAGCTCAGTCGAGGGCGCGCACAATCAGCGTGACCTCCTGATCGCTACCGTCGGGGGCATGTCTGGTGATGCGCAGCCGGTCGCCGGGCCCGGTGCGGATGAGGGCGCGCAGCAGGTCGATGCGCTTGGTCAGGGGTTTGCCGTCAACTGCGGTCAGCACGTCACCACGACGCAGACCAGCCAACTGGGCAGGAGAGTCGGGATCGATGCCGGCGATCTGGACTCGATCGGCGCGCTCGGCGATGACCCAGCCGTAATAGGGTCGGCCAGGAATGACGCCGCGCTGTGCAGGTATCTGCACCGTCAGGCTCTGTTCGCCACGCTGCAGGGTCATTTGCACGAGCAGGCCATCGCGCCAGGCCAGGGCCTGGATGCAACCGTACGCCTGTTCGGCGCTGGCGGCCGGGCGCCCTGCGACCGAGAGCAGGATATCGCCGATCTGCAGGCCCGAAGCGCCAGGGGCGTGGACGGTCGGGCCGCGCGGCCCGTTGCTCAGTTCAAGGCCTTCAGGCCTGGCGGCATGGTGGACGAAGCCGCCCTCGGCGTCACGCAATAACGGGAGGAAATCCGTAATCTGGGTACAAGCGATGGCGAGGCCGATGCCGCTGTTGATGCGGAAGCCCGTGCGTGAACGGATCTGGCCATTGATGCCAAGTAGTTTGCCGGATGCCGAGAACAACGGACCGCCGCTGTTGCCAGGATTAACCGGGGCATCGACCTGTACGCAGTCGGCATAGTCACCGCGCACCAGTCGGCCGCTCCCAAGCACACCACGAGTCAAGGTGGGCACATCGTCCAGATCGCCGAGGCCGAAGGGGTTGCCCACCGCTAACACGGCTGCGCCTGGCACCAGATCTGCGGCGGTGCCCATCTCTGCCGCTGCCGCCGCCGGACCGTCGGGTCGAGGAGCGGACAGTAGGGCGAGGTCGCCGACCGGATCGATGCCCAGGACACGGGCCGGGGATGATACGCCGTCGGACCAGCGAACAGTTAATTCATCCTCGCCGGCGATGACGTGATTGTTGGTTAGCACAAGACCGCTGGGATCGATTACCACACCACTGCCACCACCGACGAATACATAGCTGGCTACAGCTCGGGTAGCCGGATCGTCGGCCGTTGCGGCCGACATGATGGTGAGCATCAGCATCAGGCTGCAGCGGATCATGGCGTGAATTCGGTCAGTTCGACCTCGATAGAGATCTCTTTGTCGGCCCGGCGCAGTACGACAGTGACGCGGTCGCCAGGCTTGTGACGCAACAAGACGCGGGCTATCGCATCCGGGCTGGTTGCCCGTGCGCCTGCGACGGTCTGCAACTCATCACCTGTTTGCAGACCGGCCTGAGCAGCGCCGGTGCCTGGGCTTACCCTCTCGATGACCAATTTGTCGCTACGACGCCGCAGCACCACGCCAAGGCCGAGAATCGACGGTTTTTCAGTGGTTTTGCCGTCCCGCATGGCTGGCAGAGCAGTGCCAATGCGGGCCGCGTCGACGGCTAACGATATGCCTGAGTTGATTAGCCAGGACTCGGCAGGATTCAGCAGAACGCACAGGCCGACGACCGCGCCATCTCGATCAATCAATGGACCTCCAAGCGAGCCGTAATTCGCCCGCGCATCGGTCTGCAGGAAGGCAAGCCGTGACTGGATCCGTCGGCGTTCTGTGGCCGAGATGGTGCCGAGGGTGGCCGTCCAGCCTGCATCTTCACGATGACGGCCGAGTAGGGCCACGCTCGCACCTAGGCTGGGCGGTGCGGTAGCGAACCGTGCTGCCGGCAGACCATGCGGACGTTCGGACTTCAGCAGGGCGAGATCCAGGGGCAGATCGCGACCGATCACACGGCACGGAAGAGCTCCGGCAGGGAGCAACAACCGGCCATTCTCTGCAGCGCCATGCAGGTTGCTGGCGGCGGTCAGCAGCAAGTCCTCGCCCAGGGACAGCACGGTCACTGGTTGGTCGGTGTAGAACACCTGCTGTTGCTGCCAGTGCAATTCCCACCAGCGAGACATGCGATCGCGCTCTGACGCGGGAACTTCGTCGACAAGACGCGGCGGACGCGGTACGCCGTCTGGATTCCCTGGGCCGTGTAGACGTTGCATGTAGACTAAAGCGGTCGATTGCACGGCTGCCGACACCGACAGCCGCCAGGCTTCGCCTCCGCCGACGGGAGCGGTTTGCGCGGGTGGTAGATCCAAGCCGTCCAGGATTCGAGCAAGAGGAACGCTCAATGGCAGTCTTCGTTCGCGTGCTTGGGCCCGGCTGGTCAGTCCGATCAGGCGACCAGCATCATCAAGTAGAGCGCCGCCCTCACTGCCGTCGTTGATCGCGGCATCGGTCTCGATGGCCATGCCACGCCATGAGGCGAGGATGCGACCGTTGCGACCGCGAGCTAGAGGTGTGCCTTCGGGAAGTTCGTACAGTCCACTGACGACGCCGTGGGAAATGGCGGCAGCGCCATCGAGAGCGATCGCGCCTGTAACATTGCCGGCCGTCCACACCTGGTCGAGGACGCGGAGGCGTCGGCTGTCCGCCAGCGTCAGCGGGCGGATATCGGACGGCAGGTCTGGAATCATGAGCAAGACGGCCGAGGAGCTTAGATCGCGTTTGACGATGGCGGCGAGCCGTTGGCGGCCACCGCTGAGCACAATGGCGATGGTTGTCGCCTTCTCTGAGATGCATTCAGCCAGCGTCAGGGCCGCTCCGTCCTGACCGATGATCACCACGCTGCCTCCGGGCTCGTCGTTGGAAAAGCTTGAAATACCAGCAATTCCATTGGGGATTTCAAGGCATCGCAGAGGCATGGAGAGCAAAGCGGACAACGCCAGGACGCCCAGCAGCGGGCGGCCAGGCCGCATGATCAAAAATGCGAACAGGGCTATCATCGCATGGGATCCTAACGACATAACCTATGACTTGCACGCGACTTCCGTGCAAGCGGATACAATCAAAGCGCGCCTCGAAAAACTGCCCTCTTGACGATTGGGGAAGGCCGTTAACTTGTTCCTCCCACGCATGAGGGATGGTTGAGGCGAAAAGGCCGAGACCTGACGAGTGCGGGGTGGTTGACAAATCGAGATCTGTAACGCGAGTCGTAGCGTGG
>JBBQCI010000138.1:0-5665 GCA_038318565.1 Planctomycetota bacterium
GGCAAGACGTGGCTGCCGCAGTACGAACTAGCCATCGCCGCGGCACAGGCCCGCTTGGCTGGTGGCAAAGCCATCGCCACAAAGACCGGCTACGCCGGCGCTGCCCGCATCCATACGAAGACGATCGATGAGATGCGTGCCGACAAGGTTCAGAGTCAGAAGAACGCCGAAGCTACCGATAAGGCTAAGGAGCGCCCAGCGGCAGCTGCTGCGCACTAGCAGCCATCTCTCTGGACTGTTTCAGGCGACCCATTGGGCGAGGGTTGCGGCCAGTCCGCTGCCGGTCACTGGCTTGGCGATCAGGTCGTCCATACCAGCGGCTAGGCATGCGGCCCGTTCCTCGGACATTGCTGAGGCGGTCAGGGCAATGATCGGGGTGCGTGGTAGAGACGATTCCACTTCATGCCGGCGGATGGCTCGGGCGGCTTCCAGGCCGTCCATCTCGGGCATGTGCACATCCATGAACACCAGGTCGATGCCGCCGCGCCGCCAGGCGGCCACCGCGTCGATGCCGTTCGCCGCGATTTCGACCTGCTGGCCTTGAATTCCCAACAAGGCCGAGGCGACCCGTTGGTTGATCGGATTGTCCTCGGCAACCAGAATGCGTAGTCGACGCCCTAGTGACGGCACTATGCCCGAACTGATGCGCGTTGTCGCTGGGTCTCGCTCGGCGCTCGCAGGGATGACGAGGCTGAAGGTGCTGCCGGAGCCGAGCGTGCTGGTTAGGCCGATGGTGCCGGCCATGGCCTCAACCAGATGACGGCAGATGGCGAGCCCCAGACCTGACCCGCCATAGCGGCGGGTGGTCGAGGCGTCGACTTGGCTGAAGCGCTGGAACAATCGTTCCTGATCCGCAGCTGCGATGCCGATGCCGGTATCTTCGACTGAGAAGCGGCAACCGCCCGGATCAGCTGCAAGGCGCACGATGACACGACCGGTGCTGGTGAACTTGATCGCGTTCCCCACCAGATTGAACATGACTTGGCGCAGGCGTCCGGCATCGGCGCATACCGCCATCGGTGTGTCGGGATCCCGCTCGATGGTCAGCGACAGGTCTTTGCCGGCCGCCTGTGGAGCTAGAATGGTGATGACGTCCCGCACCACCCGCTGGGGGTCGACCGGGCCCAGTTCCAGTTCCATGCGACCGGCTTCGATCTTGGAGTAGTCGAGAATATCGTTCAGAATCAGCAACAAGGCCTTGCCGCTGTCCTGGATCGCGCCGAGCATGTCGCGCTGTTCTGCCTGCAGCGGCGTATCGAGCAGGAGTTCGGTCATGCCGATGACGCCATTCATCGGTGTGCGGATCTCATGGCTCATGGTGGCGAGGAAGTCGGCTTTGGCTCGGTTGGCAGCTTCGGCGGCATTCAGTGCCTTAATCAACTCGTCCTCCTTCTGCCGGAGGCTGGTGATATCGGTGAAGGTGGTGACGGTGTGTTCTGGGTGCTTGCCATCGCCGCCGCCGACCGGCTGGGCATGGACCAGGATCCAGCGCCGATCGTGCTCGCCCACTCCAACGCCCATGACGACATTGCGTACACTGACCCCGGTCCGGGCTGCGACTACCGATGGATGCTCGGCGCCTGGAAGGTCGCTGCCGTCCGCCCGGATCGGTCGCCAGCGGGGATCCATCGAGGTCAGCCCGCGCAACTGGGCCGCAGTCAGGCCGAGAATGCGCTCGGCGGCGGCATTGCAGGTGATGATCGCAGCATCGGAACAGCGCTGAACCACCAGCCCCTCGTCCATCGCGCTGATCGTTGCCTGAACGAACGCTTCTTTGCGATGGATGTCGACGAGACGATCTTCCAATTCGCGCCGCTGCAGCCGTACATCGATCAGCACCTCGATGTGACGGGCGAGCATCTGGAGCCGTTCGATCACTTCTGGGGCCAAGGTGCGCGCGCTGTGGTCGATGACGCAGAGGGTGCCCAGCGGCAGACGTTGCGGTCCGGCGCACAGCGGGATACCGGCATAAAAAACCACCCGCGGACCACCGGTGGACAGGGGGTTGTCGGCAAAACGAAGGTCCTGGGCCGCGTCGTTGACCACCAGCGGGCGATCCGGCGACAGGATTGCGTGCGCACAGAAGGCGACGTCGCGGGGTGTCTGGGTAACATCGAGGCCGTGCCGCGCCTTGAACCATTGCCGATCCTGGTCGACCAAGCCGATCAGAGCAATTGGCACCTGCGCAATCGAGGCGGCGAGTTCAACTAGGTCATCGAACTGCTGTTCGGCCTGCGTATCGAGGAGTCCGCAGCTACGCAGGATGGCGAGGCGTTCAGCCTCGTTCGGATGTGGACCTGGGACGAGCATCGACGTCAGTGGTGGTGGTGACCGCCCGGACCATGGGCGTGACCGTGTGAGGCCTCGTCCTTGGTCGCGGCACGTACGCTCTCGATGGTCACCTGGAAGTGCAGGGTCTTATCGGCCAGGGCGTGATTGCCGCTGACCAGCACCTCGTCGTCCCGCCGGCGATGCACGGTGAAGACGATGACTTCACCCGCTTTGGTCGGATGCTCGGCCTGGAACTGCATGCCAGGCTTAATGCGTCCGCGCACGTCATCGGGGAACGCCTTGAGCGGCACCGCCATGTCGAGCTCGGCATCGCGCACGCCATAGGCGCGCTCGGGCGGGATCTCAACGGACACGGTGTCACCGGCCTGCTTGCCGATCAGGGCCTCTTCCAGACCAATGATGATCTGGCTGCTGCCGCAGAGGAAGGACATCGGTTCGCCAGGTGGGCTGGCGTCGACGTGTTCACCTTCGTTGGTGGCGACTTTGTAGTGGATGGCGGCTACTGTGCCGTTGGAGATCTGCATACCCTGGAGTCTCCAATCTGGGATCCGCCGTCCAGGGCAAACGCATCGAACCATCGTGATGCAGAGGTGTTGCTTCCAGACCCGATCCCGGCTTGGTATAATGCAGCCGGAGGGCACGCGAACGAGAGACGGGGCAGCCGAGGTAGTGGCAGTGGTTTCCAGTTGGGAATCGAGCCGCGCGCGGTGCACCTGTGGAACACGAGCGTACAAGGAACTAGACATTCTGCGTTGAGCAACGGAATTTAGCCCAGTCCGCGATTCGCGGGGCAGCCTAGGTGGTCGCTATGACCGGTAATACCGGCATGACCACCATGCGCCCCACCCTCTAGAAACCAGCCGGTGCGGCCGCACCGGCTGGTTTTTTTTGCATCTAGGGGGTCACGACCCCCTAGGACCCCGTCCAGGGCTCTGCCCTGGACCCGCAGACACGGCTCGCTGACGCTCGCCGAATGCGGGCACTACGTCACTGGGCTCGCTGGGCGCGCGCCGCCCAGGACCACACAGCGGGCACGGCTCAGTCGCGGCGCGCTTCGGCGCTCGCTGGCCACGCCAAACCTGCTTACGCGACCACCGTGCGTGTGCGGTCGAACTGCGACAAAGCCCGCGGGGGTGGAGCCGGTGGAGCCCCCGAGCTAGCGGCGAGACGCCTTCTTGGCCTTTGCCTTTTTCTTGCGATCGGCGCGGTACTTCTTTAGCGCGTCCTTGTCCTCGCGCTTCTGGAACAGGCGGTTCGGGTTGGGCATGAAGGCGCCGGGGTTGGCGAGCTGCTCGGGGGTCAGCTCCTCCTGGCTCGGCAGCTTGCCGGCCATCTCCTGGATATCGCCCATTTTGCCCATCATCTTCTTCATCATGTCGAAGTGCTTGAGCAGGGTCTGCACTTCATTGGTGGTGCTCCCGGCGCCCATGGCGACGCGGCGGCGGCGGCTCATCTCGATCAGATCGGGATGGTTGCGCTCCCACTTGGTCATTGAATCGATGATCACGCCGTAGCGTTTGAAAATCTTCTCATCGACCGGCAGCTGGGCGAACTTGGCGCCGACGCCGGGGATGAGGCCGAGCAGATCCTTGAGCGAGCCCATCTTGGCGATCGCCTTCAACTGCTCCTGGAAGTCGGTCAGGTCAAACTTGTTCTTGAGGATGCGCTCCTCGATCTGCTTGGCCTGCTTCTCGTTCACCGCGCCCTGGGCCTTCTCGACGAAGGTCAGGATGTCGCCCATGCCGAGGATGCGGCGGGCGTAGCGATCGGGATGGAACGGTTGCAGGCCGTCCATCTTCTCGGAGACGCCGACGAACTTGATCGGCCGGCCGACCACGTGGCGCAGCGAGACGATGGCACCACCGCGGGCGTCGCCATCGAGCTTGGTCACCACCACGCCGGTCAGCGGCAGGCGCTGATGAAAGGCCTTGGATGAATTGACCGCGTCCTGGCCGGTCATCGCATCGACCACCAGCAGGGTGGCGTGCGGCTTGGCCCGGGCGTGGATCTCCGCAACTTCGGCCATCAATTCGTCGTCGACGTGCAGTCGGCCGGCAGTGTCGAGGATGACGACGTCACGGTTGTCGAGGCGGGCGGCCTCGACGGCGCGGGCGCACAGCTCGGGCGGCTTGACCCCAGCCTGGTGGAAGACCGGGCAGCCGACTTGCTCGCCAAGAATCTTCAGCTGTTCGACAGCGGCTGGACGCTGCAGGTCGGCGGCGACCAGCATGACGCGCTTGCCGTTTTCCATCAGCAGGCGGGCGAGCTTGGCGCAGGTGGTGGTCTTGCCCGAACCCTGCAGGCCGGCCATCAGGATGACGGTCGGGCCGTCCTTGGCGTCTACGAAGGGCAGGTCGCTGTCGGTCGCGCCCATCATGGCGATCAGCTCGTCGTGCACGACCTGCACGACCTGCTGCGCCGGGGTGACGCCGGAGATCAACTCTTGGCCAACCGCCTTCGCTTCGATGCGTTGGAGGAATTCGCGCACCACGTCGACCGCGACGTCGGCTTCAAGCAGGGCACGGCGGACCTCTTTCAGGCCCTCGCGGATGTTGTCGGCGGAAAGGTTCTGCTGCTTGCGGAAGCGTTCGAAGACGCTGCCCATGCGCTCGGAGATGAATTCAAACATGACGACCCTGACGGGTCAGGCTCTGACGGGAGCGGGGCGCACGATAAGCCGGGCGGCAAGGGTGGCAACGGTCTGATGCAGGATCGGATGCCACCAGGACCCGGCGATGGCGGCCAGCGGCTCCAACACAAAAGAGCGTTCGTGCAACCGCGGATGCGGCAGGGTGAGCACCGGCGAATCGATGATCGAGCCGTCTTCGACCAGCAGCAGATCCAAGTCGAGTGTGCGCGGCCCCCAACGTACTTCACGAGCCCTGCCGCAGGCGGATTCGGTGCGCTGCAGGGAGGCGAGCAGTCCGTGTGGGCCGAAACCAGTGGCGATGATCCAGGCCGAATTCAGGAAGGGGGGCTGCTGCGGCCCGCCCACCGCAGCGGTGGTGACCCACGGCGCCTCGGCCTCGACGGTGATGGAATCGGTCTCAAGGATTCGTTGGGCTCGCGCAGCATGTGCACGGACATCACCGAGATTCCCACCGAGACCGACGGCGAAGCGCATGTCAGGTGCGCACGATGCGTCATCGCCCAATGACGCAACACGGGGTGTTTGCCCAGCGTCGTTCCCCGTTTCTCCGCGATGCCCCGACGGCAGTCTACGGACATGCTGGGACTCCTCATGGTCGATCACGGTTCGCGTCGCGTCGAAGCCAACGAGCAGATCCTCGACATGGCTCGGCGGGTCGCCCTGCTGGTGCCCGACGGCACGCCGATTGCCACGGCACATCTGGAGGTCTGCGCGCCAACTATC
>JBBQCI010000139.1:0-5628 GCA_038318565.1 Planctomycetota bacterium
ACCGGCAGCTTGGGCAGATCGGCCGGCGGGTTGACCACCTCGACCTCGTTGACCAGCAGGCGGAAGCGGTTGCCGAGATCCATCATGCTGGCGTTGAGGGCGGGACCGGTGGCGGTCGAGAATACCAGACGCGCGGGGTCATCCTTGCCGCCGATGCCAAGCGGGTGGACTTCCAGGCTGGGCTTGCCGGCCGCGATCGATGGGCAGACCTCAAGCATGTGCGCGCCGAGCACCAGCGGGTTCTTCGGGTCTAGATGGTAGGTGTAGTCCTCCATGAAAGAGGTGCCGCCCGTTAGGCCGGTGCTCATCACTTTCATCGCGCGCAGCAGAGCGCAGGTCTTCCAGTCGCCTTCAGCGCCGAAGCCGTAGCCCTCGGCCATCAGCCGCTGGGTGGCTAGGCCTGGCAGCTGCTTGAGGCCAGTCAGATCTTCGAAGTTGTCAGTGTAACCAGTAAATCCGCCGGCAACCAGGAAGCCGCGCAGGCCAAGTTCGGCGCGCGCCTGTTCGCGAACGTTGCTGTGACGGGCGCCGCCCTTACGCAAGTCGGCGGACATCGTGTAGGTCGCCTCGTACTCGGCGCACAGCTTGTCGATCTCGGCGTCGGAGATCGAGGCCATCGCCCCGGCCAATTCGCCGACCCCGTGCGCCAGCACGCTGTAGCCCAGACGGATCTCGGCTGCGACCTTGTCGCCATCGGTGACCGCGACATTGCGCATGTTGTCAGCGAAGCGGACGAATTTGGCCCCCTGCAGGGCGGCCCAGCCACGGGCTGCACGCATCCACGCAGCGAGGCGGTCGACGGCTTCGGCATCCTGCCAGTGGCCGACCACGACCTTGCGGTCGAGGCGCATGCGCGTGTGCATGAACCCACCCTCGCGGTCGCCATGCGCCGCCTGGTTGAGGTTCATGAAGTCCATGTCGATGGTGCCCCACGGCAGATCGCGGTTGAACTGGGTGTGGAAGTGGACGAACGGTTTGCGCAGCTGGGTCAGCCCACCGATCCACATCTTGGCCGGCGAGAAGGTGTGCATCCACAGCACCAGGCCGCCACAGGTCGCGTCTCCATTGGCTGCCAAGCATAGCGCGCGGATGTCATCGCTGGTGGTCATCAACGGCTTCATGATCAACTTGACCGGCAACTTGCCCGAGGCGTTCAAACCGGCGACCATCTGCTTGGCGTTCTCCGCCACCTGGTCGAGCGCGGTCTTGCCGTAGAGGTGCTGGCTGCCGACGACGAACCAGATTTCAAGGGGCGGGGTGACGAGAGGCATGAGATACTCCAGGAAGGGTGCCAGGAAGGCTGCCAGGAAGGCTGCCAGGAAGACGGATGGGGCGACGGAATGCTGTTCCGTATCGTACCATATCGGGATGTATACTGGTGGTATGACCAATAAGCATCCTTGATTGACGTTTTGTAGCCGAATAGTGTGGAGATCCCATGGCCTTGCCGCTCGCCCGACTCCAGCAATTCCTCGGCGACACGGCCTATCGCAGGCGCCCGAGCGTACTGCCCGTGCCGATGGCGATTTCAGCCGGAGTCGAACGGCAGGAGGATCCACGACGCTACAGTTGGGACGGGCAGAACCGCAGTTGGGACACCAAGTGCCCGACTGGTGGCGAACACGCGATCATCCAGGTCACCCTCGCTGGCGAAGGCCGCTACGCGGATGCGCGTGGCGAGCGGACGGTCGCCGTCGGCCATGGTTTCATCGCCATTGTACCGTCGACCCATCGCTATTGGCTGCCGGCCGGAGCACCGTGGACCTTCGCTTGGTTCGCGGTCGAGCATCGTCAATTGCTGGAGCGTTTCCGCCTGCACGTCAGTCAGCATGGCGCCACGTTTGCGTGCACGGCCGGATCAGCACTGGCCGCACGGCATGTGGAACTGGTCGAAGGGCTCTTTCGCGACAGCTTCCTCGACGACGTCGCAGTCGAGGCGGCCGGGTGGGACTTCGTCCATGAACTCGATCGGCAGGCCGACCGCCTAGCCCGTCCGCCGGAACCCAAGCACGACCTGCTGGAGCGCGTGCGCACCATCGTTCTCGCCGACTTGTCGCACGATCTGGGTACCGAAGGCATCGCAGCGAAACTCGGTTGGCATCGCGTCCATTTCGCCAATCGTTTCCGCGTCACCACCGGTTTCACGCCGGCTGCCTACGTCGCCGGCGTACGTCTTGATGAGGCGCGCCGTCGCCTGCGCAGCAGCGACCTACCGCTCGACGAGGTCGCCAAGGCGTGCGGACTTGGCTCGGCTTCTCGACTATGTCGCATGTTCCGCCGCCACTTCGGCGACACGCCCGGTCAGTTCCGCCGGTAGAACGGCTCGCCGGCCCGCTTGGCCACGGCCTTGGCGATACCCGCAGTCTTCCCACTGCGCACCACGACGGTGACATCGCCGTCCACGCCGATGCGACTGGAGATCGCTTGAGCTAGCCGAGTATCAGTCTCCTCGCCGCGCGGCTTCCACCACGGCACGCGCGTGCGGATGGCGACCACCAGCCAACGACGTTCACTGAGGTGCTTGGCCTCGACGGCAACGACGTAGGCTTCGCCAACGTCGTTTTCGCTTTCAACAGCACTGCGCAGGTTGGCTAGCTCGGCGAGGTCCAGCTTGGGCTCTCGCAGCCGACGGCGATCGGGCATCGCGGCACGTTCCGTGCGCGCGGCCTGTTCCTCTTGCGAACGATCGTAGGCCTGGACTTCCCAGTCCAGGGCCTCGGCCTGTCGACCGTGGCGCTCGTGCCAGGCAGACATCACCACGGCGACCGGGATGCGGGCCGCCGGATCAATCCGCATGGTATGCCGCAGCAGAATCTCGCCGCGCGCATCTTCGGCATCCAGCAAGATGCGCCCGAGCTGATAGGCCGCAGCGGCATGCGTACGGTCGGCGGCAATGATCTGTTCCAACTGGGGCTGGGCGGCCGCGTCACCGTCCAGTTGTTGAATGACCTGGGCCAATTCCCAACGCTGCTGCACGGTCGGCTGGGCGACTGACAGCAGCCGGTCGCGCTGCTGCATCATCTGGGCACCGTCGGCCACGCGTGATTGCCAGCGTGGAGCAACCGCTTCGCGCCAGGCGGCATCCAGGCTAGTGGCGAGCTTGCTTTCCTGCTGGGCCAGCCAGGCGCGGGCGGCGCTGCGTCCTGGACGGGGCGGCAGATTGGCGCCACGCAACGGACCGGCGATTCCGGCGTTGCTGTCGCGCAGACGTTCGTCCAGACATGGATGGGTATCGGTGTAACCGGTGCGCACGGTCAACGCCTCGCGCAGCCAGCGGCGCGCTTCCGGAGGTGCATCCAGGACGGCCTGCATTGGGGACAGGCACGAGACGGGCAGGGGCTGCTGACGCAGGGCGCTGCGGTCGAGGTTGCGCCAAAAGGACTGGTCGGCGGCGCGAGCCAGCACCTCGACCCGAGCAAGGGCGCGGGCCAGTGCATCGGGGCCGGTCACGGCGACAGCGGCACGATCAGCAGCGCGTTCATGGCCGCGGGCGAGGACGAAGGTCGCTGCCGCCAGTCGGGGTGCGTACCAAGCCAGGAACCAGCGCAGCAGCTTCGGGCCGTCTGAGCGCTGTTCGCTTTGCGCATGCATGCGCGCCCAGGCTAGACGTATACGATAAATCCAGGCACTCAGACGGCCGTGCAGTCCGGCCAGATGGCCGAATTCGTGCGCGACCACGGCGCGGGCCTCGTCTTCGCCGAGCGAACGGAGCAATGGCAGGCCGAGGATCAGGTCGTTACGATACCAGCCCAGGGCACCGACGCGTGGCGTCTGGGCCATCGCCGCATTCAACTGGCCGGTGAGGATGATGCCATGTAGGGCTGGCGCCCCGACAGCTTCGCGGACCCGGTCAATCTCGTTCCACAATTCGGGCGCGTCACTACGGCTGAGTCGCAGGCCATCCGGAGCGTCGAAGCGGACGTGCAGGGCCTTAATCACGTTCCATACCAACCAGCCGGCCGGCAGTCCGACAAATAGCGCGAGCTTCACGGTTGCGGCATTCGGCTTCACCACCGCGATGGTGACCAGGATGGCCAGCACCGCGAGCGACAGCAGCGCAGTCACGCCGATGGCACCGTATCCAAACAACGCCCAGCCGATGGCATAAGCCCGGTAGGCTGAAGGACTGGCCCGTTCAAGGGCTTCGAGCCGTTCGACCCGGGCAGCAAAAACGGCGGGGGACATACCCATCACCCGCGTCTCGCGCGTACGCCGTCAGCCAGACGGCGGAGCATCGGCACGGTCTCTTCCCACGAGGCACACGCGTCGGTGATCGACTGGCCGTAGGTCAGTTGCTGACCCGGCACGCAATTCTGCCGTCCGCCGATCAGGTGGCTCTCGATCATGACGCCAACGATGCCGCGATTGCCAGCTGCCATCTGGGTGGCGATGGACTCGGCGGCAATCGCCTGTTTGCGGGGGTCCTTGGCGCTGTTGCCATGGCTACAGTCGATCATCACGCGTTGTGGCAGGCCGGCGGCCTGCAACGCCGTGCAGGCCTTAGCAACACTGGCGGGGTCGTAGTTCGGGCCGCTGGCCGCACCGCGCAGGATGACATGGGTGTCGGGGTTGCCGCGGGTGGCGACGATCGCCGCCAGCCCCTGTTTGGTGACCGAGAGAAAGCGGTGCGGATGAGCCGCGCTACGGATTGCATCAATGGCGATCTGGAGGTTGCCATCGGTGCCGTTCTTGAAGCCGACCGGCACGCTTAGGCCGCTGGCCAGTTCGCGATGGACTTGGCTCTCGGTGGTCCGGGCACCGATCGCGCCCCAGCCGACCAGGTCGGTGATGAACTGCGGAGTGATCGGATCAAGGAATTCGCAACCGGTCGGAATGCCGGCGGCGGCGAGATCGCAGAGCAGCTTACGCGCGATGCGCAGGCCCTTGTTGATGTGAAACGAACCGTCGAGATCCGGGTCGTTGATCAACCCCTTCCAGCCGACCGTGGTGCGTGGCTTCTCGAAATAGACCCGCATGACCACGATCAGCTCACCAGCCAGCGATGCCGCCTCGGACTGGAGACGCCCGGCATACTCCAGCGCAGCGGCTGGGTCATGGATCGAGCACGGACCGACCACCACCACCAGACGATCGTCCTCGCCACGTAGCGCCTTGGCCACCAGAGTCCGGCCGGCAGACACCGTCTCCGACATGCGCTCGGTGAGGGGCAGCTCCTCCATCAGGATGGCGGGGGGCAACAACGGGCCGAGGCCCGCGATGCGCAGATCGTCGGTAGGGTGAATCATAGATGCTAGCAGTTCGAAGGGTCAGCGGACCCGGGTGTAACCAAGGTCATCGATCTTGGGCATGACCTTGCCTTCATCGCCATCGAGGATGTAGACCTGCAGGCGGGCAGTGCCGTCGCGGTTGTGTTCAAGGACGACATTGTTCACCCCTGACATCGAACCGATGCTGTTCTTGTCCTTGGCAGCCTGCGAGTCGCTGACCTCGGCCTTGGAATAATGGACCGCGATGGTGCGGGGAGGACCGCCGCAGGCGGTCAGGGCGAGGGCGGCAGCAATGATGGCCAGGCGCATAGGTAGGTCTCCGTAAGGTGCATGACTACCAGAGCGCAAGCGACCGCCCAGTGGCAAGACTCCGGCCAGGCCCTGACGAGATGTAATTTGC
>JBBQCI010000140.1:0-5415 GCA_038318565.1 Planctomycetota bacterium
GTGACCCGGGACCCGCTCGGCGCGGCTCACTGACGTTCGCCGAGCGCGCGTGCGACGCCCAGCGTGGCTCGCTGGGCGCGTGCCGCCCAGGACCACACGGCGGGCACGGCTCAGCCGCGGCACGCTTCGGCGCTCGCTAGCAACGTTTACCGTCTCAATCGATACCGTCGCGGTTGGGCCACAGCGGCTGGGCCACAGCGGCTGGGCCACAGCGGCTGAGCATAGCAGCCCTGGGGCGGGATCGCCCCCAGGCTTGCCACACCGGGGGTTTCCGTACCGTGCCGCCTCTTTTCCTAGCCTACGCACCGTCACGGAACCACTATGTACCGCATCGCCCTGCTTCTCACCACCGCCGCCATGATCCTCGCCCAAGACGGAGGGCCGACCCCCGGCGGGCCGGCGCCAGGCGGCCCGAGCGGTGCGCCAGGGGTGGCTCCGGCAGCAGGCGGCAGCTCAATGTGGCCGATGCTGATCTTCCTCGGCCTGATGGTTCTGATGATGTGGTTCATGGTCATCCGCCCGCAGAAGAAGGAAGAGAAGCGTCGGAAAGAAATGGTCGATTCAACCAAGCGCGGTGACGAAGTGATCACCATCGGCGGCGTCCACGGTACCGTCGAGGCGGTCGGCGAAGCAACCATCGACGTGCGCGTCGGCAAAGGCAGCGAGTCGGTCGTCGCGACCTTCAACAAGGGCGCAGTCAGTACCAACGTCACCAACGAACGCGCGTCGAAGAAGGCCTAGCCTCCCGCGATTCGGGTCGCCACCCGACGTCTACAACCAGCAACCGAAATCCGTCACATGCTCAAGCGCTTTGCCGTCATCGTCGCCGTCCTGCTCACTGCCCTGCTGTTGCAATTTCTGCAGAACAAGGTGCTGGTCGGCGAACAGGATCTGCAGGCCGACCTCAAGCCGTCGGCAGTCCAGCCGGCCGATGGCAGCAAGGCGTTCGACGTCGTCCTGAAGGATATCGCCGGCAATGCCAGCGATACGCAAGAGCGCGATGCCGGCGAAGTACGACGTCGACTTGCCGGCGGCGGACGCGACACCCCGATCGCCGTCACCGAAGTGCGTGACGATCAGGCCAACCACCGCATTGAGATCATCGCCCCAGCCACCACCGACGATCTGGCGATCCGCCAGCGCATCACCGGCCGGACCTACATCCGCAGCAACGAGTCCAAGGATTTCTGGCACATCAACCGCGGTATCGACCTGCGCGGTGGCGTCGAGTTCACCTGCCGACTGAAGAACGATGACGGCCGCATCGTCCCAGCCAACGACGAGGTCCTAGCCACCCTGCGCAGCCGACTTGACGAGCGCGGCCTGACCGAACCGGTAGTTGCCCGCCTATCGAACGGCGACGTGCAGATCGTCATTCCCGGCGGCAGCCGGGCCGACGCGGCGCGCACCCGCAAGGTGCTGGAGACGACCGGCCGCCTGGAGTTCCGCGAGGTGATCGCGACCTTCCCGACCAAGGAATTTCCCTCGCGCACCGCCGGCGAACCCGACTGTGCGTGGAAGATACTCGGCGAGAACGTCTACCGCTTCAACCCCAACGTCCCGGTCGGCACCCGCCAGGACATCATCGCCCCGGAAAGCGAACGTTCCGATGGCCGTCAAGTCACCTACTACCACCTCGGACCAGTCGCCCTCTCGGGCAAGGACATCGCCGACGCCGGCGAGTCGATGCAGGGCGGCGAACTCGGCGTCTCGATCGCCTTCACCGCAATCGGCGCAGGCAAGAACCATGAGTTCACTTCATCGACTAAGGAGCGCGGCGACAAGGGCGCTGGCACCGGTCGCATCGCCATCGTCTTCGACGGTATCGTCAAGAGCGCACCGACCGTGCGCGAACCCTCCAGCACCAACTGCCTGATCTCCGGCAGCTTCACCAGCCAGGAGATCAAGGACCTGCGCGGTATCCTGAAAGCCGGCTCGCTGTCAGTGAAGCCCGAGATTCTGTCCGAGCGCGTGGTCGGTGCGACCCTCGGCCTTGAAGAAGTCTCGCGCGCCTTCACCACCATGTTCTGGACGCTGGCCACCCTGGTCGTCTTCCTCGGCATCTACTACCGCCGCCTGGGCGTGGTCGCCATCGGCGCGGTACTGGTCAACGGCGCCCTGACCTTCTCGGTGCTGTCGATCTTCGGCGCCACTCTAACCCTGCCCGGCATCGCTGGCCTGATCCTGTCGTTAGCCATGGGCATCGACACCAACATCCTGATCTACGAACGCATCCGTGAAGAGATGCGCGAGGACAAGGGTCTGATGGCGGCCATTGAGGCCGGTTACAATCGCGCCTTCCTTACCGTCATCGACTCACACCTGACCACCATCAGTGCCGGCCTGATGCTCTACCTGATCGGCTCTGGCCCGATCCAGGGCTTCGGTCTGACCCTGATGATCGGCATCGCAATCAGCCTGTTCAGCGGCATTTATGTTGGTCGTCTGCTCACCGATCTGCTCTGTCGTGGCCGCCAGACCTTGAATATGATGTACCTGTTCAAGCCGGTCCATCTTGCCTACTGCCACTACCGCAAGCTCAGCTACGCCCTGGTCGCCTTGACCGCCGTGATCGGCATCGGCTACTTCCTGGTTGGACACAAACTGACTCCGGGCCAGAGCTTCGAGCGCAACTTCGACATCGAGTTCACCGGTGGCACCATGGTCCAGGTCGGATTCACTCAGCCGCAGGGCCCGCAGGCCGTCGAACAGGCGCTGGAGAAGGCGTGGGCCGCCGTGCCAGTTGACAAGCGCCCGGAAAGCCTGCTCAACCCGCGCGAAATCCAGCGCCAGCCCTACGTCGAGAACCTCACCCAGGGTGGCAGCGACAGCCGCCAGTGGGTCTTCCGCGTCCGCGACATCAAGGGCGGCCAGCTGGAACGCCAACGCCACGAGCTGGAAACGGCCAGCACCAAGGTACTCAAGCGCATCGAACTGCTCGGTCAGCAGCAGCCACCGGACACCGTTGGGGCGCGTCGCCTGCAGGCCGCTGAATTCGAACCGTTGAAGAAACAGATCGAGGAGCTGGGTCGCCAGATCGCCGGTCGTACCGAAGAGTTCAAACATCAGCTCGGCGGGGCCTTCACCGGCATGGTCGCCGCCGAAGGCGACGAGGTCATGGCCGTCACGTGGGTCGACAACCGCCTAGTCATGCGCATCGCCACCGTCAGCGTACCGAGCAGAACCCAGGCCGATGCCATGCTGGCGAAGGTTGCCGCCTTCGGCCGCGATGCCGCAGTGAAACCGCTGCCTGATGGCGGCAATGGCCTGGAAGTCGCGGTTACCTTCCGCGAGACACCGCGACTGCCCACCACCTCCATTGCCGCTGATTCGGTCGATCCACCGACGCTCCAGGTCGAACGGCTGTTGGCCAAAGCCGGGATTGCCGCCAGCGAAGCCAAGGCGGTCTCGCTCGCCGGTGGCGAGATCTACGAGACAGTGGTCAACGCCGCCGCGACCCAGCGCCTGGCCGTGGCCCAGTCCTATCCGGCCAGCCAGCACTTCTCCGGTCAGGTGGCCGATCGCATGAAGCTGCAGGCGCTGTTCGCACTCGGTGCGGCCCTCGCCCTGATGATGCTCTACATCGCCGCTCGTTTCGAACTCGCATTCGGACTTGGCGCAGCGGTCTCGTTGCTGCACGTGGTCATCCAGACGCTCGGCATCGTCGCCCTGTTCGGCATCCGCATCGATCTGACGATCATCGCCGCATTCCTGACCATCGTCGGCTACGCGATCAATGACACCATCGTCACCTACGACCGTATCCGCGAAAACCTCGGCAAAATGGCCGGCAAGCCGCTGGAGCACATCATCGACACGTCCATCGCCGAGGTTATCCCGCGCACCATTCTGACCGGCGGCCACGTCGCCCTCGCCCTGATCATCATGCTGGTGTTCGCCGGCGAATCGCTACGCGGCTTCTGCGCCACCCTGCTGATCGGCATCCTGCTCGGCACCTACTCGTCGGTGTTTGTGGCCAGCCCCCTGCTGATCACCTTCCGCCGCCGCATGGCGGTGCCCCTGACGCCGGCCGCCCCGACCGACGGGGTTATCGAAGCCAAGCCGGCCTGAGCGGGTCAACGCGGACCCGTTCAGAGTCGCAACCGTTTGCCACACCGGAAATCCGGAATGGCCTTGCTGGCTGCCTCGGCTGGCCGTGGCTCTGTAGTTCCGGTTTCCGCACCGGAGCTTCACGCATGGCCTGCATCAACCGCCTCGTCCCCACGCTCGTCTTGCTTGCCGGACTGTCTGGCCTCGCCATTGCCGCTGAAACGGTGGTACTGACCACCAACCGGGCATCGCTGCACGCGACCGTGGCGCTGGATGAGTTCCAGGCTTACGATCAGCGCGGTGTGGTCGCCGGGGCTGCCGCGATACCGGGTCGGGTCGGCGCCCTGCGCGTGCAGGTTGCCGGACGGGCGAACCTGGTGCAGGCGGCCCGCGACATGATCGGGCAGGGACTAGCCACCAGGGTCTGCCCGGTGATCTGGATCGGAGGGGTAGCTGGTAACCCCGACGGTCGTATCGAAGTCGAACGTCGCATGCTGATCGAACCGGCAGCAGGCACCACGCTGGATGTGCTGATGCAGGCACATGGCCTGATCAAGCCCACCCCAGTCGACGGTCGGCCTGGTTGGTGGATGGTCGAACCGGCCGATCCCAGCGTCCTGGCGCCGATCGACGCCCTCAAGACCCTGCAGGCCGATCAGCGGGTGGCCCTGGCCTACCCGGATCTGCGTTGGCCGAATAAGCCGTTCATTAATGACCCGATGCTGCGCAATGACCAGCCGGGACCGCCGCCAATCCCTGGTCCGTATCCGTGGCATCTGCTGACAACTCCCGCGTCAGGTGCTTCGACGCTGGATATCGGCGGCATCAACGGCGACGACACCGGCAAGGTGTGGCAGGACTATTCGGCCAATGGTCTGAACATCATGATCGTGGATGATGGCGTCCAGCTGAATCATCCAGATCTGACGATCAATGCTGCAGCGAGCGCAACATTTGCCACAGGTGGCGGCACCGCTGGAGGCCCGACGGGATTAGTCAGTAATCACGGTACCTTCGTTGCCGGCCTAGCTGCAGCGACGGGCAACAACGGGGTTGGTACGGCCGGCGTCGCCTACGGCGCACGCATCGTGTCACGCGCCATTCTCGCCAACAACAATGACGGCGTGGCGAATGCCACGGATGCTGGCATCCGGGATGCATGGCTTTATAATATTAGCGCAGGTCAAGAAGACGCAATTTGGGCGATCAATAACTCCTGGGGCCCCGGCCTCCGATTCAATGACATTGGCCCATTAACGGCCAATACCTTGTACAGTCTGTCAAACGGCGGACGCCAATCACACGGCACGCCCGTGATTTTTGCCGCCGGCAATTCGGGCAGCAACAACGTCAACGCCCCTCAGA
>JBBQCI010000141.1:0-5337 GCA_038318565.1 Planctomycetota bacterium
TTCGGCGGCGTCAGCCAGACGGGCTGCGTCTTCGCCTTGGAGGATGCGCCACGTCGCGCTGCCGCGCGCGGCGTTGAGATCGCCGCAGCACAGAACCGGCATGTCCGGACCAAGCGCATCGATCCGCCGCCGGATCAGCGCCGCCGAACGCCGCTGCACGCTGCATTCGTCACCAGTGAGGTTATCGAAATGGGTGTTGAACAGGGTCAGCATCCGGCCGCTGGCCCGATGCCGCAAGGCGGCCCAGCCGGCCAGGCGGGCGAAGCAGGCTCCATGGAACGTCGATCCGAACAGGTGCGGCGTTGCGCTGAGCCAGAACCAGCCGTGATCGACCTCTTCGAAGCAGGATCGGCGGTAGAGCAATGGCGCCATCTCGCATTCCGCCTCATGGGCTAGGCCGCGCCTGATGCCAAGAAAGGCGTGCTCAGGCAGGGCTTCGCGCACTGACGCCGCCTGTTGATCGTCACGGACCTCCTGCAAGGCCAGGAGGTCCGCGTCGATCTGGCGCAGCCAAGCGAGGCAGGCTGCCCGCCGCCGGCTCCACGGCTGCGCCGATGCCGCATCATCCCCGTGGCGGATGTTCCAGCAGACGACACGCCAGGAATCGGGATCGGCCATGTTGACAGCGTGCTGGCTGGATCATCGGTTCCAAGCGGGGTGGCCTGACACTGCCGGTTACCGGTGACGGTGCAGCCCTTGATACCGATCTGCACAGGCAACCGCCACGTAACGAGTCGTAACCGTTGCCCGGGGCCGGTTGCACGCTGCGTTCAGCGCGGCGGGAAGCCGCGCACCTGGGAGAGCGTCGCCGCGTCCAGGACGCGATCGGCGATCACCACCTCGCGTATGTCAAGGCCTGCCGACCCCAACTGCCAGGGTGCGCCGGCGTCCAGCGGCAGCGCCTTGCGGCCGGGCGTCCAGGCGGTCTCGCCAGCAAGCACGCCATCGGCATACAGGCGCTGGTGTCCAGCGGCAGCATCGACCACCTGGGCGAGGTGGGTCCAGCGCCCGCGCTGCAGCAGGATGGTGCTACGGAGGCCCACGTATTCGGCCCGACCCTGGTCACCGCGCAAGGCGTGTTGGGCGAGGACGCCGCCGTCCGGGCCCAGCAGCAGGCCGGCAAGCCCCTGGGCGTCCTGGCGGCTCAGCAGGGGCAGAGAGGCGCTCGACGCCGTCCCACAGCGCACCCACAGGGCCAGGCTGTGGTCGCCCTCCAGCACGTGGGCCAGGGATCCGCTGGCGGCACTGCGCAGGGAGCCGTCCGCCAGGTGGGCGTCGTGTCCGCCGATCACGTCCCGCTGATCGCCGTCCAGGGGCCACCAGGCGATGATGCCGGGCAGGTCTGGTCGACGCGGGCCGAGGTCGGCGCCCGGCGCGCGCCGGGCTGGCGATGCCGCTGATGCGGTTGCTCCGTCCAGCGCCGGCATCGTCGACCAGACCCAGGCAGCAAGCACGGCCAGCAACGCGGCCACGGCGACGCCGATCCACCAGCCCACGCTGATCGTGCCGGCTTTGCCCGCCTGGGCGGGATTCCTGGCCAGCGAGCGGGCCTTCACCAGCAGGCCCGCCGGGAGGGTGGCGGCGTCAGCGGAGGCAGGCAGGGCCAGCGAAGCGGCGATGACGGTTCCGGCAGCGGTGACGCCGCGCCGGGCGAGCAGTTCGCGCAGGGCCTCGCGCGCCCGGTGCAAACGTACGGCGAAAGCGTTGACGGTGACGCCCACCGCGCGGGCGGCGTCGTCCTGGCTCAGGCCTGCGAAGTAATGCAGGTCCACCGCCTCGCGCTGGGTAGCCGGCAGTTCGTGGACGACCAGGCGGAGCAACTCGCCATCGACCTCGACGGCAGGCAGGCTGGCCGGTTCCGCCGCAGCGACGACATGCTCGTGCTTCCGCCGCCGCCCCCGGGCGCGGGCGACCATCAGAGCGCGGTTGTGCACGATGCGTCCAAACCAGGCGAGGAAGGGCACGGACGGATCGAAACGGGTGGCGCAGCGCACCGCCGCTGACAGCGCCTCCTGGGCGGCATCCTCGGCGTCGGCAGGATCGCCGAGATAGCGCCGCGCCTGCTCATAGGCGCGTGGCGCGATGCTGGCGAGGCAACGCTCGAGCGCTGCCTGATCGCCGCTGCCGGCGTAGGCGAGGAAGTCGTCGTGTTCGGGCGTGTCCATGGTCGTTCCGGCATGATCATGCGATCCTGCCCGATATGTCATGTGGCCGTTCGCTGGACCTGCTCAGGGGCCCACGAGACTGCGGGTCACCAAACCCAGGTCGGTGACATCGATGCGGCCGTTGCCGTCGAGGTCGACCCCGGCGTCCCAGCCGGCCTCGCCGCTGCGCCGTCCGAAGGCGGCTCGTACCCTGGCCAGATCGGCGGCCGGCAGCGCATCGCGCACCAGCACCGCGCTCGAACGGTCGCCTCCGGCCAGGTCGCATACCTGGCCCAGGCCACCTGGGATGGCGCACTGGGCGAACGCGTTGTAGCCCCAGCACGCCAGGCTGCCGTCAGCGCGCCGCAGCATGCTGTGATAGGTGCCGCTGGCGATGCCGACCGCCGGCCCGGCCGGGACTGCGTCCAGGCCCAGTCCGATACTGCCCCACACCACGACGCTGCCATCCCGTTTCAGGGCGAGGCTATGGTAGTTGCCCGCGGCGATGGCGACCACCGTGGCCAGCCCGGCAGGGATCGTGCACTGCCCCTGGGTGTTGCCACCCCAGGCGACGACCGTGCCGTCTGCTTTCAAGGCGAGCGAATGCTCGGAGCCGGCCGCCACCGCGATCGCGTCCGCCAGGCCAGCCGGAACCGTGCATTGCCCCTTGTCGCTGCGACCCCAGGCGGCCACGGTGCCATCGCTGCGCAGCGCCAGGCAATGGTAGACCCGACTGCTGATCGCTATGACGCCGGACAGGCCCGCCGGGACCCCGGTCGCGTTGGAGGTCGGGTCGCCCCAGGCTACCACGGTGCCATCGACGCGCAGGGCGAGACTCATCTTGTAGCCGGCGGCAAGGGCCACCACCTCGCCCAGCCCAGATGGGACGCCCGATTGGCCTTTGTCGTTCCAGCCCCAGGCGCTGACACTGTGGTCTGATCGCAGCAGCAGATGGTGGTAACCGCCGCTGGCGATGGCGATGCCGCGCGAACCGGCCGGAACCACCACTTCGCCGAAGTAGTTGGTGCCCCACGCCTGGACGCGGCCTTCCGGACCATCGACGAACTGCACCAGGACCCCGGACGCCGGGCTGCTGCCGGCGGCATTGCTGGCGACCACACTCAGCAGATGCGGCCCGGGGCTGAGCGCCATGGCCGGACGCAGGCTCCAGGCACCCAGGGCATCGGCGATCCCGCTGGCGATGACCACACCGCGATCGCGCAGGCTGACGTTGGCCAGCGGACTGGTGCTGCCGCTGAGGGTCGGTCGCGCGGCGTGCCGCTGATCGACTGCGGGGACATCCGGCCTGGCCGGGATCTCCGGGGACGTGGTGGCGAGGCTCAGACTGGCGCAGTACGGCTCAGGCAGACCGTTGCGCTGGTCGGGCCACAGCGCGAGGAACCGCCCCGGGCCGGCGCCAGCGATCAGGCCGGTCTCGTCGCCCATCGCGCCCCAGCTCACATCCCAGGTTAACTGGTAGCCCCAGACCGACCAGAAGCGCGGCTCGCTGACCTGGTCGCTGACTGCGGTGGCCGCACTCCAGGTGGCGCCGCCATCGGCCGAGGCGCTGGCGAAGATGCGGTAACGGTAGACGTCCGATTTTGAGTTGCCGCTGGGGTCGGCCTCCTCGTAGCCACGGGTGTCAATCCAGGCGATGGCCACCGCGCCATCAGCGGCGACCGCGAGATCCGGCCGGCCTTGGCGGCTCGCCGCTGGGGGGTTTGCCTCGACGCGGCGCTTAGCGCTCCAGCTCGCCCCCTTGTCGTCGCTCCAGCTCACCCAGATGCGCGTGCGCAGGCGGTGCTCGAAGCTGTCGACGCCCTCGGGCTCGAACCAGGCGGCGTAGAGACGGTCGCGGTGGGCGGTGCTGCGGTCGACGGCGAGGACCGGGAAGCAGTTGTAGCCGCAGCGGTTGTTGAGCGCTGGCCGGTACCAGCCCTCCTGGAAGCTG
Source organism: Planctomycetota bacterium (assembly GCA_038318565.1). Classification (GTDB taxonomy): domain Bacteria; phylum Planctomycetota; class UBA11346; order UBA11346; family UBA11346; genus UBA11346. The sequence goes on from JBBQCI010000141.1 coordinate 4,096, forward strand.
CGCCGCTCCGTGCCATCGCTCGGGCAGGGGATCTTCGCGACCAGGACCGGCGGCGAGAACGTAGCTCCACCATCGCCCGAGCGCAGCATGACGAAATCGTAGGTGCTGCTGACCGTCAGCGGCGTTGCGGTGGACCACAACCACATCGGCACCACCAGAGTGCCGTCCGAGAGCACCTGCGGCCTGTTGTGGTTCATCGTCCAGGTGTTGGCGTTGCCGACGCCGGGGATGGCGCGCCAGGCGCCGAAGGTCTTCCCCTGGTCGGTCGAGATCGCGAGGCGCAGATCGTGGTTGGGCGGGGTGTTGTCCACCGCCAGGGCGTAGACCCGGTCCGAGGATGGATCGAGTGCCAGGCGCAGGTGGTCCCAAGGCTCGCCCGGCATCACCGACTGCTGCCAGGTGGAGCCGCCGTCAGCCGACCAGTGCGTCAGGCGGTCGCCGTAGCGCAGACCACTGAAAAGCGCGAAGCCGTCGCTATCGAAGTAAACGCAGGGGTCGGCCATCACCCCCGCCCGCTGGGTGAGGAAGTCGAGGGTCTGCCAGCTCGCCCCGCCATCGCCGGAGCGGTAGATCAGCAGCTTGGCGTACTTGGACGAACTGGTGCCTGAACAGGTGTACGAGGCCGAGAGCATCCGCTGGGGGTTGCTGGGATCGACGGCGGTGAAGCACTCGTTCTTCATCGTCGCTGGGGCATAGGTGCTGACCTGCACATTGGGACCCACCGTCAGTTCGACGGCACTCAGGCAGGCGCACAGGGCAAGCAGGGCAGGAAGGGCAGGAAGGCGCATGGGGGCTCCGAGTGGACTCACCAGTTCATTGCCGGCCGCTTGTCCGACATTACAGCCCGTTTGACGCTGATCACCGTTACCTTGAACCTACAGATCGCATGGGGATTTGCCACGGAGGCACGGAGACACGGAAGGGGAAGGGCTTACAATACGTGACCTCGGATGCAGGCGGAAACATGGACATGTAACTGCCCTTCTCCGTGTCTCCGTGGCCAATGGCGCGCTCCTCCACGAACTTGCACTGGCCAGCCAGCCATTTCGCGAATGAGCCGGTAGGGTCCAATCAAACCGGGTCCGTCAGGCGGTCCCCGCCCGCGACTTCCTGGAGATGGTGGTCCATCGCTGCGGTGCCAACGCCACCGGCTGGTATCGGCCGGTCCTGCGGCTCTACGCGTTGTGGGACGAGCACGGCGCCGAGGCGCTGACCAGCGCCCTGGAGCGCTGCCACCAGCAG
>JBBQCI010000142.1:0-5134 GCA_038318565.1 Planctomycetota bacterium
GGTCAAGACCGGCAGTCTGATCTCCAGCTACATTCAGCTCGGCGGCAAGCGCCTGGGTGTGGCCAAGGGTTCAAGCACGGCCGCCTCGCTGCTGAAGGTCGCCCCCGAAGCCGAACTGATCGAGCTGCCGGCGATCAAGGATCTGCTCCCCGCCTTGGAGGCCGGCACGGTCGATGCCGTCGCCAGCGACTACCTGATCCTGGTCGGTCTGGCCCGCGCCAGCGGCAAGGGCCGGGCCTACACGGTCGCCGGCGGTCGCATCGTCAGTGAGCCCTATGGCATCGCCATGCCGCGCGACCAGTCCGCCTTGCGTGACGCGGTCAATGAGGCGTTGATGGCAATGTGGGAGAACGGCGAGTGGGCGCGCATCGCCGAGAGCTGGTTCGGCCCGAATTCAGCTATGCCAGTGCCGCTGAAGTTCTCGATCGCCACCATCCCTGAGTGACCTGGATCCAGGCTGCTGCTTCGCGGCCTGGGACACCGATCAACGCAAGCGGCCGCCGGGAGATCCCGGCGGCCGCTCTGCTGTTTGGATCCTAGGATCCGGTCAGCTTACTTGATCGCGACTTCCTTGCCGGCTTCGGCCGAGGCGTAGACGCCATCGAGGATCTGCTGGATCATCACGCCGTTCTCGCCTTCGGCGATGTCGTGCGTGCCGTCGCGCGAGCAGACCACGAAGTTGCGCATCTTCTTGTTGAAGATGTCGTTCCAGTCAAGGCCGTCGCCGCCACCGCCGCCGCCCAGGCACGGCGAGGTCATGTTCCACATGAAGCCGTCCTGGTCCTTGTGGACCATGCCGGTCTCCCAGGTCGCGCCGCCCTTCTCGCCCATGATCGTGACGTTCCAGATGTCCTTCTCAATGTGGGCGCAGAACGACGATTCGATCGACATCATGCAGCCGGTGTCGAAGCGGACCATGCCGACCGCGAGATCTTCGACGGTGTAGGTCTTGTAGTCCCAGTTCGGCCAGCCACACATCGCCTTCATCGGCTTGTCGCCGAGGTAGGTCCAGGTGTTGCCAGTGGCGCTGACCGGCTTCGGCGCGCCGATCATGAAGTGGGCCATTTCGGTGCAGTGCACGCCGATGTCGATCATCGGGCCGCCGCCCTGCAGCTTCTTCTGGCCAAACACGCCCCAGTTGGGGATGCCGCGGCGGCGCAGGGCCTGCACGCGGACGTAGAGGATTTTGCCGAATTCGCCGGCCGCGATCTGCTTCTGGATCATCTGGCTGCGGTGGTCGAAGCGCCACTGGAAGCCGATGGTCAGGTGCTTCTTGTTCTTGCGCGCAGCGGCCAGCATGGCCTTGGCCTCGGCGGCGTTCATCGCCATTGGCTTCTCGACGATGACGTGCTTGCCGGCGTTGAGGGCGGCGATCGTCGGGTCCTTGTGGACGCCGTTGGGCGTGCACACGCTGACGCCGTCGACGTCCTTCTCTTCGCGGAGCATCTCGTTGTAGTCTTTGTACTGGCGGATGTCCTTGCCCCACTTGGCGCAGAAGCTGTCGAGCGCGCTCTGCTTGATGTCGCAGCCGGCGACGATCTGGACCTGATCGCCCATCTTGCTGTAGCCGGTGGCGTGCGCGTGGCTGATGCCGCCGGTGCCGATGATGGCGAGTTTGAAGGGTTTGCTGGGCTTGTTGGCCATGGGTGCTCCTGGGGTTGGTCGTCGTCTGTTCCGGCGTCGGCGATGGAGGACGGAACGGGTGGTTGTCGAGGGTGGTGTCGCGCACAGCGCGCGGAATGGGTGCGGTTATGAAAGCGCTTTCATATCCTAGCGGGTCGGTCGCCAGCGCAATGGATCGGCGACGGAGATCGAGCTAAGCCAATGCTGGCAGCCGGGCGACCTGGGCCCAGGCGCCGGTGCGGTTGGCGGTGTAGACCGCCTCCATGATCGCTGCTTCGTCGAGAGTGGCGGCGAGATCGGCGGCGACCTCGGTCGGGTCCAACTGGCCGCGCACCAGCGCGATCAAGCGATCCATGCGGTCGGGCCGGCCGGTGGCCGAACTGATCAGCTTCTCGGTCTTGCGATCCGGTCCGCCGATGACGTAGCCTTCCGGCGTGTTCCACAGCGAGGCTTTCGAACCGACGATTTCGAGGCCGCCGATGCCGCCGGTCTGGGTCCAGGCCGCCTCGACCGTGCCGACCACGCCAGAGGCGAAGCGCAGGGTGGCGATGCCCCAGTCGTCAGTCTGCGGGTAGGTGCCGGCATGATTGCCGAGCACCGCTTGGACGCTGTCGACCCGGCCGAGCAGGTCACGCAGGATGTGCACCGCATGTGCGCCCATGTCCATCATCGCACCGCCGCCACCGAGTTTCGGATCGGCGAACCAGGCGAGATCCGGATTGTCGAACCAGCGGCCGTAGGCGGCGTGGTGGGCGTTGCGGTAGCGGGCGCGGGTGATCGTGCCGAAGATGCCGCTGTCGATTAGCCGGACGACGGTGCGCATCTCGGCCGAACTGTGGTGGAACCAGCCGCACACCAACGGGGTATGGTGCTTGGCGACCAGCCGGGCGACGCTGGCCGCCTCGGCTGCGGTCGTGACCATCGGCTTCTCGCAGAAGACCGGCTTGCCGACCGGCAGGACCTGCTCAAGCAAGGCGCCATGTCGGGTGTTTTCGGCGCAGATGGCGAAACCGTCGACATCCTTGGCCGCCAGCAGCGTGGCGAGGTCCTGCTCGAAGCGGGCTCCGCAACCGGCGGCATAGCGCTTGCCGCGGTCGGCCACGTCGTCCCAGATCGCCACGCAGCTCCGTCCATCACCGGTTTTGACCAAGTTCTCGATGAACGAGCGGGTATGGATGTGGGCGGTCGAGATAAAGGCGATGCGGGTCATGGCGACATGCTAGCCGTTATCGGCCGGTTGCCGCCATCCCCGGCCCGGCGACCTCCATACCGATTCCGGCACGTGATGGTGGGCGTCCGTGCACCCGCCTGAACACCGCCGAGAAATGGAATGGATTGGCGAAGCCGAGGTGATCCGCGGCCTCGGTCACACCGAGACCGCCGGCAAGCAAGGACTTGGCGTAGCTCATCTGACGCTGGCGGAACAGGCGTAGCGGGGAGGCGCCAAGGTGGCTGCGGCAACGCGCGGTCAGGGTGCGCTGGGCTATGCCCAGTTCGCGCGCCAGGATTTCAGCGCTGGGCCGACCGCGCAGGTGACGGGCGCAGGCGGCGGCGAAGGCGGCGGCGAAATCGTCGCGTTCCACCCGTGGGAGCAGATCGGCAGCCAGGGCGGTGCGGGGCAGCCGGGCGAGCAGTCGCCACAGCAGTTCGGCACTCAGGCTGTCCTGGACGCGGGCAGCGCAGGCGTCGCGGGCCGGCCCGTCCTCGAACAGGCGCTGGGCGATGGCGTGGACTTCGGGCGCCCGGTCGATGGCACGCATGGCGACCGAGGCTCCGGGATCCAGCAGCGGGCGCGAACGGCTCGGCTCCGGACCAGGTTCCAGCCGAATCGAGAGCGAGAAGAAGCCGACCGGCTTGTCGCACAGATCCTCATGCCGATCGCCCGGCGCCACCAGGACGGCACCACCGCAGGGCACTTCTACTGGATTGCGGTTGATCAATGCCCGGTACTTGCCGTTGATCGGCAGCATAATTTCGACGTGGCTATGGACATGTGGCCCGCACCAATGGCTGGGTTTGCGCACCACCCGGTGCAAGCGCTCGAACACGACGCGGAACGGTGGCGGTTCTGGATCGCAGTCGGATCGCGCGATGACGAGCAGATCGATCTCGTTGGGCATGACCGGACTATAGTCTCTGGATCCCGCCGGGGAGCGGCCACCGGTCCAGGGCTTGGCGTGGCCATCCGGGCGATACAACCCCGCGCACGTGCCTGTAGCTCAGTTGGTAGAGCAAAGGATTTTTAATCCTTGGGTCGTGGGTTCGATCCCCACCGGGCGCACCATTTAATCCGCTGTAGGGTAACAACCTACAGCGGATTTTTTTTGGTTTGGGTCGCTTCCGCGCGAACCAGGGAGCGTCCTGGAACACATACCCCGACTTACGTCGATTTACGGTGCCAACCGGATGTACTGGAACAGCCTCATACCCAGCGGAGATCGAAAGGGACGCAGCCTCGGCGTCGTACAGCCACCGCCAGCAACGCCCAGGTATCTCTTCGGCCATGCACTTCAGTCCACGAAGACGCTTGGCTACGAACGAGCATCCAGGGGTCGAATAGTAAAGCCGCACAGGCTGAAAGGCCTCCTTGGTCATGGTGGCCAGGAGGATTCGATTCGTGGCTGGCAGTATGGTAGTCCTTATGACGACTTACAGCCGTCCCTGGGGCTCGAGGAACTCCGGGTCCGCATCCCCGACATGAACCAGGAAATCGAAGTGTCCCTCGCCGCAACTCTTCGTCAGAGCCGCAACGATCTCCGACCGGCGTGCCTCGCTGTCATATGGCCCGCTGACGTAGAAGGGCTTGCCCTCCTTGCCGAAGGTGAAGACCTCGGAGCAGGTCGCTGGGTCGGCATCGTGGAGCAGACGCATGGCACTGCGGACCTCTGGCTTGGTTGGAAAGCCGAGCCCTTCAGCATAGGCGGTGGCGCCCTCAAGCAATTTGCGGGCGAATGCCGGTTCGATGTCTTCCAATCCAATACGGCCCCAAGTTCATCAAGGAACCCATCACATCGTGCTTCCTTGTGGCATGAGAGAAAGAAATCCTTGATGCCGAGGCAGTGAACATCGACGAGGAAGTCGGCGAATACAACCTTGCCGCTGGGGCCCCGCCTCGCCACGACGACATGGCCGATGCCCTTCCACCAGATGTCATCGGTGATGTAGGCACCAAGGAATGGGAGGTTGAGGGAGAGGTTGAAGTCGTAGGGGTTCATGGTCGCAGTGCCGGGGATCCGGGCTTGGGCGGATGCTGCCGCGCCAAGCCGCCTGGTCCAGCGACGTCAGAGCCTCAGCCGTTGCCGCTACGCCTGTCGCTGGGTAGGGCCACCCACAGTCGCCATCGCAACATGCCCGTACGCCGCTCATCACGGCGCCTTGCTCGCCTCTCATCCTAACCAACCTGTCCATCATGGCCGAGCGTCTCCCCACCGGCTTCCATGCCGCCGCCGCAGACCGCGCCGAGGGTCGGGTCGATCTCCAGTCCCGCTTCGTCCCGCACCCCCACGCCACC
>JBBQCI010000143.1:0-5070 GCA_038318565.1 Planctomycetota bacterium
CAGGCGTTCTTGGGTGGGGCGGTCGAAGTAGATCATGACGTTCCGGCAGAAAATGACATCGAACTGGCCACGCATCGGCCAGGACACATCCATGAGGTTGAGTCGCGCCAGGCTGACCAGGCGCTTCAGTTCGGGCCGAACCCGCCAGACGCGTGGCGGTCCGCGCTCAACCTGCTCTAGAGCAATGCGCTTATCAGACTCGCTGAGATTGGCGATGCGCTCATCGACGTAGAGCGCTTCCGAAGCGCGGCCCAAAGCCCGGGTGCTGATGTCGGTGGCCAACATGGCGATGTCCCACGCCGACAGGTCCGGCAGGGTGCGGGCCAGACACAAGGCGATGGTGTACGGTTCCTCTCCGGTGGCGGTGGCGGCGCACCACAGGCGTAGGCGACGGCGAGCCGCCAAGGTCGGCAGCACCCGCTTCTCGAAGTCGACGAAATGCTCGGCTTCGCGCAGCCAGAACGTGTGGTTGGTAGTCAGCAGGTCGAGGCAGACGACGACCTCCGTGCGATCCTCGCGCAGGCGTTTGGCGTAGGCCGGCATGTCGCACTCGAGCTGTCGCAAGCGTTTTCCCAGCCGACTCTCGACCAGGGTCCGCTTGTTTTCGGCCAAATCGATGCCGGCCACCCGCTTCGCCAGTTGCATGATGCTGGTGACGGAATCATCATATGCAGCAGAAGTAGGCACCTGGGGAGTATAGCCGGCTTGGCCCCACTTGGTCAAGCCCCGGCTTCGCCGCACGCATGAAACCGGTTCCGGCTCGGTCGCGACTTGACTAGCGAGTCCCAAGAGCAACGCATTGGCCTCAAAGAACCTGCACCCGCGAGGCCTCATCATGTCAGGAACCGCTACCCTTACCGTCGACGGAGCTTCGTACGAGCTCCCCACGCTGTCCGGCAGCGAAGGAGAGAAGGCGATCGACATCAGCAAACTGCGCGAACGCAGCGGCTATGTCACCTTCGATCCGGGCCTCGGTAACACCGGCATGTGCAAGTCGTCGATCACCTACATCGACGGCGACAAGGGCATCCTGCGCTACCGCGGCATCCCGATCGAGCAGTTCGCACGTCACCCGAACTTCATTGAAGCCGCCTGGTTGCTGATCTTCGGCCGTCTGCCACAGAGCGAAGAACTGGCTGGGTTCTCTGCCAAGCTGACCGCCAACGCCCCGTTGCACGAGGCGATGCGCCACCATTTCGAGGGCTTTCCGGTCAATGCCCCGCCGATGGCGGTGGTCTCGGCGATGATCCAGACCCTGGCCTGCTTCCACCACCAGATCCTGGTCTGCGAGGACGACAGCCAGTTCGAAGAATTGTCCGCCCGCCTGATCTCCAAGGTGCGCACGATCGCCGCGTACGCCTACCGCCGCAGCCAGGGCAAGCCGTTCATCTATCCCGATCCGCGGCTGCGCTACTGCGCCAACTTCCTGCATATGATGTTCTCCATGCCCTACGACCAGTTCCTGGTCGATCCGGACATCGAGGACGCCTTGAACCTCATATTCATCCTGCATGCCGACCACGAGCAGAACTGCTCGACCACCACGGTGCGGGTGGTCGGCTCGTCGAAGGCGAACCTGTTCGCCTCGTGTGCGGCCGGCGTCAGCGCCCTGTGGGGACCTCTGCACGGCGGCGCCAACGTCGAAGTCATGGACATGCTCGACGCCATCCACAAGGGCGGCATCACCCCCGAGGCCTACCTGGCCAAGGCCAAGGACAAGACCAGCGGCGTGCGCCTGATGGGCTTTGGCCACCGGGTTTACAAGAACTACGATCCCCGCGCCAAGCTGCTGCAGCAGGCCTGTGAGCGCGTGTTCGCCAAGATGGCGCGCAAGGACCCGTTGCTCGACATCGCGCGCAAGCTGGAAGAACTGGCCCTGAAGGACCCGTACTTCGTCGAGCGCAAGCTCTACCCGAACGTCGACTTCTACAGCGGCATCATCTTCCGCGCGATCGGCATCCCCACCGAGATGTTCACCGTGATGTTCGTGATCGGCCGCCTACCCGGGTGGATCGCCCAGTGGAAAGAGCAGCACGACATGGATGCCGGCCGCATCGTCCGGCCGCGCCAGATCTACACCGGTGCCACCATCACCGACTACGTCCCGATGGACCAGCGCCCGGCCAAGGCCTGACGCTGGACTCGCCCAGGCGAGGCGCTAGAAGGCTGCCTCATACTTGGGGACATAGCTCAGTTGGTAGAGCGGTTCGTTCGCAATGAACAGGTCTGGGGTTCAACTCCCCATGTCTCCACCAAGCAAAAGACCCGGCCCACAAGGCCGGGTCTTATGCTTGCCGGAGACCAGGGGAGGCTGAGGCACCCACGGCTCGGCAGAGCCTCGCCGGTCGCTCGGCCGTCGGCCATGCTGATGGCCGACTACGGCCAGACGGCCGTACCTCACTCCGGTTCAACTCCCCATGTCTCCACCAAGCATAAGACCCGGCCCACAAGGCCGGGTCTTATGCTTGGTGGAAAGCTGTCACTTCAGTTTCAGCGCCAAGCGCTCCAGCACCTGAACCTCGGCGAGCGCCTCTTTCAGCGCTAGGCCGACCATCTTGCGCAGGCTTTCGGCCTCCTGCTTATCAATGATGCCGTCTTCCAGAACGCTTTGAATCTCTAGCACCAGCTGACTTTCGCGGATGTCGCCGCGCGCCTGATGCGAGACGAAGTCCTGCAGGTCCTTGGCGGTGAGCTCGCCAGTCGCCGATTTGGCTGCATCAAGGCGGAAGGCGTCGGCGATGCGCGTGGTGCCGTATTCGCGAGTCTCGTGCTTGGCGAGATGCAGCACTGCAACGACACTGAGGTCAGCCAAGCGTTTCTGTCCAGTCAGTACCTGGACCCAGCGCCGGGCCGAACGCGGATCGCGCTCGATGACTAGAGCCAGTTCGGTCATCGGCATGCGTTCGACGGTACTGACTAAAGCGTTCAAGAGTCGTTGCATGACAGATGCTGGTGCCCCTGGCGCGGATCGCAACGTACGCACGATCACTCTCGTGCGCATCATCCTTGGCATCGGCAACATCGGCAATCAGTACACCGGCACCCGTCACAACGTCGGCTTCGACGTGATCGACGAGCTGGCCCGCCGGCATCAGGTCGGCAGTTGGGGCCGCAAACATCACGCCCAAATCGCCTCGTGGCGTTCGGATCATGGCCCGGTTCTGCTGGTGAAACCCGAGACCTACGTCAACGGTTCCGGTGAGGCAGTACAGGCATTGCTCGCTTTCCACCAGGCCGCGCCAGCCGATCTGCTGGTGGTGGTCGATGACCTCAATCTGGCCCTCGGCACCCTGCGGCTGCGGGCGGACGGCAGTGCTGGCGGCCATAACGGACTACGGGATATCGAGTCCCGCATTGGCACCGCATATCCTCGGCTCCGCGTCGGCATAGGTGCACCTGCCGGGACTGGAGACGCCCAGATCCAGCATGTTCTTGGCCGATGGAGCGAGCCAGAACGCAGCGATGTCCGTGATATGTTGGCCAAAACAGCCAATTGCGCGGAGCGGTGGCTGGCCGATGGCGTGGTCGTGGCATGTTCGTTCAACGGGCCGCTGCGACCACCACCGCCCAAGCCGAAACCACCTCGTCCGTCACCACCGGGTGTGCCAGACGTTCCTCTGGCATAAGCCGCGCTTCGCTACATCTCTCTGCCACCAACGGTGCGGCACGTTACGCTCGTAGCCATATGCCGATGCGCTGTCATTCCTGTGCCACTCTATTGCCGGCAGGCCACACCGGAGCCTGCCCGTCCTGTGGCGTCGACGACCCGTCGCGAACCGCGGTGATGACGCTGCCTGGACCGATTACGATCGACCCGCGTGGTGATGTCCTGACCCCGCTGGGTGGCAGCGGACAGGATCCGGTGCTTGGCGACCGCATCGCCGGCTGCCTCATCGAAGCGGTGATCGGCCAAGGCGGCATGGGCCGGGTCTATCGCGCCACCCACGAGGGATTGGGCAAGGCCGTTGCGGTTAAGGTGTTGAACGCCTCGTTGATCGCCAACGCCACCTTCGTCGAACGATTCCTGCGCGAAGCCCGGGCCGCCGCCCAGCTCGACCATCCTAACGTTGTGCGCATCCTCAACGCGGGCGAGGACGGACATCGCCATTTCATCGTCATGGATCTGGTGGTCGGCGAAAACCTGCGCAGCTTCCTGCGTCGCGAAGGGCGCATGGAGCGCAGCGAGGCCCTGCGCTTGGCTACCTCGGTAGCCCACGCCCTGGCCGCCGCCCATGAACTCGGCCTGGTCCACCGCGATATCAAGCCCGACAACATCATGATCGATGAGGACGGCGGCGGCGTGAAGGTGGCCGACTTCGGTCTCGCCCGCCAGGTCACCGGCGGAAGTGACATCACCGGCGAAGGCATGGCCTGTGGCACGCCGCCCTACATGAGCCCCGAGCAGATCGCCGGCCATCCGGTCGATGGTCGCAGCGACCTCTACAGTCTCGGCATCGTCTTTTACGAATGCCTGGCTGGTCGCCGACCATTCAACGCCCAGGACATCCTCGGCTGGCTCGAATGCCATACCCGGATGGAACCTGAGCCGCTGCGCCGGCACGTCCCGGATCTGCCCGACGAGCTGTCCGAGGTGATTATGCGCCTGTTGGCCAAGCGACCGGAGGATCGCTATGCCGATGCCCGAGAGCTGCTCACCGATCTGCAGTTCCTCGGTGGCGACGAACCCAAATCGCGCGAGACGACGCGGCGCAGTTCACGCCTCGAACTGCAGCCGACCGGCATCAAGCGGTTACATCTTTTACTCAGCCAGGGTGTCGAGGAAGGCGCGGTCTCCATCCATATCGAACCGTTGAGCGGTGGGGCCGGGCGAGTGCGCATGCGCGTACGCAGCGGCCTCAAGGAAGTCGAGCGCTTGACCAGTGGCAGTTTCCGCCAGCTGCTCGACGCCTGTCGCAGCGCCGCCGGCCACGCCACGCCCGAAGTCGATGGCCCGATCGAAGGCGTGGTCGAGTTCGATCACGAGATGCAACGGCGCCAAGCCAAGCTGACCATGGCCCCGACCCTGACCGGTCCACGGGCGGCGCTCCGCCTGATGGGCTTGGTCAAACC
>JBBQCI010000144.1:0-5062 GCA_038318565.1 Planctomycetota bacterium
GCCTTTCCCTGGTCCAATGTCCTCAGCGGTGTCGGGGCGGCGTTCACCGCCGCGACTACCGGCTACCTCGCGCTCAAGAAGCGCGAGCAGATGAAGGCGCCGACCCCGAAGCGGGAGGCCTGAGCCATGGCCGGTGCCAACGGCATCCGAGCGGGTCGCGCCTTCGTCGAACTGTTCGCCGACGATCGCGCCCTCGTGCGTGGGCTGCGCACGGCGCAGCAGAAGCTCGCCGCCTTCGGCGCGGCGGTGCGCGGCATCGGCACGCAGATGCTGGCCCTGGGTGCTGGCATCGTCGGGCCGTTGGCGCTGGCCGCGAAGTCGTTTGCCGACACCGGCAGCCAGTTGAACGACCTGGCAGCGCGCACCGGGGTGTCGGTCGAAGCCCTGGGGGAGTTGGGCTACGCCGCCCAGCAGTCCGGGGCGTCCCTGGAGGACGTGGAGAAGGCCGTCCGCACCATGCAGCGGACCATCGTCGCCGCCGTGAACGGCAGCGACCAGGCGGCGACTGCCCTCGACCGCATCGGCCTGTCCGCCGAGGCACTCGCCGGCCTCAAGCCCGAGCAACAATTCGCCGCCATCGCGACGGCGCTGGCCCGGATCGAGGATCCGACCCAGCGGGCGGCGGCAGCCATGGGCGTGCTGGGGAAGTCCGGCACCACACTCCTGCCGATGGTGGGCGACCTCGCCGCCCTGCGCGCCGAGGCCCGTCGCCTGGGCGTCGTGATGTCGGGTGGCCAGGCCAAGCTGGCTGACGACCTGGGCGACGCCTTCGACCGGGTGAAGGCCAGCTTGCAGGGTGTGGCTAACGCGGTCGGCACCGCCCTGGCGCCGGTGCTGCTCGACCTCGCCGCTAAGGTCACCGGCTTCCTGGTCGGCTTCCGCGAGTGGATCGCCCAGAACCAGGGGCTGGTGGTGACCATCCTGACGGTGGGCGCGGCGGTGGCTGGCATCGGCGCCGGTCTCATCGCCCTGGGGCTGGCGGTATCCGGGGTGAGCGCTGGCATTGGCGCCCTGGCCACCGCCGCCTCGGTCGCCGGGACGGTCATCGGCGCCCTGGGGGCGGTGATCGGCGCTCTGTTCTCGCCCATCGGGGCGGTGATCGCCGGGGTTGCGGCGCTCGGCGCCATCATCGTCACCCAGACCACCACCGGCCAACAGGCGCTGGGCATGCTGTCGGGCGGGTTCCAGACCCTGCAGGCGGACGCGGTGGATGCCTGGGGCGGGATCGCTGATGCGCTCGCTGCCGGCGACATTGGCCTCGCGGCCAAGATCCTATGGGTAACTCTCAAACTGGAGTGGGAACGCGGGACCAGCTTCCTGCTCAATGTCTGGGATGCGGCGATCGCCGGCTTCGCACAGATCTTCGCCTCGGCCTGGTACGGCATCCAGGAGGTGTTCTGGACCGTGGCCTACGCCCTGGCCGATGCCTGGGACTGGGTGGTCGGCGGGATCACCAAGCTGTGGAATAACGCGGTCGGCTGGATCGCCGGCAAGCTGGCGCAACTGCTCGAACTGGTCGGCTTGGCCGACACGGGGCTGGATCTCCGCATCCAGACCGAGACCGAGCAGAAGAACACCACCGTCGACCAGCAGCGGCAGCAGCGCGGCCAGGCTCGGGACAAGGACCGCGCCAACCTCACGGCGGAGCGCGATGCGGTGAAGTCCGGCATCAGCCAGGACCTGGCCGACAAGGTCACCCAGCGCGATGCCGGCGTCGAGCAGGCGCGCGCCGAGCTCGACGCGGCGCTGGCCCAGGCCAAGCAGGAGCGCACCGCGGTGGAGCGGAAGGTGCAGGGGCCGGGCCAGCAGCCGGTCCAGGTGGACCTGCCGGACCTGGATGCGCTGCGCACCTCCCTCGACCAGATCCCGGACACGGTCACCGCCGAGGCGCAGAAGCTCGACGTCACTGGCTCGTTCTCGGGAGCGGCTATCGGCCAGCTGGGCGTGGGCGACACCAGCACCGAGCGCACCGCCAAGGCCACTGAGGAGACGGCGAAGAACACCCAGCGCATCGCCCGAGCGCTGGAAGACAACGACGGCGCGGTGTTCGGATAAGCCATGGCAGCCACGCTCCACGAACTCTTCGCCGGCCGCACTGAGACCCTGGGCGACAAGCCCAAGGCCGAGATCGCCTACGTCGTCCTCGGCGCTGTCGACGAGGCCGAGGTCCGCACGTTGGCATTGGCGCAGATTCCGCTCGCGTACCTGGGCCTCTACCGCAAGACGGTGACCCTGGACGAGCGGCTGAACGCCACGACGTGGAAAGTGGTGGCAGCCTTCGAGGCGCCCGAGCCGCAGCAACAGGACAACCCGGAGTCGACCTTCGCCTTCGACACTGGTGGCGGCACCCAGCACGTGACGCAGTCGCTCGCGACCATCGGCCGCTACGGACCGGCAGCGTCAACCGCCCTGGGTGGAGCGATCGGCTACGACGGACAGAACGTCGCCGGCGTCGACATCACCATTCCGGTCTACCAGTTCAGCGAGACGCATTACCTCGTCCCGTCGGCGGTCACCCAAGCCTACAAGCTGACCCTGATGGGCCTGACGGGTGCCGTGAACAACGCGGTATTTCGCGGCTTCCAGGCCGGCGAGGTGCTCTTCCTGGGCGCTGGTGGCTCCCGTCGCGGCACCGATCCCGACGACCGTTGGGAGATCAGCTACAAGTTCGCTGCCTCGCCCAACCAGACTGGCATGGCGGTGGGCTCCATCGCCGGGATCCAGAAGCGTGGCTGGGACTACCTCTGGGTTCAATATGGCGAGGACGTCGACGCCACGGCCAAGGTGCTCATCAAGAAGCCGATCGCGGTCTACGTCGAGCAAGTGTATCCCATCGCCTCGTTCGCCGGGCTGGGGATCGGCTCATGACACTCACCAAAGTCAGTCCAGGTCAGCGCCTGCGTATTCCCGCGGAGAGCTGGAATGCGGTGCTCGATGCGACCGCCACCGTCCAGGCCGAACGCTTCCGTCAGACTGCCGAGTCTGACGCCGCCTCGCTGCGCGGCGAGATCCTCATCCGCAACGACACTGGCGCGGCCCGGGATCGCTTCGACATCGTGGGCATCGGCAGTCCGCTCATCCTGCCCAGCGACAACCTCGCCGCGTTTCACGGCCGCGTTGCCCTGCAGGGGGTGGCACCCGACGCCAGCCGACCGGGCATCTATGCCGTCCTGCAAGAACCGGTCGCGGCAGGACGCTGCGGGCGGGCTATCACGAGTGGCATCACGCCGGTGCGCGTGCAGGTGAACGCCACAACCGACGCGGCGGCCGAGGTTGCCTCAGGCAGCGCTGGGTCGCTCGCCAGTGCCGCCAGCGGATCCGCGCTCATCTTGTGGAAGGAAGCCGGCACGGGTCTGCGCCAGGCGGTGGTGCGATTGCTGGGCCCCAGCGGCGGTTCGGCCAGTGGCGATCATCTGGAGATACCCGTCGTCCAGGCGCTGCATGGCTTCCAGGTTGGTCATGTGGTCACGACCGATCCGGCGACCGGGCGATATGTCCTCGCTGATGCCGCCACAGGACATCGCAGCCGAGCGCTCGGCGTGGTCAGCGCCGTGGCGGACAACGGCCGCTGCACCCTCGTGCTGGCAGGCCGCCTGAGCGGCTTCGCACCGGCGTTCGCTGGGTTGGTACCCTGGACGACATACTACCTGCGCCCAGATGCCCCCGGGTGGGTCACTGCTGATCCAGGGCTGGAACACATCCCGGTGTTCACGACGACGGCGACCATCAGCGAGATCCTCGTTGGCTCGCAGGCGACAGCCTATCGCCCTAGAACCTGCCGTCGGGTCATGCAGCCATTTCATGGCTTCACCGTCGGCACGGTCATCGCCGGCAATGGCAGCGGCCTGGCGTTTATCAAAGCCATCGCCACGCCTGGTACCTCGTTCTGGGCTGCGCCGGTGGGTGTCGTCAGTGCCGTCATCGACAGCAACACTTTCGAGTTCGTCTCGCACGGCATCATCGCCCTGAGCGGGCTCATCGATTACACCCCGTACTTCCTCAGCGATAGCGTCGCAGGTCAGCTGACCGCGACTCCACCGCCGTCAGCGCTCGTTATCGGGTTTTGTATGGGCCGAAGTAACCTGTTCGTGGACATCCAGCTAGCCCTGACGACGCAGGCGATCGGCAACCCCAACCGCAATGGCCTCCTACGCATCCGTGGGACCGGCCCTGCGGGCGACGCCGTGGTCATCGACGCAGCCCTGGTCACCGCGGCGACCCGCGCGCTGCGCATTCGCGAGGTCGATGTCTGCAGCGGCGGTGTGGCGCGGAAAATGCTCATCCTGGCGAGTGATCCGTACTGATGGCCATCCTCCTGACGGATATGGCGGGCGGACAGCGTCCCATGGGGGCCAGTTGCGGGTGGCCTACCACCGACCTGCGGTATTGGCGGGTGGCCAACGCGGTGTGCTTCCAACGCCTGCAGATCCGCAGCTTCGACGCCAGCGGTGGACGCGGACCGGTGTACGGTCTCCGTGGCGGTTGGTGGAGTGGTACCGTGGTCAATCCCACCTACGGCACCTGCGGCGGGAGCGATCCACGGATCAGCTTCTGGATCAGTGCCCAACACTACAGCTATATCGACGTCTGGCGTGCGCTGGCCCAGGGGTTGTGGACCAGTTCGATCGTCATCGACCTGATTCCCGTCGACTTCAACGGCTCGTCGAGCTTAGTCGGCATATTTGTTGGCCCGGAACTGACGTCCGTCCCGGCGACACTCCTGCCAACGGTGCGCAGGATTTCCTATCCCGGGTCGTGCGCGAATCCCGTCGCCTGGTCCATCACGGTGCGCGATGATGGTTCCTACTCCATCGTGTGATGACCTGCGGCGCCTGCCGTGCGCGACTCCCGCAGATCAGCGCGATCCGCGCTACCTGGGTGATGCGGCTATTCGCATGTACCGTGAACTGGGTCTGACCCGATTGCTCGCCGATCTGGGCTGGCCGGCCGACCAGCCTGCCGTTCGCGTGGTCGGCGGGATCGGCAGCCTGGTCCTGCGGGCAGACACAGCACCTGTGTGGGAACCGCACGTCCAGATCATCGTTGGGCAGGAACCTGTGGC
>JBBQCI010000145.1:0-5046 GCA_038318565.1 Planctomycetota bacterium
TCGCCGAAGCGCTCGCGCACTTCGACCCGGAGACGTTCACCGAAGACCTGGCCGAGTAGGCCGAGGCGGCGGGTGCGGTGGATGTCATAGATGTCGGCGGTTGGCCACGAGACGATGACCTGCGCCTTGGCGACCGCAGCAGACACGCTGATGCGATATTCGCCAATGGGCATGGCCGGCTGAGCAGGCAGCGTTGCGCGAGCGAATTCTGGGGTTGCAGCGGCAGCTACCGCTGGACGACTGCCGCCGAGGACCGAGGCCGCGGTGCGCATCGCGACGTCGGTCGGAACGTCACCGACGATCGCACAAGACAGCGGAGCCCCGCTCAGCAACGGCGTTAACCAAGTGCGTACGGCCTCCAGCGAGGCGGCCTCGACCTGGCCGCGGTCGGCGGCACGTCGCCAAGCGTCGTCCGGCAGCGTTAGGGCGTTGAACTGGCGCCAGGTCATCGCCTCGACATCGCTCGCTTCAGCGTCGAGGGCCGACAGCCACGCGCTGCGGGCGCGTCCTTCCGCTTCTGTCCGCCAGGCGGCATCGTCGATCCAGGCGCGCAGGAGTTCTAAACCGGTACGCAAATCCTGCGGGGCACAGGCAGCACTGAGGACGATGGCGCCGTCCTCGATGGCCATGCCACCGAAGCGGGCGGTACTGCCGGCAAGAACCTCGGCGAGCTGGGCCGCCGAGTGCTTGCCCAGACCGCCGTCAGCCAGCGCGCGCCCGGCGAGTTCAGACAGCCCGGCCTGGCGGGGGCCGGTGCGGGTCGGCAGGCGCAGACGGATCAGTACCTGCCCCGGCTGGAATGTGCTCTGCATCGCGGCGAGACTGATGCCATTGGCTTGGCCCAAGACCCACGGTGTATTGGCGACGGTACTGGGCAGGGAGCCATCCCAGGTGGCAGAACGAGCGTATCCCCAGGTCGATGCCGTTGTCGCAGTCGGTGGACTGACCGAGGCGTTCATGGCGCCATCCAGGGCGGCGCGCACCAACTGGTCGCCCGAGGCTCCCAAATCGTCTTTCCCGGTAATCACGGCAACCGTGCGGATCCGGCGGGTCCAACCAGCAAAGAACGCTTTGCGTACTGTTGCGGGCGTGGTTGTGGCGCACATCGCCAGGCCGAGTTCCCGCTCCTGATTGGGCGAGCACAGCACCCGTCGATCGGCCACGCTGTTGTAGATTGCTGTCGCGAGTGCGTCATTGCGTCGCGCATCCTGCTGGGCCACCGCGGCATCGAGGACCGTTCGTATAGCGGTCAACTCGATGGCGAGTTCCCCGTCGGTTGGGCCGTGCTCGGCCATACGGCGATATTCGCGTACCAACACGACCAGGGCATCAAGGGCCTGGCCCGGCTTGGCGTCGCCAGTTGCCCCGACTAGGTACAGTCCAAGCCACGGGTAGGAGAAGCCACCGCCATTGAGCAGGGGGCACGTGGGGTCGCCTTCAATGAGCTTACGGATGCGCCGGGCCAAGACCGCTTCACCGAGGTCGCGTTGGAACTGCTCGTTGCGGGCAGCAATCGAATCTGTCGGCAGGTCACGCTGGCTTAGGCCGGTAATGCGAACCGAGGTCCCGTCGGATTCCGTGTCGTTCATGGCAATGGCAGCGATGCCCGGCTGCAGCGTACCGGTTGCCGGCTCGGCCTGGGCCGGAGCAAGCGCCTCGGTCTTACCCAGGATGGTGCGGACATGGGCTTCGACGACGTCAAGGTCGATGTCGCCGGCCACGCCCAGCACCATACGTTCTGGCCGGTACCAGGTGGCGTAGTACGCGCGCAAACGTTCAGCGGTGGCGGCCTGCACGGTCTCAGCATGGCCGATCGGCAGGCGATCGCCGATACGCGTGCCAGCGGTCAGCAGGGCGATCTCACGACGGCGCAGGCGCATGCCTGCGCCGTCGCCGTCACGCAGTTCGGACAGTACGACACCGCGCTCACGCTCGACCTCCCCGGGATCGAGCAGTAGTCCGCCGGCCTGATCGGCCAGGACGGTCAGGCCCAGGTCGAGGGTTTCGGGCCGGGCGTCGGGCAGATCCAGCTTGTAGACCGTCTCGTCGAAACCGGTGTGGGCGTTCAGGTGGTTGCCGAAGCCGATGCCGAGGTTCTGCATCGTCGGAATCAGAGTTCCGGGCGCGTAGTGGCGACTACCATTGAATGCCATGTGTTCCAGCATGTGGGCCAGTCCGCGCTGATCGTCCTCCTCCAGCAGGCTGCCAGAAGCGATGCGCAGACGCAGACTGATCCGACCTGGTGGCTGGACGGAGCGCATCAGGCCGTAGCGGGCCCCGTTGGGCAGGACGCCCCAGCGTACGGCTGGATCGGCAGCGATGGTGGACTCCTGGTGCGGAAACACCGTAGAACGTCCGCAGGAGACGCAGATCAGGATGGCGATGGCGAGCAGAACGGCGAGCAGGGAGGCACGGAGCATGCAGGACAGTGACGCCTGCCGCAGGAGGCGGAAGAGGCGGTTGCGCACGGGGGGGCACGACGCGACCATGCAGGCATGCCCGGCAATACTTTCGGCGAGGCCTTCCGCGTCACCACCTTCGGCGAAAGCCATGGCCCGGCGGTCGGCTGCATCATCGACGGGTGCCCACCCGGATTCCCCCTCGATCTCGCCGCCGTGCAGGCGCAGATGTCTCGCCGGCGTCCAGGGCAGTCCAAGTTGGTCACGCCGCGCGATGAGGAAGACCGCATCGAGGTACTGTCCGGGCTCGATCGCGAGAGCGGCCGTACGCTGGGTACGCCGATCGCACTGATGGTGCGCAACGCTGATCAGCGTTCGTCCTCTTATGCCGAGTGGAAGCATATCTACCGGCCCAGTCACGCCGACTTCGGCTATGATGCCAAGTATGGTATCCGCGCTTGGGAGGGAGGCGGTCGGTCAAGCGCTCGCGAAACCGTCGGCCGGGTCGCCGCCGGTGCCGTTGCTGAACAACTTCTGGCCGCGCGTTTTCCTGGATTCGCTGCAACCGCCTGGGTTGAGCGGGTGCATCAGATCGACGCCCGCGAGCACATCGACGCTGTGGCAGTGACCCGCGCACTGGTCGACGCCTCGCCGACGCGTTGCCCGCATCCCGCCAGCGCGGCAGCGATCGAGACCGCGATCCTGGCGGCGAAGGCCAAGGGGGACTCGCTCGGCGGCTGTGTCCGACTGCTCATTCATGGCGTGCCTCCAGGGCTGGGCGAGCCGGTGTTCGACAAGCTGGATGCGCTGCTGGCCCAGGCGATGATCTCGCTGCCGGCCTGCAAGGCGGTGGAATTCGGATCAGGATTCGGCGCCATCGAACACACCGGACTGTCGCATAACGACCATTACGTCTGGATCGACGGCAAGATGACCACCGCGAGTAATCGCAGTGGCGGCATCCAGGGCGGCATCAGCAACGGCATGGCCGTCGATCTACGCCTGGCCTTCAAGCCGACTGCAACCGTCCTGCAGCCGCAGCCGAGTGCCGATCAGCACGGCAACAACGTCGAACTACAGGCCAAGGGTCGTCACGACCCCTGCGTCCTGCCACGTGCCGTCCCGATCGTCGAGGCGATGGCCGCCTTGGTCATGGTCGACTGTTGGCTTCGTCAGCGCGGCCAGGTCGGTGAACCGTGGCCGGGGCTGCGCGGACCCGCCTAAACGGCAGGACACGTTGTCCACTCCGCTGAGATCCGTTCTCAGCATGTTCATGCTGCATGCATAATCACTCTGCCAGACGACTGCTGCGGCACTGGCGCCCGGCGACGGGGTTGATCCCCCGGGAGTGCCCCTAGCATCCCCCCGCCTCACCCACCCGGCGGCCCTGCCGCCAACACTGGAGCGCCTCATGGCCACCAAAATCGCCATCAACGGATTCGGACGCATCGGCCGCCTCGTCTTTCGCGCCATCGTCGAGCAGGGTCTGCTCGGCAAGGACATCGAAGTCGTCGCCGTGAACGACCTCGTCCCCGCTGACAACCTCGCCTACCTGGTCAAGTACGACTCGACCCAGGGCAAGTTCGCCGGCACTGTATCCTCCAAGAAGTCGGCGCCCACCGTGGCCGAGGACGACGTCCTGGTCGTCGATGGCAAGGAGATCAAGGTTCTCGCCTGCCGCGACAACTGGCCGTGGAAGGAACTCGGCGTCGATCTCGTCATCGAGTCCACCGGACTCTTCACCAGCGAAGACAAGGCCAAGCTGCACCTCGCAGCCGGGGCCAAGCGCGTGATCATCAGCGCCCCCGCCAGTGGCGACGGCGTCAAGACCGTGGTTTTGGGCGTGAACGAGCAAGAATACGATGCTGCCAAGCACACCATCGTCTCCAACGCCTCGTGCACGACCAACTGTCTGGCTCCGGTTTGCCACGTCCTGCTCAAAGAGGGCTTCGGCATCGTTGAAGGCCTGATGACCACCATTCACGCCTACACCGCGACCCAGAAGACCGTCGACGGTCCTTCGAAGAAGGACTGGAAGGGCGGCCGCACTGCGGCGCAGAACATCATCCCCAGTTCGACTGGTGCAGCCAAGGCCGTCGGCCTCGTCCTGCCCGCGGTCAAGGGCAAGCTCACCGGCATGGCCTTCCGCGTGCCCGTCCCGACCGTGTCAGTGGTCGACTTGACCTTCAAGACCAGCAAGGAGACCTCGCTGGCCGAGATCAAGGCTGCCATGAAGAAGGCGTCCGAGACCTACATGAAGGGGATCCTCGGCTACACCGAGGACGAGGTTGTCTCGACCGACTTCATCCACGAGAAGCAGTCGTCGGTGTTCGACGCCGGCAGCTCGATCGAGCTGAACAAGAACTTCTTCAAGCTGGTCAGCTGGTACGACAACGAATGGGGCTACAGCAACCGTGTTGTTGATCTGATGCAGCTGATGATTGCGAAGGGGCTGTAGGCTCTAGGGGCTGCGCCCCTAGGACCCCCGGGCTTGCCGGGGCTCGCGGCCTGGGGCCGCGGGGCGGCATCGGCTGGCGCCGATCCTATGCCGCCCACGCCCATGGCTTCGCCCGTCGCCGCTTGCGCGGCTCTCAACCCCCGGCTTACGCCGGGGGTTGAGTTTTGCAGGTTGCGCTCCTCATTTGGG
>JBBQCI010000146.1:0-5000 GCA_038318565.1 Planctomycetota bacterium
TTCGGCAGTAGTTCGCTGGACACGATGACAATGAAGGTGGCAATGAGGAAGCCGATCGCATGGCTGAGGAAGCGCAGCAAGGCGGTATCGCCGCCCAGGGCAGCTTCGATCGGCTTGGCGATGCCGCTTTCGATGATGATACCGATGCCAAGGGTCGCGCCGGTGATACCGACCTGGGCCACCGACAGGTATTCATCCATGCGTGAGTGGATGCGCTTGACCAGCAGGGCGCGACGGTCCCCGGACTCGACCAGTTCCTGGACGCGGGTGGCTCGTACCTTCACCATGGCGAATTCGGCAAAGACGAAGAAAAAATTGACCCCTAACAGGATCAGGCCGATGGCCCATTGAAGGAGGTCGGTGGTGGTCATGGCAGGGTTGGATCGATCAGTTGCAGCCGGTCAGCGAACGGCGTGAAATTAGCGGGATTGCAGGTGGCAAGGCGACGGACGCCGTGGGTGACCGCGGTGGCGGCCAGCCACAGATCATGGAGACGCTTGCCGACCACCCGATGCTGGTCGAGCATGGCGGTGAAAACCGGTAGGATGCTGCGGTCCTCGGACAGTGGTGCGGCCCAGGTCAGAAACACCGCAAGATTGCCACGCGCCTGTTCGGAAGTTCGGCCGAGGCCATTGACGGCTTCGGGGCGAGTAGCGACGACAAGATACTCGCGCATAGCCTGCACCGGCAGGAGGAGGCCACTCGTGCCAAGCAGCCAGCGTAGCGTCGCCTCATGACCACGTCGGACAGGTGAGGAAGCGGTGACGAGAATGCTGGTGTCGAGAAGGACGGAATCAGCGGCCATCGTCGCCGTAGATTTCGTCACGCGAGGCAGTCGAGGTGCTTGGCGCGTAGCTAAAGCTGAGTTCGGCGACTCGCCTGCTGCGCTGGGCGACTTCGTCAGGCGTCAGACCGACCAATGCCACTGGGATACCCTGTACGACCTCGGTGAGGATAGCGCGAATTTCACCCGCCAGACTACGATGGTGACCGACTGCGCGGCTCTTCAGCTTTTCGACGACATGATCGTCGAGATCACGGATGGCGAGGTCGCTCACGCCTGAAACGCTATCAAATCGCTAGCGTTTTGCAATCATCCCGCCATGCGCTGGCTCAGCCGTTGCCACGCCGACTTCAACTGGTCATTGGAAACGGAAAGAGTGACGCCCAAGCCACTTATGGCGACAGTCGGAAGCGTCGTGACGGTCCCGACGACGGCATGCGGAACATCAGACAGCAGGCGAGTGGCGGCGTCGAGACGCTCGGCGGGGACGCTCAGAACGATGCGGCTCTGGCTTTCGCTGAACAGGGCGACGAGGCCATCGCTGACACCTTCGCGAGGGACCGCTGCAAGATCGAGCTGTACGCCAAGGCCGCCACTGAAGGCCATCTCGGCCACCGCAGCACCAAGGCCGCCTTCGCTGCAGTCATGGGCCGCGTTGACATGGCCAGCTGCAATGGTGGCAGCGCAGGCATCGAGCACCGGCTTGGACAGTTTCTTGTCGAGACGCGGGGTACGTCCACCGCTACCACCGAGCATGCTCAGCAGTTCGGAGTTGCCGAGTTCGTCACGAGTCAGGCCGACTACGATCAGCCGGTCGCCAGCACGCTTGAGATCCATGGTGATCGAACGCTTGATGTCCGGCATCACCGAGATCGCCGTGATCAGAAGGGTATGCGGAATGCGGATGACTTGGCCGTTGAAGGTGAACTCATTCGACAGCGAGTCTTTGCCGCTGATGAACGGGGCGCCGTAATACTTGGACAGATCGTAGCACGCCTCGCAGGCGCGGACCAAGGCGCCAAAGACAGCCGGATCGGTGCACTTGCTCCAGGAAAAGTTGTCGAGGATGGCGACCTTGTCGATCGGGGCACCGACGCAGACGAGATTGCGCAACGACTCTTCGATGCCCGAAGCGGCAGCGCGCCAGGCGTCATGATCTGCGTAGTTCGGATTGAAGCCGCAAGCCACGGCCACGCCGCGATCGCTGCCGGGGACCGGCGCGACGACGGCCGCGTCAGAAGGTCCGTCGTGGGTCACGCCGACCAGCGGCTTAATGATCGAACCGGCCTGGACCTCGTGATCGTACTGACGAATGATCCATTCCTTGCTGGCCAGATTCGGCCGCGCCAGCAGGTCGCACAGCAGGGTGCCGACGTCGGCCGGACTGGCGAAGCTGGCTGCAACCTCGGCCGGCGGGGTGAAGGTCGCCGGGCGGTGATAGCGAGGCACACCGTCGTGCAGGAAGTGCATATCGAGATCGGCGACCACTGTGCCGTGCCACTTCAGGACCAGGTTCTTGTTGCCACTGACCTCGCCGAAATCGACCGCTTCGACGCCTTCGGCGGCGCATATGGCCAGGCACTGCTGGACCTTGGCCGGAGGCACCGAGGCGACCATGCGCTCCTGACTTTCCGAGATCCAGATCTCGGTGTAGCTGAGGCCGGCGTACTTGAGCGGTGCGCGATCCAGGTGGATGACGGCGCCGTGCTCGGCCGCCATTTCGCCGCAGGCACTGGATAGGCCGCCAGCGCCGCAGTCGGTCAGGGCGCTGAAGCAACCGGCATCGCGGCACTGCAGCACCACATCCATGCAGCGCTTTTCCTCAATCGCATTGCCGATCTGTACCGCGCCGCTGCTGATCTTCTCGCTCTTGTCCGACAGTTCGACCGAACTGAACGTCGCGCCGTGAATGCCGTCACGGCCTGTACGCCCGCCGATCACGACAATACGATCGCCGATGTTGGAGGCCTTCTCGACGTACTTGCGTTCGATCAGGCCACCGGTGCCACAGTAGACCAGCGGATTGCCGACATAGCGGTTGTCGAAGCGCACCGCGCCGTTGACCGTGGGGATGCCCATGCGGTTGCCGTAGTCACGCACGCCGCTGATCACGCCCTGCATCAGGCGGCGCGGATGGATGGTACCGGGCGGCAGCGTCTTGGCGTCGGATTCCGGATCACCGAAGCAGAACACATTGGTGTTGAAGATCGGCTTGGCGCCCAGTCCAGTGCCGATGATGTCGCGGATGACGCCGCCGAGTCCGGTGTTGGCACCGCCGTAAGGCTCGATCGCCGACGGCCGGTTGTGCGTCTCGACCTTCATGCACAGGCCAAGGTCACCCTCGAACTCGATCACGCCGCTGTTGTCCTTGAACACCGACCAGCACCACGGCCGGGCCAGCTCGTGCGTCGCCTTGGCGATGGTCTGCTTGAGCAAGTTGTCGATGACGCGACTGGCGATGGGGCCGTCCTCGCCGGTCGGACCGGTATAGGCAACGATGCCCTTGAGGGTCTTGTGTACGCAGTGCTCTGACCAGGTCTGGGCTATCGTTTCCAGCTCGACGTCGGTCGGCTCGCGCTTGAGACCGATGAAGTGCTTCTGCACCTCGTGCATCTCCTCGATGGTCAGCGAGAGCGTGCCGTCCTTCGACAGCCGCATCAGCGCCGCGTCGTCAAGGTCACGGATGCGCACGTCAGTACGCTTATGGGTGTCAACTCCCGACGGATCGCGCAAGCGAACTGACTCGCCCGGATCGATCACCGCCTCTTCGATCGCCTGGTTGGCCAGAGCCTTCCAAGCCAGGGTCTGCAGATCGGCGTCCGAACCCCCAGCGATCTCAACCCGGGTGCCCACTCGGACGATCTCCAGTTTTATTCCCAAGTCCTTGGCGCCCTTGATGATGGACGCCTCGATGGGATCCATGACGCCGGTCTTGCGCTGCACTTCGATGACCCGGCGACCGGCATGCGGAGGAGCAGCCATCAACACGCGTTCAGTGATCGGATCGCCCAGTAGTTGCTTGCCGAGCCGTTCTGCCCCGGCAGCGTCCAATGTCCCGCGCACCACGTAATACCGGCTCTTGTATAGCGCCGTGACGTGTTTCAGCCCAAGCAGGGCAGCCTCGTGGACCAGATGCTGGTCCACGGCAGGGATGAGCGGGCAGACATCGATACGGAAGGTGCTGGCAGCCATGGCGGCGGCAGCCTAGAGGCTGGGACGGCCACGCCAGCGGGGCTCAGCGGGCGGTATGCCCGGCCTTGGCCAACCCGCATGCGGCCTCTCGTGGACCCGGATCCGCGGAAGATTCCCACAAACACATCGTGGACGACATGCAAAACCGTGCCGATGCACCAATATGCTGGGTTCGCAGTTGTCAGACATGTGGTGCACGGCAGTCATCCGCGTCCGGTTGCCAGGACACCGGTTTCAGTTGCAAGTGGACAGCCCCGACGCCACAGTCCGCCGCATACTCGTCATGGACACACTCCTCGCCAACCTGACCGCCTTCCCCACCGTGATCTTCTCGGTGCTGATGGGCATCGCCGTGATCTACTGGCTGTTCGTGATCATCGGCGCCCTCGACATCGACCTCTTCCATGTCGGCGATGCCGCCGGCCACCACGAAGTTGGAGGCCACCACGACAGCGATGCGGGCCACAATCCGAACGTCATCCTGGAATTCCTCGGCCTGGGCAAGGTGCCACTGACGATCATTCTCAGCTGCTTCGTCTTCGTCGCCTGGTCGGTATGTTTCCTCGGCGGATCCAGTCTGCGTGCAGCGCTACCCGGCTGGACGACCTGGGTGACGTCGCCGCTCATTGTGGTGGCCGCCGTGGTCATCGCCTGGATTCTGACCGGCTGGTGCATGCGGCCGTTGGCCAAGCTGTTCAAGCTGGAAGCCAAGACTTCGGCCTACGACCTCATCGGCAAGCTGGTCGTGGTCACCTCGTCGACCGTCGATGCCCGCTTCGGAACCGCTCGTCACGATGCGCCCAACGGCGAGGACATGATCCTGAATGTGGTGTGCAACCCGCCGCATGCCCTCACTCGCGGCGAGCAGGCCGTGGTCATGGACTACGACCGGGCCACTGGCATCTACACCATCGCCCCGCTGCCCCACACCCGTCCCGGCTTCCTCACCAGCGAGGAATCACCGCCGGCCGATTCTCCCCAACCGGTGCCAACGCGCACCGGACAGACCTCGTGAACAAGGACC
>JBBQCI010000147.1:0-4940 GCA_038318565.1 Planctomycetota bacterium
CGGGTGCCATCGAGGCGCAGGCGGTCGATCATGGCGTCGGACAGTCCGTCGGTGCGACCCTGTTCGACGTCCAGGCGGTTGGCGGCTCTGATGGTGTCCGCGGCTGCGGAGATGGCGTCAGCAGCCGAGCGCAGGGCTGCCTGGCGGCGTCCATCGGCCATCACGGCGACCGCACGTGCGGCAGGACGACCGCGCGCACAGAGGTCGGCGACATGAGAATCGATCGACATCACAGCACCTCGATGGTGGTGGCCAGGCGATGGCTGGCTCCTGGAGCGAGCTGGTAGGCGTCGTCGAGCGCGTTGGCCGCCTCGACGCAGAGCATGCCTGGCCATTCGTGATTGCCGAAATCGACCATTTTCACCGACTTGGCGACCCAGGGGTTCCACACCACCGTTGAACGTGAGCCGCGCTTGGCCACGCGCAGCTGGCGGTGCAGGATGGGATCGTCGACCACCACGTCGCCTTCGTGGGCGTTGAACAGCAGATCGGTTTCGGCAGCGACCCCGAACGTCTCGGGGCCGGTCAACGGGAACGGCGTCGCAACGCGATCCTGACCACGTGCCCCGGCCAGGCCGCGGATCGCGACCCGCCGCACATCACCGACCGCCAAGTAGGTGTGCAGGGCCTCGCCGATGGTCATGGTCGTCGAGCCGGTATTGGTGGCGCTCAGTTCGACATCGAGTCGGCGACCGAAGCTGATCGTCAGTATGACCTCGGAGGACGGTGCGGTCAGCGCCAAGCGCAATACCACGATGACGGTGCCGTCAGCAGCAGTTGCAACAGACGTGAGGTCCCAGTCGGCGAAGCGAGCCAGACCATGCGCCGGCTTACCCGCCTCGGCCGCCGGACCGAACCAGGGCCAGCACACCGGGATGCCGCCACGGATCGGTTTGCCGGCAGCGAACCAACTCTGGCTGCTCATCCACAGAACCGGCGCCTGACCGGCCGGTTGCCAGCTGGTGACATGACCGCCGTGCAGGTAGACTTCCCCGCGACACAGCGGGGTGGCGATCGAGACGCGGGGCATGCCGCCGCAGCCAGCGTCGATGGTGATGGATCCGGAAACGGCGAAGCGCTGCAGGGAGGCGAGGTCGGTCATGGGGGAAGGAGGATCGCGCCAGGCGGAGCGGCTCAAGGAGCGGTACCCGGATCAGCCCAGAGATCACATCCGTACATAACAAACAGCGACTGGATGCATGGCCGGCAGGTCCTGAGTCGACAAGCTACGAGGGCCTACGGAGCAACCATGCCA
Organism: Planctomycetota bacterium; assembly: GCA_038318565.1. GTDB lineage: Bacteria > Planctomycetota > UBA11346 > UBA11346 > UBA11346 > UBA11346. The sequence continues at coordinate 1,256 of JBBQCI010000147.1, forward strand.
ACCACCGCCACCGCCCCAGCTTCCGCCACCCTCACCGCTTTGGGAGCCAATACCGGAGGTCGGGTCGACGCCCGACTGACTCCAGCACAGGTCACCAGTTTCGTCGATAATGGTTTCTGCTGGGTGTCCCAGTTGATCAAACCGGCCGAGATTGCCGAACTCAAAGCGGACCTGATCAAGCTGGCGCGCGGCGGCTATGTCTGCGAGCAGTTGAAGCCGGCCCGCGCCGATGCCACTGACCAGGAGGTCCTCGACAGCATCTTGTGCATCCACCAGCCGCACTTCATCAGTGAGATCATGAAGAAGTATTGTGAACACCCTGCCATTGCCGGTGTGCTCTCACAGATTATTGGTGCTCACCTAGCCCACTGGGACGGTGCCGTGAAATGCATGCAGTCGATGCTCTTCATGAAAGGACCGGGCAAGCCGGGTCAGGCCTGGCACCAGGACGAGCAGTATATTCCTACCCGCGATCGTTCGCTGTGTGGCGCGTGGATCGCTCTTGATGACGCGACCATCAGCAATGGTTGCCTGTGGGTGGTGCCAGGCTCGCATCGCAACGGCTACTTCTTCCAGCGCCGTACGCCGCAGGATCTGGAGGAGTACGATGGCAGCGACCAGTGCTACGGCTTCGATGAGGCCCAGGCCGTTCCGGTCGAGGTTCCCGCTGGATCGGTGGTGTTCTTCAATGGCTATCTGTTGCACAAGTCGCTCAAGAACCGCAGCCAGGGCTATCGCCGGGTGCTGGTCAATCATTACATGAATGCGTGGTCGCTGCTGCCGTGGGGTCCTCAAGAAGGCGTCAACATCGCTCAGACCGATGACCGTACCGTCCTGCAGGTCGCGGGCACGGATCCGTACGCGTGGAAGGGTACCAAACAGGCTCCCAACCTGGTCTATCTGCGCGGCTGGGGCAAGGTCTGGGAAGGCGACAAGGCGGCCACAGAGGTGCAGAAGCCGCGGTGAGGGTTGCGGATGTGGCGGGCGGTAGAGCATGTCCGCCCATGTCCCAGTTCCCCCGTCGCGACTACAGCGGTCCGCCGCGCAAGCCGCCCGTCGCCCCCATGCCCGCCGCCAACTCCGCCTGGGAGGGTCAGGCCGGCTGGTACGACCAGTACCAGGGCCAAGGCGGAGCCGACCTCTATCAGTCGGTGCTGCTGCCGGCGGTGCTCAAGCGCCTCGCTACCCGGAAGGGGCAACGCGTCCTCGATGTCGGCAGCGGTCAGGGTGTGCTGTGTCGCGCCCTCGCCCATCTGTCGGTCGACACCTTCGGGGTCGAGGCCAGCCCATCGCTGATCGAAGCCGCTCAGAAACGGGCTGGTCCGCACGAGCGCTATGTGCTTGGCGACGTGCGCGATCTATCGTCCGTTCTGCCCGGCCAGGCCTTCGACCATGCTGCGGCGTTGATGGTGCTGCAGGATCTTGATCCGATCGGCCCGGTCATGGCCGGCGTCGCCAAGATGCTGACGCCTGGTGGACGCTTCGTTGTCGCCCTGACCCATCCCTGTTTCCGCCAGCCCAAGCGCAGCACCTGGGGCTGGGACGATGACCGTCGGCAGCAGTACCGTCGCATCGACGGCTATCTGTCGATGTATCAGACGCGCATTGCCACCCACCCGGGCGCGCAGCCCGGCTCGCCTGAAGCGGCCCTGCAGACGATCAGTACGCATCGTCCGATCTCGGCCTACTTGGAGGCGTTTGGCGCCGCCGGACTAGGCGTAGTCGGCTGCGACGAACTGACCAATCCACGTCGCGGCACCAAAGGCCATCGCTTCGCTGCCGAGGATCTGGCGGCCAAGGAGATCCCGCTGTTCCTGGTGCTGACGGCTGTACGTCTGCGCTGAGGCGTACGATGCTGCCGTACGTCGCCGGCTTGCTCGCCGCCATCGCTGCACCCACCGCACTGGCCAAAGACACAATATTGGCTGCACTGCAACCGCCAGGTGGCGAGTTCTGGGACATGCCGGACCTACCGGCTAGGCCTGGTCGTCCGCCGGGTGTGGTTGAAGGTCAGGCCAAGCGGCGCCGCCAGGGGGTCGACAGCTTGGCAGGTCTGCGCCGCTTTTTGCATGCGATCTGGCATATCGAGATGGAGGCAATCGATCTGGCCTGCGTCCTCGCGCTGCGTGGATCGGGCATGCCGGCTGCCTTCCATGCTGACTGCCTGCGCGTGGCGCGCGAAGAGGCGGGGCATGCAGGCCTGCTCGACACCTGGCTGGTTGCCCATGACTGGCCGCCGGGCAGCGAACCAGTGCATCACCGTCTGTGGCTGTCGGCGTTGGACTGCAGCGATATTGGCGAGCAGCTTGTGGTGGTGCCGCGGTTCCTGGAAGCGCGCGGTCTCGACGTCAATGCCGGTCTGCTGCCGCGCGTGGCCCCGGTCGATGTTGCCGCGCACGCTGCGCTCGATCGTATCTACCGCGATGAGATCGGTCATGTCGCCACCGGCACGCGCTGGCACCATTGGTGGTGCGCGCGCCAGGGCATAGATCCGTCGACGCATTTCGCCGAGGTGGTGCAGCGCCGCTTTGCCGATCAGATACCTAGCCCCTGGGCTATCGATGTGGCTGGACGCACCGAGGCCGGCTTCAGCGCCCAGGAACTGGCGATCGTCGCTGGCGCTACGCTTCCCCAAGCCACCGTTCCGCGCGCATGAAGCGCCCCAACTATCTGGCTGCCGCCCGCGCGGTCGCTGATGCTGCCGACATCGTCCTGACCACGCACCTCAACAGCGATGCCGATGGCATCGGTACGTCGTTGGCGTTGGCCGTGGCGCTCGAACGGCTGGGCAAGCGGGTTCGCTTCGTCTGTCCGTCGAAGCCGGCCTCGATCTACGCCTTCCTGCCGCGTTTCAGCATGGCTGTGACGATGGACGACGAGGCCAAGGCCAAGGCGATGCCGCCCTGCGATCTGCTGCTGTCCAGCGACTGCGGTGACCTCAAGCGGCTCGGCGCCTGCGCCCATATTCCACGCGGCAAACTGCTGAACCTCGACCACCACGCGACTAACGACCGGTTCGGCGATCTCAACCTAGTCGACGAGCATGCCACCTGCAGCGGGATGGTTGCGGCCAAGCTGCTCGATCGGCTCGATGTCGACCTGGATCGCGCCATGGCCGACAATCTCTATGCCACCCTGGTGTTCGACACTGGGCGGTTCATGCACTCCAACACTGACGCAGCCGCCTTCCGCTTCGCAGCGCGACTGGCCGATCTCGGCGTCGATGTCTCGGCGATCAACCGCGCCCTGACCTATACCAAGAAGCCGCAGGATCTGGCGATCACGCGGCTGGGCATCGAACGCCTGCAGATTGATGCCGAGGAACCCCGTCTGGCTGGCATCGCGCTGTCGCGGGCCGATATTGCCACGGTTGGCGAGCCCGAGGACTGGGGCGACATGGTCGAGGTGCCGCGCTCGCTGGCCGGCAACCAGATCGCCTACCTGATGCGCGAGTCCAAGGACGGCACCATGACGCGTATGAGTCTGCGTTCCAATCCGCCGTTCCAGGTCTCGCCGGTGGCCCAGGCATTCGGCGGTGGCGGTCATTTGCAGGCGGCCGGCGCGACCTTTCCTGGCAGCCTCGCCGAGTGTCAGCGCGAGATCATCCCTCGCCTGCGTCGGCAACTGCACGACTGAGAATCAGGGCCTCGTCGCGCAGCGATGGGGCGGGCGCCGAGTGGCAGGG
>JBBQCI010000148.1:0-4674 GCA_038318565.1 Planctomycetota bacterium
TGGGAAAGAAGCCGAATTCCGTGGCGCTGATGCACTTCAGGCCGTTGAGCACATTGCCGTCGCGTTCCAGCTCGACGCCGAAGTCCTTGGCGATGCGCTCACCCCAGTCTTTGGCCACGCCCTTGTCGGCGCAGGTGATCGGCATGACATCGCCCGGCGCCGGTCGCGGCGCCTTGTCGGCTCGAAAGCGCTCTTTGGACACCTTGCAGTCGACCAGCGGGTCGGCGAAGCCGGCGGCGTGGCCAGAGGCGCGCCACACGTTCGGGTGCATGATGATCGAAGCGTCGATGCCGACGACATTTTCGCGCGTCGTGACCATGTCGCGCCACCACTCGCCCATCAGGTTGCGCTTCAGCTCGGCGCCGAGCGGACCGTAGTCATAGGCGCTTTTCAGGCCGCCATAGATCTCGGACGACTGGAAGACGAAGCCGCGGTTCTTGCACAGCGCAACCAGCTTCTTCATCACATCGGCCGGGTGGGCCTTGGGAGCGTCGGACAGGGTCATGTTTACCTCGCGAAGGGCGGGGAGGTTAGGCCCTGCCACACGGAGGCAACCTGATCGGCGCCCGGCGATCAGCGCAGTGCGCCCTCGTACAATTCCAGTTCGTCCATGGCGTCGAACATTCGGGCAAGCAGAGTTTCGCAGTCGGCGATGCGTAGATTCAGTTTGGTAAGGGCCCAGTCGTCCATGATCGGGACATAGCGGTCGCCAGCGGCGCTGAACCCGGCGGCATGGACGAGGACGTGGGCGATGTGGACGGCGGCGGTCAGTTCGGCCAAGTCGGGGGCTCCGCCAGGCTTGCGCCAGTGCGCCATCGGAATGGCGAGGACGGGCGGCAAATGCCAGGTGTGGGCGGCCAACGCAACCAGCTGCGAGGGGGTGGCGCCCAGTTCGCTGGCGATCAGCGATTCCAGGTCCTGCTCGCCGTCGGCCAAGCGCTTGGCGGCCCGCGCATATTCGGTTTGAAACTGCCCCATCGCCAGGACATGGCCCATGTCGTGGATCAGGCCGACCAGATACAGGGTCTCGGCGTCCCAGGTGCTGTGGATGATGTGCTGGCGGTAGTCGACCAACATGGGCAGCAGCACGGCGGTAGCGTTGGCCTGGGCCCAGCAGGTGGCCAGCGCGCTACGCTGCGCCTCGGGGATGGGCACCGCCGAGCGCGCGGTTGACAGCACCACGCCCATGCCGGTGCGGCGGATCGCCTCGCTCAGCTGGGTGGTGCTGTGGCCGGCGGCGTTGGTCTGGCCGATCACCAAGGTGGCCAGCGAAGGATCGGTGGCGATCACCGAGGCGATGATCGCGGCTGGCGCTTCGACCTCGACAATGAGGTGCTCTAGCCGCGCGACGGTGCGTGGGAAAGTGGGCAGGCCGGCGGTCAGCAGGCGGGCATGGATGGAGGCGGCGGACAGCGGCATGCGGTCAGGTCCGGCGGGCCAGCACGCGCGCGACCACCTCGCGCAGGGCGGCCATGAACGGTTGCCGGCTGCTGCGCTCAAAGCGCTCGTCAAGCTGGCGCATGCGCGTCTCCCAGTCGGCCGTTTGAGGGCCACCCAGCGGCTGGCCCTGGACGACGATGCGCTTGATCCCGCGGGTCATCAGCTGACCGATCATGGTGTCGCTGAGCACCGCCCCTTCGCCGACCAGGACCATGCGGTCGGGCAGGACGACTGGGCGGGCCAGGACCATGCCGGCCGCAGCTTGGGTGACGAGGATGCGCTGTTGCACGGGTGGTAGCCTATCACATGCCGTGCCAATGGGATAGGCCTCGTGCTACGGCGTTTCCTGAAGTCGGTCTGTCGCTCATTGGCACTTCTTGCGCCTGTAGTCCCCATGGCGTCCCGCGATGTCGCATGCAGCGACACCTGGCGTCGTAGGGTGCAACATGCGGTTCGTGCTCCTGTTCTGCCTCGCTGCTGTTCTGGCTGCTGCCGACACCCCAGTCTTTACTGACCAAGAGTGGACGGCGGCCCAGTCCTCGTCGGTCGCCCAACCGGCGGCTGCCGCCAAGGCTCCGGGCTGGGGAACGGTCGGCGGCATGGGGCTCGGCCTGCTGGTCGTCATTGGCCTGGCGGTCGGCCTGGGGTACGCCGCCAAGCGCCTCAACGCGCGTCGGCTGCTCGGCGGTCGTGGCCGCAACCTCGAACTGATCGAAACCATCCAGGTCGGTCCGCGCCGCTCGCTGGCCCTGGTGCGGCTCGGTGGCCAGTGGCTGGTCGTCGGCCTGGGCGAGAAGGAGATGATCCACATCGCCACCATGCCGGCCCCGGCCGAGCAGGCCCTGTCGGTTTTCGCAGGCGAACTCAATCGCCTGCTGCCAAGTGCTGTCCCGGCTGCGGAAGCCACGCCGTGAGGCTGCTGCTCGCCCTACTGCTGATCTGCGGCCTGGCTGCCGCTGAAGCCCAACCGGGTGTGGCCGGCAATCCCGATGGTCCCGCGAGCGGAATCGCCGGAGCCGTTGCCGGGTCCCCAGGCGGTCAGGCCGCGCCGGCGCCGAATCGGGTCGATGCGCCTGGTCCGGTGTCGGGGGTGCAGCCCAGCCCCGGCCAGCTGAAGCTCAGCCTCGAAGCTGGCGACGGCGCCAACGGGATGAGCAACGCCGTCAGCCTGTTGCTGGTGATCACGGTACTCGCGGTCGCGCCGGCCTTCCTCATGATGATGACCTGCTTCACGCGGGTGATCATCGTGCTCGGTTTCGTGCGCCGCGCGCTGGGCACGCAGACGCTGCCGCCCAATCAGGTGGTCGTCGGTCTCGCCCTGTTCCTCTCGCTGTTCATCATGGCGCCGACGATCAAAAAAATCGAAGCCGAGGCGTGGACGCCGCTGCAGAAACAGGAGATCACCCAGACCCAGGCCCTGACCAACGCCAAGAGCGCGGTGAAGGAGTTCATGCTCAAGCACACGCGCAAGACCGATCTCGCGCTGTTCATCCGCCTGGCCAAAGAGGAGCGTCCCAGGAGCGCCGCCGACGTCAGCTTTCTGACCCTGATGCCGGCCTTCATCACCAGCGAGCTGAAGACCGCCTTCCAGATGGGCTTCGTCATCTTCCTGCCCTTCCTGGTCATCGACCTGGTCATCTCGGCGATCCTCATGAGCCTGGGTATGATGATGCTGCCGCCGGTGGTGGTGTCGTTGCCATTCAAGATTCTACTTTTCGTTTTAGTCGATGGTTGGGTGCTGATCGTGCAGGGATTGGCGGCGTCCTATGCGTAGCTACGCACTCCCTGCTGAGGTGAGAGTCTCACCATGCTAAATGATACGGTCATGGATTTGATTCGCGGCATGCTGTGGGTCAGCCTGCTGCTGTCTGGGCCGGTCTTGCTGACCGCGTTGGCTGTCGGTCTGGTCATCGGTTTGGTCCAGGCCGTGACCTCAATCCAGGAGCAGACCCTGACCTTCGTGCCGAAGATCATCGCCATGGCCCTGGTGCTGGCGCTGCTTGGCGGCTGGATGCTGCGCTATCTGGTCAGCTATACCACCGAGCTGTTCAGCAACCTGCCCGCCTACGGCGCCCTGTGACATGGATCTGACCAACCAGCTCGCCGGGCTGTGGCAGTACACGCCCGGGCTGATGCTGGTGATGGCGCGGATCGGCGCGTTGTTCTTCAGTGCGCCGCTGATCGGCGGTCCGTTCATTCCGCCACGGGTCAAGTCGCTGCTGACCTTGGCGATCAGCGTGCTGATCTTGCCGTCGGTCACACCGCACCTGCCTGCCAATCTGCCGCTTGATGGTCGCTATCTGCTGATGCTCGCCCAGGAGCTGGCCACCGGCGCTACTGTTGGTTTTGCCTGCACCTGCATCTTCGAGGGTGTGCGCGCTGGAGGCGAGCTGATCAACCGCTATGCCGGATTCACCGCGGCTGAGAACTTCGACCCCGAGAGCGGCGTCGGCGAAGGCCCGATCGGCGACATGCTGCTGGTCGGCATGGTGCTGGTGTTCCTTGGCGCCAATGCCCATCTGGAACTGATCGCGGTGATCTCGACCAGCTATGCCGCAGTGCCAGTTGGCGCCTGGCAGATGAGTCCCCAGTTGTTGCAGATGGCAGCAGTCGGCACCGACCAGTGCATGACCATGGCCTGTATGCTGTCCTTCCCGGTGCTGGCGGTGGTCATGCTGGTGACCGTCGCCGAGGGCGTGCTGTCGAAGGCGGTGCCGCAGATCAACGTCCTGTTCATGAGCTTCGCGATCAAGATCCTGGTCGCCCTGCTGGTGCTGTATGCCGGTATGCCGGCGATCATCGGCTTCATGGGTGCTGCGATCAATGCGATCCATCGCCTGGTGCAGAGTGCGGTCGTCGCGATGTGATGGCAGCGGCCTGCTGCGTGCGCGAGGGCATGATGCCCCTGCCCGGTGACGCCTTGCGCCCCAGTTGCCCGTCCGCACCGTTGCGGACATGCCTCTGCCCCCCGTCGGCATCGTCAGGACCTGGCCGGTCGGCCAGCTCGCCGAGCTGCCGGTCGGTCCTTGGATGGTCGTGCACGCCAAGCCGCGCCAGGACAAGATGCTCGCCCGGCTGCTCGCCTTCCGTGGTCCGCCCGGCGTGCAGTTCCTGGAAAAGCGCACCCGCCGCTATCCGGGCAAGGGCACCCAGACCAGCGAGGTGCCACTGATGAGTGGCTATCTGTTTATCGCCGGCGGCGACGAACTGCGCGACCAGCTGTACGCCACCGAG
>JBBQCI010000149.1:0-4550 GCA_038318565.1 Planctomycetota bacterium
TGACCGTCCAAGCTCGACCTCCATGTCCTCCCACCGTGCGCTGAATTCACCCTGCTTCTCGTCTTCGATCTTGCCGATCACGTCTGCCTTGATGATGTCGGTCGGTTGGAGGTCGAGACCTCTGCTGTTCATCACCGAGAAAACGCGGAATGCCGACTGCTGGCTGGGAGCAGGTGCTGCATCAACTGCAAGCCGCGCCTCTGCCGATCCGCATCACTCCCCGGCGTGCATGGGCATGAGGTCATGTGCCAGCAGGCGAGGGTGCCGAGCCAGGAGGCGCAGGAGGGCCTTGGCCGGACCATCCGGCTGCCGGCGCCCCTGTTCCCAGTTCTGCAGGGTGTCAACGCTAATGCCGAGCGCCTCGGCAAAGCGGCCCTGACTCACGCCCTGAAACGCCATACGGAGCGCGGCGATGTCGCCGTCCTGGTAGGCACCCTGGAGGATGCGGCGCCGCACCGTTGCCCGGATGCGGAAGACCGTCTCGCCGGTCGCGTCGTTGGGGGCGGCGGCGATGTCCTGGTCACCCTTCGCCTGGAGGCGAGCGATCATCGCCGGGTCTGGGCGGTGGGCGCGGATATCGTCGCTGGTCTTTCGGATCGTGGTCATGATGTCACCCAATCTGGTAGAGCGCCCGGTCCCTGGGGTTGGCCAGGCGGGCACTGATGATGCGGATCACGTCGTCGCCTTCACTGTCCGTCCACGTCACCCGAACCAGCATCAGTACACCATCGACCAAGCCGATGGTCATCCATCGATCCTCGCCGTCCCGACTGTGGTCGGCATCATATAGTTCCAACGCGTTCGGGTCATTGAACGCCTGGGACGCGGTCGTGAAGTCGATGCCATGCTGGGCAATGTTGATCGCCTCCTTGGCGGAGTCCCATGCAAAGCGCATACGCCACATATACGTCATTGGCGTACACACAAGCGGCAGTAGGGCTTCAGGACCTCCCTCCATCAGCACCAGCACGGCCCTGGCGCCGCTCCATCGGGTATGTTCATCATCCTGACACTCCGGGCCCTCGCATCTCAAACCCGGCCGCCAGCCTGCCGCGGCCATGACCATGACCATAAGCCAAGCCCAGTCCCTCCCTCTCCGCCTGCGCGTCAGCTTGTGGATGCTGTGCGGAGCGGCACTGGGCCTGCCCGTCGATGACCTCGTCGAGGCCATCAACCAGCAACTTGATGCTGCGAAGCGGCGATTCGCCGGCCAGCACCTGCGCATGACCGCTACTGAGCGCTACTGAGCGCGTCGCCTATGCCACGCGATTGCAACGCATCGGCGGGCCGCTGCGTGAGCTGTTCCGCTGTATCACTTCGCCCGAGGCGCTGATCCGCTGGCTGAAACGGCATCAGCAGCGCCGGGCCAACGGCGACGGGAAGACGGCCCCAAGAAGCCCGGCCGTCCGTGGATCGGCCAGGACAAGGTCGATGCCATTCTGCGTTTCTACGACGGCGGCCTGACCGGACTGTCCCGCATCCCGGCGAGATGGGCAAGTGCGGTCTTGATGTCTGCGAGTCCACCGTCCGTCGCGTCCTGACCAAACATGGCCGAGCGCCGACCGACGAGAACCACCGGCGCGGATCAACCTGGATGCAGTTCTGGCAACGCCACGCCCACACCACGGTCGGCGCCGACTTCATCCAGATGCCCATCGGCTTGCTCGGAAAGGTCGTCAACGCCTTCGTCTTCCTCGCCATCGAGCACGACACTCGCCGCGTCCATCTGCTGGGCGTCACCATCCACCCCACCGATGCGTGGATCGCCCAGGCGATCCGCAACGTCACCATGGACGGCGAACCGCTGGCTGGCAGGAAGCACTGGGTCCTCGACAAGGATCGCAAGTTCGGCCCCAGCACCGCCGCCGTCCTTGGGAAGAAGCTGATCCATACGGCGTTCCACACGCCGGACATGAACGCCTACATGGAAGGCTTCAACACGTCCATCGGCGAGGAATGTCTCGACCACTTCGTCTTCCTCTCCGAAAAGCACTTGCGCGAGATCGTCATCGCGTAACTGCGCCACTACCACGAACAACGTCCCCACCAAGGCATCAGCAATGTGCCCATTGGACATTGGCAGATCGGCGGCGGCGAGATCGTCTGCGACGAATCGTTGCACGGACTGTTGCAGTCCTATCGCCGCGCTGCCTGAGAACGTGGAGTTACAGACGATTCGCCAGCATCGGCCGTGCTGCCGAATACCGACGCTTCGTAGTTTACCATCCTAAAATCAACCCTCGCAACGGCCTGCGATACTGTGGCAATGGTCGATTCCGTTCGTCTGTAATTATTGGTTTTCAATCTGATCGCCAGTTTTCACCGGCGGACTTCACGCAGCGGGTTTTTGGACCACACGGTCTTCATGGTTTTGACCAGTCCTTGACCGTTAGGCCCTTCACCCGCCTGAAGGCGGCATCGGTGCTGACCAGGGTCAGGCCAAGCGCCATGGCGTGCCCGGCGATCTGGCTGTCGGCCAGGGACAGCGCGACCCCAATGCGCTCCAGTGCAGCCCGCACCACGCCTGCTTGCTTGGCCGCTTCCTGGTCAAAAGGCATCACCGGAACGCCCGAGAAAAAGCCTTGGACGGCAGCCGTCAGCGTCGCGGACTGTCGCTTCTCCACGCCGTAGGTGAGTTCCATCGCCGTGATGGCGCTGATCACCAGCGCTGAAGGCTTCTGCCCCTGGATGTGCTTCACGGTTGCAGGCGTTCCGCGCAGGTAATAGCTGACGGTGTTGGTGTCGATCAGGTACTTCACGCGAATGGGTCCCGAGCCAGTTCATCCCGGCCAGGGCGCGGGAGGCCATCCTTCCAGGCCCCAGCGGCAGCGAGGAACGAGCGAGGCCACGCATCGACCATCGGCTCAAGGATGATGGTGCTGCCCTCACGGCGCTCGCGGATGCGCATGCCACGCGGCAGCTTGCAGTCGCCAACCAGCCGGACGGCGAGACTGTTGCCCACTTGGAATACGACGGTTTCGCTGTCCATGCTGGTAAGGATATCCGGCGCGGATATCCGTCAAGGGCTGAGCTAGGTGCGTAATGCGCAATAATCCATCGCCGCTCTTTTCTTGTTCTTACCGACTCGACTATGTGATCCGATGTCCAGAATTCATGGGCGTGAAGCAGACTGACCTTCAATATTTTGTTCAGAGCCTTCCCATCCTGGTGCCGAGGTGGATGGCGAAGAGCACGTCATAGCTCTGTTTCCCGAGCCACCCCCAGACATCGACTGTGAAGAAGTCGGTAGCGACCAGGGTATCGGCCTTCTCAGTCACGAAACGTTTCCAGGACCAGTCGGTTCCGCGTTCGGAAGCTGGCTTGAGCCCATTGCGATCCAGGACAGCGGCTGTGGTCCGGGGATCACATGGGGGATCAGCTCCCTTCAAACGCCCTCGACGTCAGATCTCTCAAAACGCAGAAACCACCGGCTTTCACCGGTGGTTTCTGACTGGTCGGACCAAGAGGATTTGAACCTCCAACCCCTACCACCCCAAGGTAGTGCTCTATCCAGGTTGAGCTATGGTCCGATGCTGAAGAGAAGGAGCATGGCGCGTGGGACGGGGGGTCAAGAGTCGGGACCCGGCGGTGGATCGAGATGACAGATGGTTGATGGGTGGGTGGGTGGGTTGCCTGGCGGACAGGGGGGGTGAGGCTGATGACACATGGTCGACACCTCGCGCTCGCGGTTTGCTGCATTCATGACCCGCTGGCGGACCGGCTCAACCAAGCCGGATGCGGAGGAGGCCGAAGCCGAGAAACATGGCGCATCTCCGGTCGGCCCGCCGCCGCCGTGAGGCGTGCATCTGCGGCGCTACCGTGAGTGGCTGTGGCCGGACGCTGGTCGCTGGCGCTGATCATCGGCCGTTCCGTGTCGAGATCCTGGACCCGCAGCGCCATCGCCTCCGACACCCGCATGCCGGTCGACAGCATGACCTGGAAGAACAGCCGGAACGACCGCTGGTCGACCGCGCCGATCAGCCGACGCGCGTTAGCGGCCGTGAACCACCGCGGTAGTTGCAGGGCGACGCGCTTCGGACGCAGGCCTCGCAACTCCGTCGGCAACTGCCGCATCTCCAGCCACGCCACCACGGCATGGAAGATCACGTTGAACCACGACGCCGACAGGCCCCACTCGTTGCCGCGCTCCACCAGGAAGGCGTAGGCATGGACGGCCGTCACCGCCTCGGCGGGCACCTCGACCCAGCGCAGCAACCGCGCCAGGATCGACACGTACCGCTCCTGCGTGCCCGGGCGCTTGCCCTGCGCCTGCAGGTGGCGTTGGAAGGAAAGGAGAGAATACTGGCTCATGGCCGATGCTCCGTGGCCCGGCTGATGGGGATCATCAGCAAGGGCCACGGCAGCGTCGGCCGTTTTACAACGTCAGCAGCACCACAGGCGCTGGGCGTACGAGACGCCCGTATGGCCGGGTCGCCCGGCTATGTCCAACAGGTGTCCCACGAGTTCGGTCTCGGCCAGGCATCCGTGGGTCGCTGGCGTCGTCGTTTCATTGAGCAACGCATGGCGGGCCTTACCGATGTGCCCCGCAG
>JBBQCI010000150.1:0-4524 GCA_038318565.1 Planctomycetota bacterium
TTCTCGGTGATGAACAGCAGAGGTCTCGACCTCCAACCGACCGACATCATCAAGGCAGACGTGATCGGCAAGATCGAAGACGAGAAGCAGGGTGAATTCAGCGCACGGTGGGAGGACATGGAGGTCGAGCTTGGACGGTCAGGATTCAATGACCTATTTTCCTTTATATGCGCTCAAAACTACGCTTCCTGCCCAGCGACCGTCTAGCGGATCCTGACCGGCATGGCGGCGCTGAGGCGCGCCCCCTCCGGGATGGCGGTCGGGGTGTCAGCCCCCGTCGCCGACGGCGCGAGCAGCTCGGCTATTAGGTTGCACGTTGATCCGCTGCGCGCCTTTTCCAGCATTTGGCTGCCCAGGGTGTAGCGCCAGCACAGGAATTCACCCGGGAGCAACGGGAACGCCGGGCGATCGGGCATCAGACGCTGCAGGGGCATGGCCAAGGCTCCATCGTCAGTCCCGACCGGCTTGCCGTCGGCGCCGTTGAGCGTCCAGCGCACGTTGGCCGGCGTCAGGGTATTGGGCCAGATCCAGGTGATGTTCGAGGACAGGTTGCCGACGAGGTAGGTGACGGTGAAGTCCTGGCCGCGCTTGACCTCGCTGTCGATCTCGAGCTGCAGGGTCAGGCCGGCCGCGGCCGGTGGCTCCTCGGCGGCCTGGGAAGCATCCGCGACCACGTCCAGGGGACGGTTGGTGGCGACGAGGCAGTCCGGCGTCTTCTCGTCCCACACGATCGGCTTGCCGATGGTCACGCCACCCTTGGCGGACGGAATGCACAAGGTGAAGCGCAGCCCTGGTACCGACATGGCGAGCTGCTTCTGCCCCCGTACCGCGGCGACGTCATCGGCGAAGATCCATCCCGGACGAAAATCGAACTGCAGGGCATAACCCTCCAGCGGCATGAGTGCCAGCGTGCTGCGTCCGTTGCGCAGCGAACGCCGTTGCCGCATGATGGGACTGCGCTCGTCCAGGTTGAGCCACGGCGCCCAGCGCGTCGACGGCTGCACCATGCGCAGTTGGGTGCGGTACTGCTCGTCGACGTTGGGTCCCCAGGCAGGTTCGGCGGCATCAACCGGTCCGCCGCGCCTGCGGATCTTATAGATGGCGACCGGATAGAAGGGGTCCGGCTCGCAGATGTGCTCCAGGCCGATGGGACCGCCACAGGTATTCATCAGACGCAGCGACACCCGGCCTCCCCCGCTGACGCTGACGGGGCGGTCCTGGTGCACCTCGGCGGTCACATTGCTGATGAGCTCGAGCTTGGGGGGCACGAATTCACCAGCCCAGCCGATCACGGCCAAGCTGACCACCAGCGCAACGATGCGTTCAACGACGGCCATGGTCGGTGAGCGCATCGAACGCGTCAGCCTCAGCATAGACCCGCTCGCGCATCGCGGAAATGTACATGGTTCCGAACTCCCGGAACGCCGTCGTGGCGAGCGTCTCGGCTCGCGGTGCGCCTGGCGCGTAGCCATAGGCGCGTAGCCATAGGCGCGCATGGTGCGCAGGTACTCCGCCGCCTCCCGGCCGATCCGATAGACGTTCTGGCGGTGCTGCTCCTCATGTGCCACGGTCTTGGTCGCGATGTCGTTCCAGCGGGCCGTCAAGGTAGCGGTGAGCTGTTCCGACAGGTTCTGGATCGTTGGCGCCTGGTCCAAGCCGATCGAATCGGGGTCGATGGTGACAACCACTCCAGGAGCGACGCCCTTGTAGGAGAACCAGACGGTGTCCGTGTTGTCCTGGGGGCACGGCTTCTGTTCGTTGCTGGGGATCTTCACCCCGGTGAGTGCGGGATCCGTGGTCAGCGCACCGATATAGACGCCGTATTCCCGGCCGCCGTCAGAAGCTGTGAACGTCTCGGTTTCGGTATCCAGGACCGCCTGCCCCCGTGGCGTCGCGGCCGATGGCCGTGCGGCAAAGGTGGTGTCGGCCGGCGGTGCACGGTTGTGATCCGAACCGATGCCTTCGTGAACCTTGGTCAGGCGGACCTTGCCACGCACCCCCCAGAAAGACTCCGGCGCCGTTCCTTCACCACCCGACCCGTCGGTTGGATCCTTCTCAATTTTGCCGTAGAACTCAGCCTCATGCGCCGAATTCATCGGCTTACCGACAGGGACCACCAGGCGGAACTGGCCGATGGCGGGGAGTTTGGTCCAGCCCAGCGGCGTGTGATCGGTCACCTCGTGGCTCGTCATGGTGTAGCCCTCAGGCGCGTAGAACGCGACGGTGAGGATATCGCCGGGATTCAGGTTGCTGACGATCTCCCCGATCGGATCGCGGGTGCTTGCGTCGGTGTGCGCGCTCACCGTATAGCCACGGAAGAGGCTCTCGCCTGCCGAGGCGGCAGCGGCCATGAGGACCAGGAGGACGAGGCGTTGGAGGATGGTGTTCATGGTGTGGTCTGGGGTTCTGGTGGCTTGACTGTGATGCCGCTTTTCAGGCGGGCATGGGTCTGAGCGACGAAGGTCTGATACGGCGAGGTGGGGAACGTGGCGAGGAAGGTCGTACAGGCCCACTTGCACCCCACGGGGTCGCGTGCCTCGCTGGCGTTGATGTAGCGCATGAGCGCGGTGGCGGCCACCGGCGTCCCCGGCATCCGCTCGGGGATCTGCAGCACCAGGGCGGCCGCCTCCGGCCACTTGGCCTCGCGCTGGTGCAGCACGCTGAATTCGGCGAGGCGGGCGAGCGCCCACATCTCGTCCGGCCTGGCGGCGGTATCGGCGCCGACCTTGCCCCACCAGGCGAGGGCCGTATCGCTGGCATGATCGCCATGCCAGGCGAAGCCGATGAGGTATTCGAGGGCATCGCGATGCCGCTTGTCGCCGGGCTTGGTGATGGCCAGGGCCGCCTCGCCCCACAGGCGCGCGTTCGACCAATCGTAGAGCTGGTAATAGACCAGGGCCGCTGCCGTGCGGAGCTTGGCCGACGCAGGCATGTCGCTCAAGGCCGCCATCGGCAGCAGATAGGACTGCTCGGTGATGGCTGCGGCCAGGATCAGGGGGCCGGCCGGCCGGCCCTCCTGGACCATCGAGCGGTCGACCTCATCGAGCTGGATCATCCCTTGTGCGTAGCTAGCGGCCGCCGCCCGGTCGCCGGCGACGAGCGCGGCGATGATGAGGCGGGTCATGGCCTGGTAGGTGAGGTGGTCGCGAGCCCACGGCGCCGTGCTCCACGACCACACCCGGTACCGCTCGCGATCGGTCCACTCCGGGGCGTTCCACCGGGTGAATCGGTGCGGAGCATGCGTCGGCTGGATTTCGGCACGCACCGCCGCGGGGAGCGGCGACGGATCAGACTTGCTGGTGGCCCACGCGAGCACGACCTCGCTCGCACGGCGGATCGCCGGGACATCTCCGCCAAACCGGATCTCGGCGTCGGCGGCAAGCAGGGCCGTGAAGCCGTGCAGCTCCACGTCATTCTTCGCCAGCAGGAGTCCCAGCCGGCGGCGGCACTCCGGGCCCATGTCGGCACACCACGCCACGCGGGCGGCCTCGAGGGCGGCGGGCCCGGCAAAACGGCTGGCTGGGTATTCGGCAACGAGCTTGTCATAGGCGGCGATCGCTTCCGCTGGGGCTCCGTTGGCACGGTCCTCGGCTGCACGCCAGGCCAGGTAGTCCGGTCCGAGCACCTCTTGACGGTGACCCTGCTCAAAATCCTGACGCAGGCGATCGACGCGCCGCTTGGCCAGGGCGATCAGCCAGGGCGGGCTCGCATCGCTTGCGGTGGTGGCGAGGGCGGCCTGGGCGCGCTTGAGATGCTCGGCCGCGTCCTTCCACGCATGTTCGACCACCGCGATCCGGCCAGCGGCCGCCCAGCCCATGGCCGGTTGCGCCCCGGTACCGCTCCAGTCGCCCTGGGCGAGGAACGTGCGGGCCGCAGTCACATCGCCAGCACGCGCCATCCCTTCGGCGCAGGTGGTGACCAGGTAGGGCCGCTTGGCGATGGTGGCACGCTGCTTCTGCAGCCCCGGACACACGGTGGTGGCGATCGCCGACCAGTCGCCCGCGCACTCGTACCAGACGCACCACACGGTGGCCTGGTCTACGACGGCCAGTCGCTGCGTGAGCGTCTGGATGCGGGCGACGTCACAGGTTCCGGCAAGGATCTTCCCGGCAATGGCATCGGAATCCTCGGCTGACGCGAGCCGTGCCGCCAGGAGCAGAACGCCGATGAGCAGGAAGCCGCAGCGCGATGATGAACGGATGGGGTCCATGCAGCGGGGACGCAGAATGCGGCTCTGAAAGCTACCGCAAGCGCGTTGCCGCCGCGCGTGCTCAGCAATGGCGCCTGACTTAAGACAGTGATGTAAGAATAGTCTTTCCAAGCATTTATCGCATGCGAACGCCGCCATCGATGGCGGGTTTTCATGCACATCTTGCATGGCCCCGACCTCCTGGCGGACTTCGTCACCCGCCTCCTCTCCACCCTCGATGACAAGTTCGAGCGCATACGCATCTGGTCGCCACGCATGGTCGTGCTGGCACTGATGGTAGCCGCCTCGTTCGGTTCGGGTCGCAATCGCCTGGC
>JBBQCI010000151.1:0-4218 GCA_038318565.1 Planctomycetota bacterium
GGGGTCGGTGCGGATGACGATGTGGAGGTGGTTGCTCATCACGGCGTAGGCCAAGACATCGATGGCATACGCGGCGGCGGCCTGCGCGATCAGATCGCGGACCCAGCCCCGGCGGTGTTCGGCGGCGTCACCGCAGAGGAAGGCGCGGCGGACGCAGCGGGAGATGACATGATAGCAGCCCGGGCGGTCGTCGGCCACGAGGAGACGGCGGGGGATGGGCATGGAGGACGTATACGGTCAGCATGGACCTATTGCAAGAAGTCGCAGGGTGTGCGTTGATCTTCACGTGCCTGTCCACGATCTGGTGGTCAACAGCCGGATGGGACAGTATCCCGTGCGTGTCCCGAGTTGCGTGTCCCGAGTTGCGTGGTGTTTCCCGAGTTGCGTGGTGTTGCGTGCTCGTGCTCTCGTGCGTGTCCGTGTTGCGTGCTGTGTTGCGCTCTCGTGCGTGTCCGTGTTGCGTGCTGTGTTGCGTGCTCTCCCGTGGTGCTTCGTGCGTGTCCCGTGTTGCGTGCTCTCGTGCGTGTCCCGCGTGTCCCGTGTTGCGTGCTCTGCGTGCCGTGTTGCTCTGCGCCGTGTTGCTCCCGTGTTGCTGTCACGCCATGCCGGCCCCTATCGTTCCCCCGAAACCTCAACATGCCGCCACGCCGCTGCTGGTGAACAGCGGATGGCCGCTGAGCCGATAGAGCCTACGGCCAAGCACTACATCGGCGGCAGCGGCATCCCGTTCCCCTTTTTTCAACCATCAGGGTCCCTGAGTGCAACCTGCGGCCGGGCGCCCCGGCGCAGGAAAGCCGCGTGCGACGTCGTCGATCACCAGCACCCAGTCCTGGTCCTGGCCCTCTGAGGGGGGAGTGAAGCCGAGGCTGGCCTGCCGTGCCACCTCGCCGATGCAGGTCGGTGCCCCGCTGCGCGGGCAGAACCACCAAGCCCGGAAGCGGTCGCCGGCGAGGGTGGCGAGATCGATGGTGATGCCTTTGCCGCCGGCGCTGTAGACCACAGCCCAGGAGCCATCGGCGCCACGCGCGGCCTGGATGCGCTCCGCCCCATGATGGGCGGGGCCGACAAGGAGCTCCTGGCAGGGTTCAAGCGACGGGAAGGGTCGCGAGAGCAGGAGGTCGCGCAGGTGCCCCATGTCCCAGGCGCCGGGCAGTTGCATGCAGTCGCGCCAGGGCAGCCGCGCCTCGCAGGCAGGCTGGCGGCCAGGGGCGTACATCTGCCAGACCCCGTTGCAGCCATAGGTGTGGCCGGCGGCGCCGGCGAGGGTGTCGATCCAGGCGAACCAGCGCACATTCCAGGCAGAGCCCCAACCGTTGCGGCCATCGAAGCCGATGGGTATCTCCTCATAGATCGGTTCAAGGTCGATCACCGGTTTGGCCGGGACGCGGTCGCGGTCGGTCCGGATGCGGTTCCAGAGGTCGGGGTGCGCGGCGTGACCATTCTGCTGGCTGTT
Organism: Planctomycetota bacterium; assembly: GCA_038318565.1. Taxonomy (GTDB): domain Bacteria; phylum Planctomycetota; class UBA11346; order UBA11346; family UBA11346; genus UBA11346. Next base: position 1,454 of record JBBQCI010000151.1, read on the forward strand.
GAAGTCGAGCCAGCTCTCGCCGTGCCAGTACATGCCGCTGCTGTCCTGCCCCCAAGTGTGGTAGGTGATGAGATGCCGGCCCTCGTCGCCGGCCCTGAGGCCGAGGGCCAGGGCCCGCCAGGCCGCGACCAGCGCTGGATCCAGCCGGCCACGGTCGCCGCCGCCGCCGTCGACGGTCGGACTGCGGTCGCCGCCACTCACCCACACCAGGTTGCGCCGACTGCGGCAGCGCGCGCCCAGCCAGCGGCCATAGCTGTCGGCGCGGACGGGATCGAGGAGGATGCGCGGCCCGGCTCCCCAGTGGGCATTGACCTTGTCGCCCCAGGTCGGCAGCAGCGCCAACGCCAGGCCACGGCGCTCCGCCTGGTCAAAGACCCAGTCGAGCAGCTCCCAGTAGGCCTCGACCGGCCGAGCAGGATCCTCGTCGACGAAGGGCAGATGGCCCTCGGCGTTGGGGACGCGCACGCCGTCGAGCTCGGCGAGGCAGACGGTCTGCACCACGGTGAAGCCCTGGGCGGCGCGCAGATCAAGGTAGGCGGCGATCTCCGGGCGCGTCAGACGGTGCAGCAGCTCCCAAGCAGTGTCGCCCAGCCAGAGAAAGCCAGTACCGTCGTCGTGCTCCAGGCCGCGGCCGTCGGCCGACACGCGAAGATTGCCGTGCGACCAGTCCCAGGCGGGCAGGGATCGCGGGGCTTCGCAGGGGGGGATGGGGGGCAGGAGTTCGTGCAGCATACGGTGCATATTTTGGTGCCGCGGACTTGCAGGAAAAGGAACTTGCCCGGCGGACCGTAATTGAGCCTTGGGGCGGCTCACGCCGACCCCTTCTGGGCGTGGCGCTGGTACTGATGGGAATCTCCACCGGGGTCGGGATGGGGATCCACCCGGCCACCCGAGGTTCGCACCCACTGGTGCTTGTTCTACCGTTGATCCTGGTTCCGTTAGACTTGCTGATGGCGGTCCGGACGCAGCTGCGATCCAGATCACGCTGATCCAAGACACTTATCATTCCTGCGTGTAAAGAATCCGCATGTACTCACGCGGCGGCAGCTCCGTCAGGACCGACGATGGGTTCATATAGACCAAATGACTTGATGTACAGATTTAGCGTCCCTGGCGACGTATGCTCTCAACAGACATGGACCAGGAACAGGCAATCCGACGCTTGATGGACGAGCGGGCCCAGTTGGCCGGCTACATCAGGGCCATCGTCGGCGATCCGCATTGCGCCGAGGACGTGTTCCAGGAGGTCGTTTTGGTGGTGGTGAAGAAGGGTGCCGCGGGGGTCGACGATGAGCGCTTCCCGGCCTGGGTCCGGACGGTGGCGCGCTACGAGTCGCTGACCGCCCTGCGCCGCCAACGCAACCACGTCCCCTTCGACGAAGGCCTACTCGATGCGTTGGATGCTCGTTGGACGACGGCCGAAACGGCCGAACCGAGCCGGCCAGCGGTCGAGGCCCTGCGCGTCTGCCTAGAGGATCTGTCACCGGCCTCGCGCCGGCTGGTCGCTGCCCGCTACGAGCGTTCGCGCAGCGGCGAGGAGATCGCTGCCGAGTTGAACCGGCCGGTCAATAGCGTCTACGTCGCATTCTACCGCATCCACAAGGCGCTGGCGGCGTGCATTCAGGGCCGTCTCGGGCACGGGGATAGCCATGCCGTCTGAATCCCGGCCCGTCGACGAGGAGTTCGTGCGTCTGGTCTACCGCCATCTCGACGGTGGGGCCGACCCGGCCGAGCGCGAAGCGCTGGCTGCGATGTTGCGCACCGATCCGGCCCGGATGGCCGAGTTCGTCGCCCTGACCCGGGTCGACGGTTGGCTGCACGAGGTGTCAGGAGCTGTGCCGGTGCCGGTGCCGCAGCGGGGTGGCGGCAGAACGGCAGCGAACCGTTCGCGGCCGCATCTCCGCCGGCCGCGGCGGATCCGCCGGCCGCATCCGGTGCGCTGGTTCGCGGCGGCGGCCGCGCTCGTGGTCGCCATCCTGGCGGTCACGGTGCTGGGCCCGGGCCGGACGCCAGTTGGCATCGCCAGGCTCGCCACCAGCGAGCTGGTGCTGATCGAACGCGATGGCCGGAACGTGGCCGGCCCGCACCTGCTGGCCGGTGACCAGTTGGCGGTTGGCGCCCAGGCGACGGTCGAACTGCTGGACGGCAGCCGGCTCGTTTTTGCGCCCGGCAGCCGGGCGACGGTGGCGACGGCGACGCGGGTCCTGCTGTCGGCTGGCGCGGTCCAGGTCGAGGCGGCGCCCCGACGCAACGGAGATGCGCTGACCATCGCCACCGCTGTGGCCGAAGCCCGGGTGGTGGGGACGGCGTTCACCGTGAAGGTCGATTCCGCCAGCACCCGCCTCGAGGTCGGGCATGGCCTGGTGCGCTTCGTCCGCAGCAGCGATGGCGAAGCTCTGGAGGTCCCGACCGGGTCCTGGGCGGAGGTGGCGCCCGGCCAGCCGTTCGCGGTCAGCTTGGTGGGCGCACCGCCGCCATACGTGCCCCGACCGTCGGGCGGATTCGTCCTGGGCGTGAATCTCAATGGCGACGCTGAGGTCATCTCAGGCGAGCGTTGGTGGTCGCACGCCGAGGCGGTGGCACAGGGACTCCGCCTGCCTGCGGCGGCGATGCTGACGACGATGACGGTGGCGATGACTCCAAAGGTGGATGCGGCTACCGCCCGGATGCTGAGTACGGTGGCCTACCTGGAGGGAGCCATGCCGATCTCGTTGCCGCTGGCTTCCGGCCGCTACCAGGTCGAACTGTGGCTGGTCGAGAACCAT
>JBBQCI010000152.1:0-4189 GCA_038318565.1 Planctomycetota bacterium
TGTTCGCTCAACGCCATCTGTCTGCCCGATGAAACGCATGCCCTTCAGGCCGTGCCACCAGATCCCGCGGCACCGCAGGTTCGACGGCTGTATCCTGCCCGCGACGAAGCACAGCCGCTCTACGTGCAAGAGCAGGGTGCCTACGTCGGCAAAAAGGGCGAAGGCATCTACGCACGTTCGCGGGGCGGAGCGACCGTGGCCGAGGTGCGTCTGATCGACCTGTCGCAACTCGTGCTCTGCGGCAACGTCGGTATTTCCCCGGCCGCCCTGCATCTCCTGGCCGAGGCCGGCGTCACCGTAACCCATTTGAGTCAAGGCCACTGGTTCTACGGCCTGACCGGGAACTTCACGCTGAAGAATGCCTACGATCGGGCGGCTCAATTCCGTGCCGCTGACGATCCGATGCGCTGCCTCGCCTTCGCCAAGGCCGTCGTATCGGCCAAATGCCAGAACCAACGCACCCTGCTGCGGCGCAACGCCGAGCCAGAACAGACGGCCGCGCTGCTTGGCCTGCAACATGCGGTCAATGCTGTGGATCGGGCTACTGACCTCGGACAGCTTTTGGGTATCGAAGGTGGTGGCGCAGCGCACTACTTTGGCGCCTTCACCAGCATGCTGAGACCCAAGGATGGTCCGACACCTGCCTTCGACCTCAATGGGCGCAACCGCAGGCCGCCCAAGGATCCTATCAACGCCATGCTCTCGTTCGCCTATGCCATTCTGGCCAAGGAATGCACGGTGGCTTGCGCCAGCGTCGGGCTCGACCCATTCTGGGGATTTTATCATCAGCCCAGGCATGGTCGACCTGCCTTGGCCTTGGATCTCATGGAGGAGTTTCGTGCGCTGATCGCCGATTCTGCTGTGATCAATGCGATCAACACCGGCATGGTCGTGCCAGGCATGTTCGTCGCAGGTGCTGGTGCCTGCCAGATGGAGCCAGAAGGCCGAAAGGCACTTATCCGCGCCATTGAATTGCGCCTCGACCAGTTGGCGACACATCCCATGTTCGACTATCGCTGCAGTTGGCGCGCCATGATCCGTCTCCAGGCGCAGCTACTCGCACGCTGGCTACGCGGTGACATTCCTGCCTATGTCGGGATCGTCACCCGATGACCAATCGGCGGCATTATTTGGTGACCTATGACGTGGCGCACGATCGCCGTCGCGACCGGGTTCATCGCATCCTCCTGGGATTCGGCGACTGGATCCAGTTCTCGGTGTTTCTCTGCGCCCTGGACGAGCGCGAGCGTATCCGACTGCGTGGCCGCCTCGATAGCGTGATCGACCATCGCGAGGACCAGGTGCTGTCCATGGACCTCGGCTCGGCCGAGCGTGACCTGGATGTGGTGATCAGTTCCCTGGGGCGCGACTTTGCCACCCCGGCCCGGGTCCTCGTTGTCTAGTTGTCGCGAGCGGGAGAGTGATGGCGGAATCCCGGTGGCCGCTCGTAGCCCTTGATAATACAACACTTGTATCGAATATATGAACTAGACCAATGACCAGTTCAGCCAGCAATCCAGCACCGCTCGCAAAGACCTCCGCAAGGTGGTGGCTGCCAGCAGCTTGGAAGGCGGCCATTTCCGCGGGCTTCGGCTCGCGGCCCCATTGAAGCGTCGATCCAGTCCGGTGAATCATACCTTGGGCGTTTGAATCCCGCAGAGGGTTCATGCCGAAACCATGGCGTCGTCAGTTCGCGGTGGCATATCGCCGGCAAGGAGCTCGCCATGCCCAGCGTCGCTATCGTCTACCACACCGGAACCGGCAAGACCGGGATGCTTGCCAGTGCCGTACATGCCGGCGCGGAATCAGTCAGCGGAACCACCACCAATCTCATGCTGATCGATAGCACGAAGATCACCGAAGGGCGGTTCACGGATGATGCCCTGTTCGCCACCCTCGACGCAGCCGATGCGATCATCTTCGGCAGCCCGACCTACATGGGCATGGTCAGCGGCCAGTTCAAATGCTTCGCCGACGCTACCGGTGGACGCTGGTTCAAACAGACGTGGAAGGACAAGCTGGCAGCCGGATTCACCACCAGCGGTTCGCCCAGCGGCGACAAACAGGGCAGCCTGCTGTACCTGGCGACGCTGGCGGCTCAGCACGCCATGATCTGGGTGTCCAGCGACGTTCCCAACGAGGTGTATCTGGGCAAGCCGGTGGAAACAGCGATGAACCGCCTGGGATCGTCCCTGGGCGTCATGAGTCAGGTCGCACCGACGCCAGAAGGCAAGCCGACTGAGGGTGATCTGGCTACAGCCCGCAACCTCGGCGCGCGGGTAGCCCGCTTCGCTGCCAAGCGATAGCCTTCCTACGCCTCAGTCTCGCCTGACCGGCGTGGCTTAGACCATGCCCAGCTTCTTCTTGATGTACTTGAGTTCGAGGGTCGAGATGACCGCCTGGACAGTGAAGTACAAGACCAGGCCGCTGGGCATGTTGTAGAAGATGACGCCAAACAGGACCGGCATCCAACGCATCATCTTGTACATCATCTCCTGCTGCGGATCGGCATTGGCCGGCGGGGTCTGGTTGAAGCTCATCCACGCCGAGACGCCGATGTAGATGATCGGCAGCGGATTCAGCGACAGCACCCAGCCGCCCAAGAACGAGATCGGCATGCCCCATACCTGGTCGGGCAGGGTCAGGTCGTTGACCCACAGGAAGCTGGTCCCGCGCAGGTCGGCACTGTGGCTGAAGGCCTGGAACAGGGCGATGAAGATCGGCAGCTGAATGAAGATCGGCAGGCAGCCACCCAGCGGGTTGACGCCGTGCTTCTTGAACATCTCCATCTGCTTTTGGGCCAACATCTGCTTGTTGTTCTTGTACTGTTCCTGCAGGTACTTCAGTTCCGGCCCGACCTTCTGCATCTTCAGCATGCTCTCCTGTTGCTTGAAGGTGAAGCGGTAGAGCGCGCCCTTGATCAGGATGGTCAGCAGGATGACGGCGATGCCGTAGTCGCGCACGATCAGCGCGAGATGATCAAGGATCCAGGTCAGGGCATTGGCCAGGAGTTTGAAGAAACGATAGAAGCCGTCGGTGTACTTCATCGTACGCTCGACTTCGCTGAACATGGCGAGATCGGACTTGGTCATGCTGGAGGCGGAAATCGACCAGCCGCGCGTCCAACTGGTCGACGGAGCCACTTCGCTGACCGTGAAGTTCACCGCCACGTAGGCCTGATGCTCGTTGTCGAGCCCGGTGTATCCCCAGGTCCGGGCGTACCACGAGCCGGCGGATAGACCGGCCTGGGCAGGCGAGGCGGTCGGACCAGCCGATACGCTGGGGCCGGCCGATACACTGGGACCGCCAGCGACCGGCTCGGGCTGGGCCGCGACCGCCGCGGTTGGCGCAGGCAGAGCCAGGGGTGACCACCACGCCGCGAAGAAGCGACTCTTGACGCCGATGAAGTCCACGCCCTTGCCGCTGTCCGGCAGATCGGTCGCCACCCCGACAGCTGGCATGCCATGATTGGTCAACTCACCATTGAGGCCACCGACATGGTCGAACACCGAGCTGTAGTACGCCTCGCCCGGACCGTAGTCCTGATGCACGCCATTGAGCGGGACGATCCACGGGGCCAGCTTGACGGTTGCGGTCGATAGGTTGGTGATCGTCAGATCGACACCCAGGGCAGGCCGTTTGGCATCCAGCCGGTAGGTCATGGTCCAGCGCAACTGACCCGGCTTCTCGAAGGTGAACACGGCGCTGTCCGGCGACGGCTTGCTGACCGTCCATGGAGCCCGATCGGCTGCCGTCAGTCCGCCGAATTCTGCGTCGTGGTCGGCCAGCCAGTTGTGGGCTCCGGCCTTCTGGAAGCCGCGCACCACCGGAAGCCAGCCGTCAGGCACCGGCTGGACCAGTTTCTGCAGATGCTTGGGCAGGTCGATGCGCTTCGAGTCTGCCAGTTCAAAGCGCACCAGGCTGCCGCGGTTGGTCGACAGAACCGCGCGGGAGACCGCGTTTTCGATCGACACTTCCTGGTAGACGGGTGCCGGGACGGCATCGCCACCCCAGCAGAAGACGGCGGCGAGAAGCAGCAGGGCGTAGCGCATGGGAGGGCGGGAGTGTCGAAAGCCGCTCGGCAAGGCAACCCTGGTTCCGCAGACGCTTCCCAGGCCTCCTCAGCGTTGCCAGAGCACCGGATTCAGCGGACTGTCGATGATCTGGCCGATCTGCGCTCCGGGGCACC
>JBBQCI010000153.1:0-4174 GCA_038318565.1 Planctomycetota bacterium
AGCGGTGTCGGCCGGTACTCCTCCAGCAGGAACCGGCGCAGTCCCTCGCGATCCAGCGTCGTCGCCAGCCGAAAGCGCTCGCCTTCCCACCAGCCACGGGCGTGGGGGTCCTTCTGCTCGGCGACCAGGCGCAGGAGGCCCAGCGCCTTGAGGTAGTTGGCCAGAGGTTGCGGGGCGCAGCCGTTGCAGTCGTGGACATGGATGGTCATGGGGTGCGCTTCCTCGATGGACGGATCTGGGCCAGATGCGCCTGGTCGGCCTCGATCAGCCGGCGCAGAGCATCGACCGTGGGCAGGGCGACCTGATAGCGGCTGACGAAAAGTTTCCGGTCGAGACCGGCGGTGGCGTACTCGACCTTCACGGCATCCTTGGCGGTGCAGAGGATAAGGCCGACCGGGGGCTGGTCGCCCTTGCCCAGTGCGTTCGCCGTCCACCAGTTGAGATAGAAGTTCATCTGCCCGGCATCGGCATGGGAGAACGGTCGCACCTTGAGGTCGATGAGCAGATGGCAGCGCAGGACGCGATGGTAGAAGACCAGATCGATCCAGTCGTGCTCGTTGCCGACGGTGATGCGCCGTTGCCGGGCCTCCAGGCAGAAGCCGGTGCCGAGTTCGAGCAGAAATGACGCCAGGTGGTCGAGAAGAGCCTGTTCCAGCTCCGATTCCCGGTAGCGGGGCTGCGCGGCCAAGCCGGTGAACTCCAGCACATACGGGTCGCGGATGAGATCCGCCAGAGTCTGGGGCTCGGCCTTGGCCTGATCCTGAACCTCGCTCAGCAGGCTGGCCTGGTCGGTGGACAAGCCGGTTCGTTCATAGAGCAGGCTGCCGATCTGACGCTGGAGCTGGCGCACTGACCAGGTGCCGGTGGTGCAGTGCCGCTCGTAAAAGGCACGTTTCCTGAGGTCGTCTATCCGGATCAGCTCGACCAGGTGCGACCACGAGAATGCCACGAGCTGATCCGCCGACACTGCAGGCCAACCGGAAACGACCGACGCTGTCGGTCGTTTCTTCGCGGCAGGCTTGGCGCCTGATTCGACCGACGCCGTCGGTCGGATCAGGCCGCCCAGGTGGGGATAGGCGAGGAAGAACAGGCGATAGCGCCCCAGTTCTTGCCGACTCGTCCCGGCGACTCCCTGGCGGCCTAGATCGGCGCTCAGCCGGGGCAGTAGCCGCTCGCCATAGCGGGCGCGATCGCGGCCACGTTGTTCGAAGGTGACGATGTGCTGACCGATCAGCCAGTTGCGCAGCACCAGGGCCTGATTGACCGCCGCCGCTGCCCGGCCGGCAGCCACTTGATGCAGGGTTGCGATGGCGGTGACCAGCGCGTCATACCCGTCAGCAGCGATGCGGACAGGTCGACTCATGGTGTGAGACCCGCCCGGGGATCCACGGTCTGGATGCGCGAGGCACGGATGTCCGCCGCCCGCAGGCAAGCCTCCAACCAGGCCAGCCGGAATGGGCCATGGCGTTGGAGCAGATCGAGGACGCGTTCGGTCCAGCCACGACCGAACCGCGGATCGAGACCGGCTGCTGCCGGTGCCAGATCAAGGATGGACTCCGGCAGTTCGTGGATGCCGCCGTGGGCGTCGACCAGGGGCAGTCGTGGCAGACATTCCTGATCGCGGACACCACGGATGCGTAGGCGCTGATCGGCTGCGGCTTGGTCGGCCGGGCAGGCATGCCAGGTCAGGCGGACCTTGCCGTGGTGGCTGCAGACCAGGAAGGCCAACAGGTCGAAGTCATCCGCCGACAGGGCGAGGATCTCCTGCTCCAGGGGATTGGGTGGCGTGGTGGCCGCCGGCTCGGCGGGAGCCGTGCGCCCGGCCTTCTCCAGCAGTTCGCGCCACGGTCCGAGCAGGGCCGGATGATCGGGATCATGCCGGCGGAGGACGGCGAAGAGCGCCAGGGTGCTGGCCAGTTCATGGCGGAATCCAGGGCGCCGACCTTCACGCGTCGGATAGAGCGCCCGCCCGTGCAGCCAGACATTCTTTGGGGCTTTTGCGAGATCCTGACGCTCGGGACGACCCAGGGCTGTACGTCCCGTGATCGAATTCTGGAAGGCCGGATGCGCCTTGCCGGCATCATGCCAACGTCCGGCGAGATGGAGCAATGCCGAGAGGGCCGGTTCCAGCGCCGCGCCGATCCGCTGCGTCTCGGCGGCGACATCGCAACCATGGGTGGCGATGGTCCGCCATGCATAGGCCGACAGCGTCTCGTCATCCTGTTTGCGATCGGGGTCGGCTTTCTCGGGGATCTGGCCGTATGGAGAAGGCGCGGCGTCGGGCGAACCAGGTGACCATCCGACATCCGGCACATAGCCGCCGCAGGCCGCAGCTACCAGGATGGTCTGCCCGGGCCAGCAGTCGCGGCGTTCGCAGCGCCGCCATCGGCCGTCGAGCCAGTCCCAGACCCAGGCACGCATGCCTTTCACAAGGGTTGGGCGCTTGTCATCACCACACAGCCAGTCGGCGGCCTTGAGGAAGGGCACCGGACAGAGAACATCACGGGTCGCGACAAGATCGGACGAAGGCTCGGTCTCAGCCGCGATGTCAGCCCAGAAGACCTGGACATCGCGCTCGTCGCCGCTGCGGATAAAACGGCTGATGTCGACATCGGCCCCGGACAAGTCGGGGGTGGTATCGAATAGGTCATCAAGTTCCCGCCGCAGCAGCAGGTGCTTGGGTTCGTAGGGGTAGAGCCCAGGCAGCAGATCGGCGTGCTGTTCCTCGAAGGCCTCCAGGTGGAGGGGGGCGACATCCGGCACATGACTCACAGCTTCGCGAGCGGCCTGGAGGGCATCGGCCTCGTAGGGTGCGGTCTTCTTCAGGGCGAGATCTGCGATGACGATGGTCGCCTCGCCCGCAGCCCAGCGGGCGGTGCGGCCGAAGCGCTGTACCAGGTTGGGCCAGGGCGCCAGTTCGGTGACCAGCACCCGGGCCGAGATGTCCACCCCGGCCTCTACCACTTGGGTGGCGACGATGATGCGGTCGGTGCCAGGACCACAGGCGTCACGCTTCAGGAACTCGGCCCAGGCCTGCCGCTCGGCCGGGCGGAACCGGCTGTGGATCAGCCGGATATCTGCTGCCGCCGCCTTGGCGCGCAGCTGGACAGCCACCTCCACCGCGCGATCCACCGTATTCATCACCACGAGGGTGATGCCGTCTTGCCGATGCTGGGCATGCAGGGAGGCGACCCGCTGAGCGATAGCTTTTACATCCTTGAACGGCTCCAAGGTGGCCGGTTTGCGGACACCTGTCCATAGGCTGCCAATGCGCTCTGCGGCCGGGATGGCCATGCGATCGCGCAGCAACTCTTCCATCCGCGGGCTGGTCTCAGGGCTCTTGCCCAGCCAATCCGGCTGCATCGTCGCGCTCATCCACCAGGTCCGGCAGGGCCGCAGAGACTTGCCGGCCGACTGGTCATCAGCCCGGAACGCCTGCAACTGCGCCGAGGTCGCCAAGCCCACGTCCATGAGCTGGACCTCATCCATCACCCACAGGCAGTCCTGGTTCAGCAGGCCGAAATCAATCGGCCAACGCGCGCGGCTACCACTGGCGTAGCCGCGATTCAGCGCCCGTGACAACAGCATGTCCTGGGTGCCGATGAGGATCGCCGGATGCTCTGGGTGCAGGTGCCAGTCGCCGGCATCACTGCCGCCCATGAGCAGATGGACGCCGACCTTGCCAGCATGGTCACCCTGCCCATCCCAGGCCAGGTCACCCAGGATGCGCCGGGCCTCTGCCTCGGTCTGCTCGACCAGGACGCGCATGGGCAGGCACCAGACCAGACGCAGCGGCCAAGCCGAATCAGGGCGCTCGACCCGGTGGTAGAGCCAGGCTAGCAGCACGCCCAGCGTCTTGCCAAAGCCGGTCGGGATGCGGATCAGGCGATCCCGACAGACTGCATCATGAGCCAGTTCCACCTGCCAGGGATGTGGCTGCGGAACCGTCGTCAACGTCGAGAACCATGATGAATAGGTGGTCATGTGTGATTCATGTCAGGTGGTGGTCATGGGCAGGGTACCGCTTATCGCGGCAGGTTGTGTTGCACGCATATGGGACAGGACGGACACCATCGCCTGTGTCTGTTCGTATAGCCATTCGGTTAGCGCGGCTGGGGCTTCGGCCCGGACAGTCGTACCGAAGGACAGGACCCAATGCCTGGCCTCCGTCAGA
>JBBQCI010000154.1:0-4142 GCA_038318565.1 Planctomycetota bacterium
GGCGAGATCAGCTTCGTCGACCTCGGCGCTGACGGAAACACCAGCGCCGCCATCACCGCCATCAACCCCACTGCTTCCGGAGCCTCCCCCATGACCGTCCCCGCTGCCCCTGCGGCTGCCGCCGCCCCGATCACCCCGAGCGAGCCGGCCGTCCAGGCTGCCGCCCTGCCTGCCGCCACCGCACCGGCGCCGGCCCCGGCCGCCATCCAGGCCGCTGCGCCCGATCCGGTGGTGCAGATGCGCGCTGCGGCTGCCGCCGAGACCGAGCGGATCACCGCCGTCCGCACCCTCGCCACCGGCCACCCGACCATCGAGGCCAAGGCGATCAAGGAGGGATGGGACGCTCAGCGCACCGAACTGGAGGTGCTGCGCGCCAACCGACCGACCGCCCCGGCCGTCCACATCCACGACCACGAGATCACCGGCGCGGTGCTGGAGGCCGCCTGCATCCAGGCCGGTCGCCACGATGCGCCGGAGAAGCTGTGCGACCCGAAGGCCCTGGAGGCGGCGAGCCAGCGCTTCCGCGGGCGCCTCAGCCTGCAGCGCCTGATCCTGGAGGCGGCCTGGGCCAACGGCTGCACCGTGCGCGCCTTCAAGGATGACCCGCGCGCCGTGCTCACCGCGGCCTGGGGCGAAGGCGGGGCCGGCAACGGCCAGGTCCGCGCTGGCCTCTCGCACATCGATCTGCCCGGCATCCTCTCGAACGTCGCCAACAAGTTCCTGCTCAATGGCTTCCATTCGACCGAGGCGACCTGGCGGAACATCTGCCGCATCGCCCCGGTTGGCGACTTCAAGCAGGTCACCCGCTATCGCCTGGTCGGCAACATGACCTACGAGCGCGTCGCTCCTGGTGGCGAGATCAAGCACGGCAGCCTTGGCGAGGAGCGCTTCACCAACCAGGCCGCCACCTACGGCAAGATGGTCAGCATCTCGCGCGAGGACATCATCAACGACGACCTCGGGGTGATCACCAGCGTACCGCAGGAACTCGGCCGCGGTGCCGCCCAGAGTCTCAACGATCTGTTCTGGACGGTGTTCCTCGACCACGCCGCGTTCTTCACCGCCGGCAATAAGAACCTGCTCCTCGGCGTCGACACCGCGCTGACCATCGATGGGCTGTCGAAGGCCGAAGTGCAGTTCAACGAGCAGGTGGACGGCACCGGACGTCCGCTGGGCATCGCGCCGGCGATCCTGCTGGTGCCGACCGCGCTGACGGCGATCGGCAGCGCCCTGATCAAGGCGACCGAGATCCGCGAGACCACGGTCAACGCCAAGTACCCGGTCTTCAACCCGCACCAGGGCAAGTTCCGCCTGGAGACCAGCCGCTTCCTCAACAGCCCGAAGATCCACGGCGGTTCGCCGAAGGCTTGGTATCTGCTGGCCGACCCCGCCGACATCGCGGCCATCGAGGTGGTGTTCCTCAACGGCCAGGAGGCCCCGGTGATCGAGACTGCTGACGCAGATTTCTCAACCCTGGGCATCCAGCTGCGCGGCTACCACGACTTCGGTTGCGCCAAGCAGGACCCGCGCGCCGCGGTGAAGGCCAAGGGCGAGTGATCGTCCTGGCCGCCACCTCCACCCCAACCCCCGAGAACTGACCCATGCCCGCGATCTATATCCAAGACGGCGACATCATCGACCACATCCCTGCCATTGATCTACCCCTCGGGGCGGTCGTGGTGCTGGGGGCGCTGGTCGGCGTCAGTCACCGACCCATCCCCGCCGGTGCCCTCGGCAGCCTCGCCATCGAGGGCGTCTGGGATCTGCCCAGCGCCGGAGTGGTCAGCCCCGCCTGGGCGCCGGCCTTCTGGAACCCGGCGACCAACCAGGTGACCAGCGATGGCAGCGTGGCAGGCGTCGTGCGCTGCGGCGTCTTCGTCCGACCAGTCGCCGCCGCCGATCTCACCGCCCGCGTCCTCCTCAACCGCTGAGCCTGGGATGGCAGACCTCCTGGGCGTCGGCCTCGACTGGCTCGACCAGCAACGCGAGCGGTTCCTCACTCGGCCGGTGACCTACCGGCGCGGTGCCCAGGAGGCGGCAGTCCCGGCCACGGTTGGCCGCACGGTGTTCCGGCTCGATGTCGGGCCGGGTGTCACCGAGCGGATCGAGGCGCGGGACTACCTGATCGCTGCTGTGCATCTGGCAGGGTTCGGCCTACCGCTGCGCGGCGACCGGGTGATCGAGGAGGCCGGCGGGCAGCGCCACACCTACGAGGTGCTCGCCCCCTGCCGCGAGCCGCACTGGCGCTGGTCGGACCCCAACCGGCGCGCGTACCGCATCCACACCAAGCACCTGTCCTCGGAGACCATCCCGTGATCGAAACCGTCGCCAAGATGAGCATGGTCGGACTGTTCGCAGCTGCGACCCCGATCGACGCCACCGAGCCGTCGCTCTGGGCGCAGTGGGGTTTAGCTGGCGTGGTCATCGCCTACGTCCTGTGGCGCGACTGGCAGCGCGAAAAGCGCATGGGCGCCGCCATCGACAGCCAGCAGAAGTGGATTCGCGAGACCCTGGTCGGTGCCCTGGAGCGGAACGCGAAGGCCATGGAGCGCATGGCCACCTGGCTGGAAGACGACGGCGATCCGCGCCGCGCCGCCACACGTCGCCTGCGCGCCGTGGAGGATGCCGATGGCCACCACGGCTGAGATCGCCCAAGCGGTGGTGGATGGGGTCAACGCCCGGACCTTCACCCCGCCGTTCACCGCCGCCCGCGCCTACCTCCCGATCTTCGACCTCGGGGCGATGCTGGATCTGCACGTCACGGTCGTGGCGGCCGGGCGCACCATCACGCCGCTGTCGCGGTGCGAGCGGCAGGTTGAGCACCGCATCGAGATCGCGGTACAGCAGAAGGTGGCGGTCGAGGACCCCGCCGCCTGCGATCCGCTCCTGGGGCTGGTCGAAGAGATCGCCTGGGCGCTGCCTCGGCTGCCGATGCCAGCCGGCGTCTGGGTGCGGACCGAGCACGCCCCGCTCATCGACCCCGGGCATCTCAACGAGCTGCGGCAGTTCACCTCACTCATCGTCGGCATCTGGCGGTGCTGGGAGACGGTATGAACAACGTCGTCCAACGCAGCGTCGCCCTCACTGCCGACTGGCAGCCGATATCGGCAGTGCCGCTTGTCGCTAGCGTGGATGTCTCCTGCCTACCGCAGAACGTCGGCCTGGTCTGGTTCCAGGGCGATGACGGCTCCGAGGTGCCCTGGCTGCCCGGTGAATGGCACCAGTTTCAACGCATCGACCTCGGCAGTCTGCGCGTGCGCGGATCAGTGGGCGATGTCATCACCGTCATCGGCGGGACCTGGTGACCATGCCCTACACCAGCATCCCGCCCGCGTCCGCCCCGCCGCCGGTGCTCGCCTACCGGCACGCCCAGCCCACGCCGACTGCGCAGTGGATCATCGTCCACAACCTCGGCTTCCGGCCCTCGGGCGTCCTCGTCACCGACGCGGATGGCTGTCCCGTGGAAGGCGTCGTCGCCCATCTCGATCCCACGACCACCACCATCACGTTTGGCCTGCCCATCAGCGGCATCGCCGACCTCTCCTAAGGAACATCCCATGCCCAATCCCGTCAAGAAGATCGCCGTCCCCATCGACATGCTCGGCCAGGCCATCCGGCATCTGGCCAATCCGGTGAACGGCGACGATGCCGCCACCCGCGACTACGCCGACGGCCAAGCGGCCCAGGCGCGCACCGACGCCGTGTCCGACATCATCGCCCAGCGCGGCGTGCCGGACGGCTTCGCCAGCCTGACCATCGACGGCACCCTGGATCCCAGTCAGCTGCCGGCGTTGGCGATCACCGACACCGTCGTGGTCGCTAGCCAGGCGGCGATGCTGGGTCTCACTGCCGAGCGCGGCGACGTCGCCATCCGTAGCGACCTGGGAAAGAGCTTCATCCTGGCCACCGACGATCCGACCCAGGTCGGCAACTGGGTCGAGTTGGTCGCCTCGGGCTACGTGCTGTCGGTCGACGGTTTGACCGGCGTCGTGCGCCTGTCGCACCAGGCGACCATCGGCGACGGCGTGGCGACCCTGTTCTCCATCGCGCACGGTCTCGGCACCCGCGATGTGCAGGTGGCGATCCTCGACACCGCTGACGCCTACGCGGATGTCGACTGCCGGGTGACCCGCCCGGACGGC
>JBBQCI010000155.1:0-4107 GCA_038318565.1 Planctomycetota bacterium
ATCGCGCGAAAGCAACTACACCCGTGAAAGCGCCTTCATCCGATGGGCCGAGGCGGGAGTGCAGGCGGGCAAGCCCGAAGAAACCCTGAAGGCCCTCGACGGGTTGCTTGAAGCCTTCCCCAAGTCGATCCACCAGCCGCAAGCGCTGTACCTGCGTGGCCAGGGACTGGTCAAGAAGGGCGACACCGCCGGTGCGCTCAAGGCCTACACGGAACTGGCCGGAAAGGCCGACTGGGGTCTCGAGGCCACCGCTCTTGGCTCGTTGGGCCTCGCCGAACTGAGCACTGCCGGGCAGAAGCCCGATGCGGCTGCCAAGGTCCTGGCCGCCGTGTTCGTCAAGCTCGACCCGATCGCCCAGGCCGACCTGTTCAGCAAGGTCGGCACCGCCTTGACAACCGCCCAACAGGCGGCGACCCAGAACGACGCTGCCGTCGCCACGCTGCGTCGGCTGGCCTATGGCTCGGCAGATCCCACCGCCCGCGCCCGCGCCCAGTTCACCTGGGCCAAGCTACTGATGGCCGGTGGCGAGAGCAACCTTTTCGCAGCCCTCGACCAGGCGCTGATCGCCATGCACACGCGTGGCGCCGACGGGACGGTTACGGCGACCGCCGAGGCCCTTGCCCGTCAGCTGGTCGGCAAGATCGACAAGCTGCCCGAGGCCCAGGCCTCAAATGATCTGAAGGCCGAATACCGCCGGTACCTGTCGAGGTGAGTCCCATGCGCCATACCCTCTGCCATCTCCTGTCCGCACTCGCCCTGGTGGTGTCCGCCAGCGCCGGCGACGCCGTCCTTGATCTTGTTCAGATGAAGGAGAAGGGCGCGGCCAATCGCTGGATCATCTCAGAAACCGCCGAAGAGATCAAATGGCGCAACAGCCTGGACGCTGGCACCGAGGCGACCACCAAGCGTCGCGAAGTCCGCTCGATCACCTACGCCTTCCAGCGCGTCAGCAGCGCCTGGACCCAAGGCATGGAGGCGCGTGAGCGTGGCAAGTTCGCCGAATCCGCCGAGCTGTTCGGTCAGCTCGCGACCGGCAGTCGTGAAGCAGAACAGGTCGTCGGGTCCTATGAGGCTGGCGGCAGCTGGGAGCTATCCGGCAACTTCGCCGAAGCTGCCACCGCCTTCGCCAAGGTGGTCGGCACCTTCCCTGCTCATCCCATAGCCCTCGATGCGCGCTATCGGCTAGGCATGGTTCTGGCGCAGGGCAAGGAAACCCCCAAGGCCGAGGAACTGGCCAAGAAGCTCGAGGAAGATGCCAAAGGGCGGCTCGGCCAGCAGGCCAACGTGCGCGCCGCCGCGATCCGCGCCGCCCTCGCGCTGGTCAAGGGGGACAACGCCGAACTGCGTCGCCAGATCAGCCGCGCGTCTTTCAGCGCCGAGACCGAACGTCCGGCCTGGCTGCACTTCAATCTGTTCATGGCCGACGCCCTGCGCGCCACCAAGCAAGGCAAGGACGCCGTGCAGATCTACGAGCGCATGCTACCGCAGCTAGCCGACGATCCGGCCAACGCCGCCCGCGTCCATCTCGGCATCGGCCTCGGCCGGGTGGATACGGATCGCCAAGGCGCGATCGTCGAACTGCTGACCCTCGACGCCTTGCCCTACGGATCGCCCGAACAGAAGTGCGAAGCACGCAGTCAGGCTGGCCGGCTGCTGTGGGCCGAAGCCCAGAATCTGCAGAAGGATCCCGCTGCCGCCACCGACGAACGCAAAGCAGTGTTCATCAAGGAGACCATCGCTGCCGCCCGCCTGCTACTCCAGGCCGCAGCCGATTCCACCTCGACGCATCCGAGCAAGGCTGAGGCCGCCGAAGCCCTCAAGTCTCTGCCGCCCGATCCCTTCGCGGTAAAAGAAGAAAAGAAGGAATTACCCGCGGCAGATACGGCTCCGGCTGCAAAGCCCAAGTAAGTCAGCGCGAGGCGACGCCTCTAAGCCGGTCCACCTACGCCGCGCAGCCCCCAGTCCGTCTCGTCCTGATGCGTTGCCTGCCGCTCGACCATACGGCGGTAATGCCCCCTGCAGCCATCATCTCGACATGGGTCCCGCGTTCGGTGATGGCGCCCTGCTCCAAGACCACGATTTGGTCGGCTGTGGCGGTGGTCGACAGGCGGTGGGCGATGACCACGGTGGTCCGGTCGCGCAACAGCTCCGCCAGCGAGGCCTGGATCAGGCGTTCGCTTTCGGTATCGAGGGCAGAAGTCGCCTCGTCGAGGATCAGGATCGCAGGATCAGCCAGCAAAGCACGGGCGATCGACAGGCGCTGGCGCTGGCCACCCGACAATTTGACCCCGCGCTCACCGATCATAGTCCCGTAACCCTTGGGTGAACGAAGAATGAACTCATCGGCGTTGGACATAGCCGGGCGACCCGGCCACACGGGCGTCCCGTACGCCCAGCGCCAGTGGTGCTGCTGACGTTGTAAAACGGCCGATGCTGCCGTGGCCCTTGCTGATGATCCCCATCAGCCGGGCCACGGAACATCGGCCATGAGCCAGCATTCTCTTCTTTCCTTCCAACGCCACCTGCATGCGCAGGGCAAGCGCCCGGGCACGCAGGAGCGGTACGTGTCGATCCTGGCGCGGTTGTTGCGCTGGGTCGACGTGCCGGCCGAGGCGGTGACGGCCGATCATGCCTACGCCTTCCTGGTGGATCGCGGTAACGAGCTGGGGCTCTCGGCGTCGTGGTTCAACGTGATCTTCCATGCCGTCGTGGCGTGGTTGGAGATGCGGCAGCTACCGACGGATCTCCGTGGTCTGCGGCCGCAGCGGGTCGCCCTGCAGCCGCCCCGGTGGTTCACGGCGGCCGACGCGCGTCGGTTGATCGGCGCGGTCGACCAGCGGTCGTTCCGGCTGTTCTTCCAGGTCATGCTGTCGACCGGCATGCGGGTGTCGGAGGCGATGGCGCTGCGGGTCCAGGATCTCGACACGGAACGGCCGCTGATCCGCATCCCGTGCGGCAAGGGCGGCGACGGGCGTCTGGTGACGCTCAGCGACACGCTGCGCGATCGACTGCGCGCTTACTGGCGGGTCGTCCGGCCCCGCGATGTGTTCTTCGAACGACGGCCCGGCCTCGACCGGCGACCGCTGCTGGCCGGGACGGTCAACGCCGCCCTGCGCCGTGCCGCCGTGCGGGCCGGCTTCACCGAGCGGGTCAGCTCGCACCGCCTGCGGCACTCCTACGCCATCCACAGCCTGCGTGGGGGCATGGATATCGTCGCGTTGCAGCAGGCGATGGGGCATCGCTGCATCGCCTCGACGGTGCGCTACCTGACGCCGGACATGGCCCGACCGGGTGTGCAGGTCGACCTGCTGCGCGACCTGGGAGTGGACCCGTGATCCGCGATATCGCCCTCGATCACGCGGATGATCCGGCCCTGCGGACCCGCCTGCGCCCGTACCAGATCCGCGCCCTGGAGCGCATCGCCACCTGCGGCACAGCCGCCGCCGGGTTGCACCGGGAGGTCTGCAGCCACTGCGACGCTGTCCGCCTGCGGCCCAACACCTGCGGCCATCGCTGCTGCCCGCATTGCCAGGGGCGCGCCCGCGCCGACTGGGTTACCGAGCGCACGGCCGAACTGCTGCCGTGCAGCTACTTCCACGTCGTGCTGACCCTGCCGCCGGATCTACGCGCGTTGGCTCTGGCCTTCCCCGTCATCGTCCTCGGCGCGCTCATGTCCGCTGCTGGTGAGGCCATCGACTACCTGTGCCACAAGCCCGACATCCTCGGTGCGACGGTCGGGCAACTGGCCGTCCTCCACACCTGGCGCCGGGATCTTGGGATACATCCGCATGTCCATGTCATCGTCACTGCCGGCGGATGGGACGAGCGGCGGCAGGTGTGGGTCGACGCTCGGCGCCATGGACCCGAGGGCACGCCGTTCCTCATGCCGGTCGACGTCCTCCTCGCTGCCTTCCAACGCCGCTTGCGACGCCTCCTCCTGCGCGCCTATGCCCGGGGCGACTTCGTCGACGGCCCGCACGAAGCCGTCCCCGTGCTTGCCACGACCGCCGCGTTCACCGGGGCGCTCAACCGCATGTGCGCGACCCGCGGCGTAGCGCGCATCGAGCCGCCCTTCGGCGGCCCGGAGCAGCTCCTGAAGTACCTCGG
>JBBQCI010000156.1:0-4062 GCA_038318565.1 Planctomycetota bacterium
TCGTACATTTCTGATCGCCAACGAGGTTCGCCGAAAAAGCGATCGAGCTTCTCCTGCCAGGCCAGTGGGATGGCCGAGGGGTTGCCAGCCAGGAGTCGCTGGGTCGTGCCCAGCGGGAACAGCATCCAGCAGTCGATGGCCTGGGTGGCAGCTACGGCTTCGAGCAGATGCCACTCGACCTGCATGCCGAAGGGGTCCAGGAAGAGTACGCCACGGGAGGTCTGGCGGTCAAAGGCGCGGCACAGATCGAGGAGTCGGCTGGGACCATCGCCCTCCTCGACCTGCACGCGGCTGGCTACATGAGGATGCTCCGAGACCAGTTGACGAAGTTGATCGGCCTTTTCCGGATGTCGCTCGATGAAGACGTAGTGATGGAAAGGCGGGTTGGTATCGAGCGCCAGGTGTGCGGACCCCGGCAGTTCGACGCTATCGCCGGGGGCGACGTCATCCCAGGTGGACTGTCCTGGAACAGTCGGCGCCTCTGGCGCGTCGCGGTGGCCACTCCCGGCAAATACATCGTTGTACCAGCGCCGGAAGTTGGTCCGGTTCAGGGCGGTGTTGTAAGCTGTGAGATAACGCCCGAGTACGGAGAGCTTCTGCTCCGTATGCCGACCACCGAAACGGGACTTGTCAGGATCAACGTCGGCCATGCCGTAGCGTGTTTGTCTGAACCCATCCGGCAAGCCCGGTTTCGTTGCTGGATGGGGACTGGTTTTGGAGTCGCTCAGTCGGCAATTCAAAAAAACTTGCAATGAAGTTGCAATGGAAGGCGTTTTTCGGCCGACGCCAAAACATTAAGTCGTTTATTTTCAAGTGGTTGCCCGGCCGGGATTCGAACCCAGACAAGGAGATTCAAAGTCTCCTGTGCTACCGTTACACCACCGGGCAGTGGTTGCCGCAGGCTAGCCTGCGGCTCGCAGAGGCTAGTTCGGTTCGGCCCAGGCCGTGTCGCAGCGCTTCCACGCGACCAGGCCTTCGGGAAACCAGATGTTCATTTCACGTTCGGCCGAGGCGTCGCTGTCCGAGCCGTGTACCAGATTGTTCGACTTCGACAGGCCGAAATCGCCACGGATGGTGCCGGGGGGGGCGCTGCGGCCGTCGGTGGGTCCGATCAGGTTGCGGCAGACCGGCACGGCCTGGTCGCCTTCCAGCGCCAGAGCAACCAGCGGGCTGCTGGTGATGAAGGACAATAGGCTGGGGAAGAACGGCTTTTCGGCGTGTTCGGCGTAGTGCGCCTTGCCCTGCTCGGAAGTCGGAACGACGAACTTCAGGCCGACGACGCGCAGACCTTTGCGCTCGAAGCGGTCGAGGACCTCGGCGATGAGGCCGCGCTGGACAGCGTCGGGTTTGATGAGGATGAGGGTGCGGGTCGGTGCGGGCATGGCGCGGGACGATGCCGCCAACGTCCGACGGTGCAACTGCGGGACTCAGCCTGCCGGGGCGATGCGGAAGACTGTGCGATATTTGGCGCGTCAGCGGATCGATTTTGGCTGTCCGGTCGCTTCGACCACCGACCTCCACAGGTCACCGTGTTTATCGACCTCGTTGCGCGCCAGGTTCCAGCAATAGACGCTGTCGGATGGCGAGGCCGCGACGCTGCGGATGTAGTAGCTGGGGTCGAGGTGCTTGAGGTTCAGCGGTAGGTTCCGTTCGCGGAAATGGGCGACGATGCCGTCGCGCAAATGTACCCTGATATCCTGGAATGTGGCGTTGCCGCTGGCGTCGGTAGCATCACTTGTGGAGAACAGCACGGGTTGCCCAGACGCGCTGCGCTCTACGCTCCGGCCCGCACCCGTGAGGAACCCATGACCCTGAACCTGACCAAGAACGCATTCCACGGCCGCCGCACTGGACCCGTCGTCGTCATCGTCATGGATGGTGTCGGTCTCGGCCCTGATTATGCCGGCAACGCAGTGCAGGCGGCACGCAAGCCGGTGCTGGACCGTCTGATGGTCTCCTGCCCATGGACCAAGCTGGCGGCACACGGGGTTGCGGTCGGCATGCCCAGCGACGCTGACATGGGCAACTCGGAAGTCGGGCACAATGCGATCGGCGCCGGGCGGGTCTTCGACCAGGGCGCCAAGTTGGTCGCCCAGGCGCTCACCGACGGCACGCTGTTCGCCGGCAAGGGTTGGAACGAGCTGGTCGGCAACTGTCTGGCTAAGAGTTCGACGCTGCATTTCATTGGCCTGTTCAGCGACGGCAACGTCCACAGTCACATCGACCACCTCAAGGCGATGATCGTCGAGGCCAAGAAGCGCGGGGTACAGAAGGTGGCGGTACACGCCCTGATTGATGGCCGCGATGTCGGCGAGACGTCGGCCCTGGACTACACCGAACCGTTCGAGGCGTGGATCGCCGGCATCGATCCGAATTACGGCATCGCCAGCGGCGGTGGCCGTATGTACATCACCATGGACCGCTACGATGCCGACTGGTCGATGGTCGAACGTGGTTGGAAGACGCATGTGCTGGGCGAGGGTCCGCAGTTCCCCAGCGCTTCCGCGGCGGTGAAGGCCCTGCGCACGGCCAAGCCAGGCGTTATCGATCAGGACCTGCCGGCCTTCGTCATCGCCCGCGACGGCAAGCCGTTCGCCACCGTGCGCGATGGCGACAGCGTGGCTTTCTTCAACTTCCGTGGCGATCGCTCGGTGGAGCTGTCCAAGGCATTTGTCGGTGAGGTGCCGTTCCAGCGCTCCAAAGTCGACGTCTGCTTTGCTGGTATGATGACCTATGACGGCGACACCAACCTGCCGCCGCGCATCCTGGTCGAACCGCCGACCATCGACCGGGTAATGGGCCAGTACTGCGCAGACCAGGGCCTCCGTCAGTTCGCTTGCAGCGAGACCCAAAAATATGGCCATGTCACTTATTTTTGGAACGGCAACCGCTCGGGCCATCTGGATGCGCAGACTGAGCGCTTTGTCGAAGTGCCCTCCGACCGGGTCAGCTTCGACGAGCGCCCGTGGATGAAGGCAGCCGAGGTCACCGACGCGGTGATCCGCGAGCTGACCGAAGCAAGTGTCGCAGGCAAACCCTTCGCCTGCGGTCGACTGAACTATCCCAACGGCGACATGGTCGGCCACACCGGCGTGTTCGAGGCCACCCGCATCAGCGTCGAAGCGGTCGACCTCTGCCTCGGCCGGTTGCTGCCGGCGATCAAGCGATTGAACGGCGTGGCCCTGATCACCGCCGACCACGGCAACGCCGATGAGATGTACGAGATCGACAAGAAGGGCGGGGTGAAAATGGAAAACGGCCGGCCCAAGGCCAAGACCAGCCACACGCTTAACCCGGTGCCGTTCATCGTCTACGATCCGCAGTTCGGTGGCGCCTACCGCCTGCGCTCAGACATTGCCAAGCCGGGCCTCGCCAATGTTGCGGCGACCACCCTCGACCTGATGGGTTACGAAGCGCCCGAGGGGTATGAGCCGTCGCTGATTGCCTGGTCGTGAGCACCCGTGGGCAAGCCCCTCGATCCCTCTTGGTGCGGCTGGCTGGCTGAGAATCTCCAGCGCGGCTGCCCGCCCCAGGAACTGCTCGGTATCCTGCTCAACCACGGTTTCGCCGTCGCGGCGATCCGCCAGGCCATGGGCGAGCAGTTCCCCGCTAGCTCGTTTCTACTCGGTGATGCGGCGCAGCCGATCGATCATGAGGGGTTGGCGGCCATCAGGCCCAAGGGCGGCAAGCGCTTCCCCAGCGACGCGGCGGAGCTTTACACCATCGATGGTTTTCTCAGCCCGGCGGACTGCTATGCGCTGATGGCACTTGCGGCCACCCATCTGCGCCCGTCCACCGTCACCACCGGCAACCGCGATGCGGGCTACCGCACGAGCAGCACGTGCGATCTCGGACTCGTGCGCGACCCGCTCATCACCCGCATCGACCAACTGATTGCCGATACCCTCGGCATCCGCCTGCCCTATTCCGAGGGGATCCAGGCCCAGCGCTACGAGGTTGGTCAAGAGTTCAAACGCCACACCGACTACTTCGTGCCCGGCAGCCAGGAATACGCTGACTACGCTGGCCTGAGCGGCAATCGTACCTGGACCTTCATGGTCT
>JBBQCI010000157.1:0-4034 GCA_038318565.1 Planctomycetota bacterium
GAAGACCCCGGCATCGACCGGCTGATCCGCCGTTTCGGCTACCGCACCACGCCCGAGATCATGGCCGCGATCGCAGCTAGCCCCGAACTTGCGGGCAGTCTCTCGGCCGCTGCGCATCTGATCCATGGCAGCAGCGAACGCCGCTTCACCGTGACGTATTGTCCTGGAGGCCTGACCCGGTCAGAGGTCGAGAGCGTCGGTTATGCCTATGGTGATCTGGCCGAGCTGACGCGCCGGTACGATCCGGGCAGCTTGGTAGACGGCTGGAACGATGTCGCCGGCGAACGCATCTTCTACGTCAGCAACCCGGCATTGGGGCTGTGGGCACACCGGGCGCGATTTTCACTTTGATCAGCCTGTCGCCACTCCCGCAGTGCGATGGAGTCTGGGGCTAGAGCACTTTGCCGAAGCGGCGCTCGCGACCCTGGAATTCGCGCAAGCAGGTGCGCAGGTCCTCGATCGTGAAGTCGGGCCACAGCGCCGGACAAGTGACGAACTCGGCGTAGGCGGCCTGCCAAGGCAGGAAGTTGGAGATGCGTTGCTCGCCGGCGGTCCGCACTACCAAGTCGACTTCGTGGCCGGCGTACAGCGCGTCCTGGACGCATGCCGCATCGATCGCCTCCGCGGCGAGTTCGCCGCGCGCAACCCGAGTGGCAAGCGCACGGCAGGCGTCGACCAGTTCATCGCGGCCGCCGTAGCTGAGGGCCAGACAGAGATCCATACCGGTGTTACCGACGGTGGCGGCAAGAGCCTCGTCGACGGCCTGGCGAACATGTGCCGGAAGTCGTTCGAGTCTGCCGATCGCCTGCATGCGGATGTTGTTCTCCAGCATGCTGGGCAACTCGCTGCGCAGGAACTCGGCGAGGAGGTCCATCAGCACGTCGATCTCACGTTGCGGCCGGCACCAGTTCTCGGACGAGAACGCGTACAGAGTCAGACGGCCGATGCCGAGATGGACGCACTCGGTGGTGACGTCGCGAACCGTGCTGGCACCGCGACGGTGGCCAAGGAAGCGTTCCCAGCCGCGCTTCTTCGCCCAACGGCCATTGCCGTCCATGATCAAGGCCAGATGGCGCGGCAGGCGCGCTGGGTCCAGACCCGCGGTACGGGCGTGGACGGCGGCATCATGCGCTGCAGTGGCGGTAGCGGCCATGATCTGGTTCAGCGGACGACGATCTCATCACGGCCGGCGCCGGTACCGATCCACTTCACCGGCACGCCGATGCGCTTCTCGATGAAGCGTACGTAGTCCTGGGCCTGCTTCGGCAGGGCTTCGAAGGTGCGCGCCCCGGTCGAGGGTGTGGTCCAGCCGGGCAGGGTTTCGTAGACCGCTTCAACCCGCGCGAGGTCCTCGATGCGGGCGGGCGGGCCATCCAGCACGACGCCGTCCAGGCGGTAGCCGACGCACACCGGCAACTCGCGCTCGCCGTCGAGGATGTCGAGCTTGGTCAGTGCGACCGCATCGACACCGTTGAGGCGGCAGGCGTAGCCGACGATCACCAGGTCGAGCCAGCCGCAGCGGCGCGGCCGGCCAGTGGTCGAGCCGAATTCGCGTCCGCGGGTGCGCAGAGCCTCGCCGCGCGCATCGGTCAGTTCGGCGGTGAACGGGCCGCTGCCAACCCGGGTGGTGTAGGCCTTGACCACACCGATGACCTGTCCGAGTTGCTTGTGCGACAGGCCGGATCCGGTGAGGATGCCGCCGATGCCGGTGTTTGACGAGGTGACGTACGGATAGGTGCCGACGTCGAGATCCAACTGGGCGCCCTGGGCGCCTTCGAAGAGGAAGCTGCGGTTGGCTGCCATCGCCTCGTGCAGGATGCGGATCGAGTCCTTGACCAGCGGCGCAATGCGCTTGGCCGAAGGCATCCAGGCGGCGATCGCCGCATCGATATCAAGCGCATCCGCGCCGTGGGCCTTGGCGATCACGTTGCTTTTCGCGAGATGGTCGCGGACCTTGGTCTCGCAAAGCTTCAGGTCGCACAATTCGCCGGCCCGTACGCCGGTACGCGCTGCCTTGTCGGTGTAGCACGGGCCAATGCCGCGCAGCGTGGTACCGACCTTGCCGGCACCCTTGGCCGCTTCCTGGGCCTTATCGAGGTGCGGATGGCTAGGCAGCACGAGGTGGGCGCGGTTGGAGACGACCAGACGTTTAGCCACATCACTGCCACCGGCCAGCAGGTCGTCGAGCTCGTGGCACAGGGCAATCGGGTCGAGGACCACGCCATGGCCGATGACGCAAGCCGCGTTCTCGTTCAGCACGCCGGAGGGCAGTAGATGGAGGACCGTCTTCTTGCCGCCGACGACCACCGTGTGTCCGGCATTGGCGCCGCCCTGGCAGCGCACCACCAGGTCCGCTTCGGCGGCCAGCAGATCGATGACTTTGCCTTTGCCCTCATCACCCCATTGGAGGCCGAGGACGACGCGATTCCGAGGCATGAAACTCCCGCTACATGAATGCGCCCGGGGTTGCCCCCAGGCGGGTACTTGGCGGATGGTAGGACCATCGCAGTGCGGGCAAGAGGGCCTTGACCAGAAGGGGGTAGCCGGCCACCCCATCTGGCGGTGACCGGGGGTAGCGACCCGTGTCAGGTTGGGACTTCGGCAGCCTCCCCAAGTCGTTGTCAGGATCCCCCCTGGGTGCCACACTTCATCTGAGGCATGCAACGCGACGAACTCATCCGACTCCTGCTGGACCGCCGCGGCGTCATCCTGGGCTATGTCGCCACCGTGCTGGCCGACCGCTCGGCCGGTGAGGACGTCTTTCAGGAGACCCTGATCCGCGCCAGCGACCTGGCCGATCATTTTGATCATCCCGGCCACGCCATGGCCTGGGTGCGTTCGACTGCCCGTAATCTGGCATTGAACGAGGCGCGCAAGGCGCATCGCCGCTCGGTCGTGCTCGACGATGGAGTGCTCGATCTGCTCGACCGGTCGTGGGCCGCCGGCGACCAGCGTGGCGACCGCGAGGAGCTCGAACGGCTGGAGCAGTGCCTGGAACGCCTTGGCCCATCAGCGCGCACCCTCATCCGGCTGCGCTTCGCCGACGATCTCACGGGTGAAGCCATTGCCATGCGAGTCGGCAAGACGGTGGGGGCGGTGCACGCCACTTTCAGCCGCATCTATAAAGCGCTGGCTGGTTGCATGCAGGGACAGGTCGCATGACCACCGACCGCTTTGACGAGGACACCGAGCTGTACCTGTCCGATGCTGGTGATGCGGCCGTGGTCGGACGTCTCAATAGCGCCATGGCCGCCGACCAGGACCTGCGTGAACGCTTCGTCGCCCTGGCACGTCTCCACGCCCATCTCGGCGAGGTCGGCCGCCGCATGGCTGCCGGCGACGTTGGTACCGCCCGCCTGTTGGCGGTGCATGTGCCGACCCACCAGCCATCGCAACCTGCGACGATCGTCCGGCCGCGCCGTTGGTGGTCGTCAATCGCCGCCGTGGCTGCCCTGCTTGCCCTCGGGCTGGCGGTGCTGTCGCTGGCGGTGATCGGGCTGCGCACCCAGGCCCTGGTACCAACCGTCGCGGCGGCCAACGGTACCGTTCGGGTGTTGCGCGGGGGCGAGACGGTGCTGGCCGTCGAAGGCTTCCGACTGCGCGCCGGCGACCGTATCGAGGTCACCGCCGGATCCGACCTGGCGATCAACTTGATCGGCGGACGTTGCGAGCTCTCCGCCGGATCCGTCGCCGTGATCGAAGCCGCTGACGAGCTGCACCGCCGCGTCGTGCTCGAACATGGCGAGATGTCAGCGGACCTGCACGGTCGCGAACTGTTCGCCGTGCGCACCGCCGCGGCCACCATCAGCCTAGCCGACGCCTCGGCCGCCATCGACGTCGGCCCGCTGCGGACGGTTGTTCGCGTCACCCGCGGATCAGTCGAACTGCGCCCCACTGGCGGCGCTCCCAGGCGCCTGGAAGCCGGCACACGCTGGGAACAGCCCACCGTTACCGAGGTCGCCAGCCGATGAGACGTGCATTCACCCTGGTCGAGATGCTCGTCGTGATCATGATCATGATGATGGTCATGGCGA
>JBBQCI010000158.1:0-3946 GCA_038318565.1 Planctomycetota bacterium
CGAGATGGAAGACCGCCTGGGCAACATGCGCGAGGTGATCACCGCTGCTGAGCAGTATCGCGAAAGCGAACCGTCCGGTGGCCTCAGCGGCTTCCTGGAGACAGTCGGCCTCAACGCCGAAGCCGGTTCTCGCGAAGATCGCGAAGCCGGCCAGGATCGCGTCCAGTTGATGACCCTGCACGCTGCCAAGGGTCTGGAATTCCCGGTGGTCTTCATCGCTGGCCTGGAAGAGGGCCTACTGCCGATGATCCGCGGTCAGTCGATCGAAGAATCCAAGCTGGAGGAGGAACGCCGCCTGATGTACGTCGGCATCACCCGCGCGATGCAGGAACTGTACCTGTCGCGGGCGCGCTGCCGCATGTTGTTCGGCCAGACCTTCCATTACCAGCCGAGCCGGTTCCTCGCCGAGATTCCCTCGACCTGCTTCACCCATAAGGATGCCACTGGTCGGCATGCGGTGCCCGATCCGACTCCGTCTCCCGGTAGCCGCCGAATGACGCCACAGGCGTCCCGCGAACAGGCGGTTCAGGCAATCGAATCAGCGCTCGACAGCGGCCTGATCAAAAAGGGCAGCAGCTTGCGTCCCAGCACCCAGATCGGTGATGACCGCGTACTCGACGAGGACCAGTTGAACCCGGGGCAACGCATCATCCACGCCACCTTCGGTCGCGGCACCGTGATGACCCTGCGCGGTCCGCCCGAATCCCGCGTCGCAACCATCGCATTCGACAAGCACGGCAGCAAA
The DNA here is from genome assembly GCA_038318565.1 of Planctomycetota bacterium. Classification (GTDB taxonomy): domain Bacteria; phylum Planctomycetota; class UBA11346; order UBA11346; family UBA11346; genus UBA11346. Next base: position 746 of record JBBQCI010000158.1, read on the forward strand.
GAGCTGCAACTGGCGTTCGCGATGGCGAAGATCTCCATCCCGTCGGATGGGGCCTGATTTCAGCAACCACGTCAATTAACATGATCAAACGCCCTCTTGGTTCTTCGGACATGAACATCACCGCTGTCGGCGTTGGTGCATTCGCCATCGGCGGATGGATGTGGGGTGGGCAGGATGATGACGCCAGCGAAGCGGCGATACGCGCGGCCCTTGATGCCGGGGTCAATTGGATCGACACCGCGCCGATCTATGGCGAAGGCAAGGCTTCCAACGTGGTTGGCCGGGTCATCAAGAACATCCCGGCGGCGCAGCGGCCGCTGATTTTCACCAAGTTTGGTCATCACCTCGTCGATGGCGCGCGGATCACCGATGGTTCGGCCGCCCAGGTGGTGCGCGACTGCGACGAGGAACTGGTCCGGCTTGGCGTCGAACGGATCGACCTATTCCAACTGCACTGGCCAGCACCGCAAGCGGTTGCCGAAACGGCAGCCGCTTGCGCCGGTTTGCTGAAAGCAGGCAAGATCCGCGCCATCGGCGTCAGCAACTTCTCAAGCAGCCAATTGGACGACTGGCATGCGACCGGAGTGCCGCTGCACAGCGTACAAAACGGCTTTTCACTGGTGAAACCTGAACCTGGCGCCGAGGTGCTGCCGTGGTGCGTCGATCACAACGTTGGCCTGCTCGCCTATTCGCCGTTATTCCGCGGACTGCTCTCCGGCACCTGGACGTCGGACAAGACCTTCCCGCCCGGCGATCACCGCGGGGAACGTGATGACTTCCGCGGACCGAACCTGGCACGCTGGCTGCAGGCCGTCGATGAGTTACGCACCCTTGCTGAGGAAGACGACCTGACCGTTCCGCAGCTCGCGGTCGGCTGGCTGCTGTGCCACGAAGGTGTGGCCGGCATCATCGTCGGGGCCAGGACCGCTTCCCAGGGAGCGGAGCTTGGCGATCTGCCGATGCCGTTGAAGCAGGCACAAATTGACGCTGTGGATGTAATCGTCGCCCGTTGCAGGAATGATCTCGCCGCTCGCTAATGCGCTTACTTCTTGGCTGGTACCATCAGCTTCTTTGCTTCTTCCTCGGCACGGGTACCCGCAGTTGTGCCTGGCCAGGCGTTGGCGAAAGCGACCAGCTTCGGGCCGCGCGTAGCGACCTTGTCGATCGCCAAGATGACCTCCAGCTCGGCAGCGAGGTCCTCGTCGAGCAGCACGGCCGTACGCGTCCGACTCGGGCATTCCTGCCAATCCTTGAGTAGCTTGGCGAGCGGCTTGGCCCGTTTGCCGGCAGGCAAGGCAGCGACCGGCACAAGCGCTGCTGAAGCCAGCCCATCATAGGCGGTCGCAGCGCGCACGGCGCATGCGAATCCGATCCACGCTATCTGGAATTTCGCCAGCCGATCTGGCAGGGTCGTCCCGGGCTTGGCCAAGAGGGCGTCCAACTCGACGCCACCTGCCGCATCGGCTTGGGCCTTGGCATCCTCGGCACACGAGAAGCCCTCGGCTTTGGCAGCGAATACGCGTAGTTTGTCGGCAGCTGCGCCTGCCAGCTTCGCCTGCTCGGTACGCAACATCGTATCGACGGCTGGGGCAACAGCATCGAACCGTCCCTTGGCTTCAGCGCAGACCTCGCTGGCAATCGGGAATTCCGCAATGATCCGACGGTAGATCCTGCACGCTTCAAATGGCTTGGACTTCTCGAACCCTTTGGCCTGGGACAGCAGGGTGGTGGCCTCTACAATCAGCGGCTGGTCGACGGCTACGATCCCCTTCTCAAACCACTCAGGAGCCGGTATGGCATGACCCAGACCCGGCTGTTCGAAGTAGTCGACATGCTGAAACTTCATCCCCTGCATGCTCTGGAAGAGGCTGAGGGTTCCTGGCTTGTTGAAGTCATCACTGCCAGTCATCAGGGCATAGCGGTTCGCCATTGCCAGATCGCGAATCGGCTTGCCGACCAGCTTTTCTGATGGCCAGACAGGTGAATTGCAGCCGCATAAGTAGATGGCGCCACTCCACAGATCGGCATACGTCGGCGCCACCATCGATGCGCATCTCCCGCCCCCGCTAAAGCCACAAGCATAAACCCGACGCGGATCGATACGGTACTGCTTGCGCATGTTCCACTGCGCATCCAGCGAAAGCCCCCAGCGTGGCACTGAATTGCGATCGTTCTCCACGTTGGCCGCCCCGATCCAGATCAACCGGTGCTTAGCGAGCACCTGGGCATATCCACCAGCTCCGCCACCCTTGCCCGGACTGGTATAGACGACCAGACCGTAGGCCGTGCTGCCATCATAGCCTGACGGCACCAGCACATCGAAGGATTCCTTAGCAATATCGTAGAGTGCCCCGTCATTGGGGTCGCCCCAGCCGTAGCGGATGCGCATGCGCTCGTAGGAGCTTTCCGGATGTCGCTCGGTGAAGATCGTCGAGAAACTACCAACCCGGGGCTGATCGGCAGCGAACACAGACGCGACTAGGAGCAGCAGGTACAATGAACGCATGCGTATGACCCTGATGACTGTGACTGGAATCACAAGTGGCACAGCACATTGATTCAAACGTTGCGTTTGCCCAGGATTATCGACAGCCGCATGGTCATCGTGGTAAGGTACGTTTACGATGGACGTCTACATGGGCCGCTGGGATGTCATCCTGCTGCCCTCCGCAGCAGCGTTCCTGCATCAATGGCCGGATTATCCCGGCATCTTGGAGCCTTCCATGTCCCGTATCCTCCTCACCACTGCCATCCTCGCCTGCCTGGGCGGAGCCGCCTTCAGCGCCGAGACCACCACGCCACCCAAGCACGCTGCTCCGGTTGCGGCCAACAAGCTCGATCCGATCTCGGGCGTGGCGATCGACGCCAAGGTGAAGACCGTCACCGTCATGGTTGATGGCAAGGAAGTCATCATCGGCTTCGCGAGCAAGGAAGATGCCGACACCGTCGCCAAGCTCGACAAGAAGGGCAAGGCTCTCTACGCCCAGGCCGCCACCGAAGGCAAGCTGGTCAAAGAAGGCAAGCTGGTCGACGCGCCGGCTGAGGCCCCCAAGGCCGACGCAGCGAAGTAATGAAACAGGCATCCTGGAGGCACGGAAACCGCCTCCAGGATGTGCTTCAGATGACAGCCAAGGCCTGATCAAGATCCGCGATGAGTTCGTCGCAATCCTCGAGACCGACCGACATGCGGATGAGATTCTC
>JBBQCI010000159.1:0-3798 GCA_038318565.1 Planctomycetota bacterium
TGACAACTGGTGCAAGGCGCGGGCGACCAACTCCTTGCCGGTGCCGCTCTCGCCGCTGATCAGCACGGTGGTCGACGATCCGGCGATCGCCGGCAACACGTCCAGCACCCGGCGCATGGCGGGGCTGATCGCCACCAGATCACCGAGTTGGACATCCTTGCGGATCGCCTTGCGCAGCGCGTCCTCGTGGCGCAGATCGCGGAAGGTTTCGACTCCGCCGACCACCTGGCCGTCAGGATCGTGCAGCAGATTGGTGGACACGCTCACCGGCCGGCGACTGCCGTCCGCGTCGATGATCTCGATACGCCGGCAATGGATGGCTTCGCCGCGTTCCATGGTCTCGCGCAGGGCGCAGTGTCCGTCACAGACCGAGGCGCGGAACACGGCTCGGCAGGGCTGGCCGATGGCCTCGGCGCGGATGATGCCGGTGATGGTCTCGGCGGCGCGGTTGAACGAGGTGATGCGCCATTGGGCATCCACCGTGAAAACACCCTCAGAAATGGCGTCGAGGATGGCCACGTGCTGGCGGGGCGAATCGCTGCTTGCCTGTTTTGCACACATGCTCATAACTCTGCCATGGTCCGACCGCAGTGCCAGCGCCGGATCGCCGGCCGCCCCCGTGCCCAGGTGTTCAAGCCTCGGGGCGTACCCATGTATGAGTTGACCGAGGTCCACCTTAGTGCCGATGGCTGGGAGGCCCTGCGTCTGTGCGATCACGAGGGCCTGGAGCATGCCGAGGCTGCCGCTCGCATGGGCGTCTCGCGCCCAACCGTTAGTCGCATTCTGGAGCGCGCCCGCAAGGCCGTGGCCAAGGCCCTGGTCGAGGGCTGCTCACTCGTCATCGACCAGCCTGCGGACGCGGCTCAGGAATGCGCCGACTGCCGTGGCTCCTGGCCGGGGCCCGCCTCACTGACACGTTGCCCCGCCTGCGGCAGTTGCTGCATGCACCTCGTCCTCAACCCCACTGGCGCCCGTTCAGCGACGCCGACCGCATCGGAGACCTGATCATGGCATTCACCCTCGCATCCATCGCTATTTCCACCTCACCAGACGGCAAGCAGGTCGCACGCTTCGGCCACGATTTCCCACTGATCGCGATCGACGCGTCCGGCACACGCGGCCAACGCTCAGCCGAAGGGTGCTGTGGAAACCTCGCCAAGGCCGTGGCCGACTGCGACGTGGTGATCTGCACCGCCATTGGGCGTGGTGCCGCCGGCCATCTCGCCCAGGCTGGTGTGCGTCTGGCCGTCGTGCCTGAAGGCACCCTGGTCGATGCCGTCATGGCCCAGCATCGTGCGGGGACGCTAGCGATCGGCGGCGAGGCCAGTGCCTGCGACCACGGCCATCACCACGACCATGGCCATACTGGCCATGCCTGCGGTCGCTAGACTTCAGCTTCGCTTCAGGATGGCTGGTATGTTGACCGGCGAACCCCGACCCAAGGAGGTCACCATGGTCCGCTTCATCATCACCACCATCCTCGCACTCTGCGTCAGCATCGCGGTAGCTGCCGAGGATACGCCCAAGCCGGCTGTCCCGGCTGAAGGCCAGACCGTCACCTGCCCGCTTGGCAATGTGCCTGGCTCTGGTCAGGGTCAGAAGGCCGGCCAGAAAGCCGGCCAGGAAAAGGGCCAATGCCTGCGCAAGCGCGACGGCAACGGGGCGTGCCAGGGACAGGGCGCTGGTTGCGGCAAGGGCCAGGGCAAAGGCCAGGGACAGGGCAAGCGACTGCGTGACGGCTCCTGCCTGACCAAGCCCGCGGACGGCTGATCTCCAGCCATGCGCCTCCTCGTCGTCGAAGATTATGCGCCGCTGCGCGTCGCTCTCACCGCCTACCTGCGGGAAGAGGGCTGCGCCGTGGATGCGGCGGTCGACGGCGAGGAGGGTTGGTGGCACGCTCAGGACGCGGTCTACGACGCCATTATTTTGGACCGGCAATTGCCGCGCCTGTCGGGCGACGAGATCCTGCGCCGCCTGCGTGCGGCGGGGCGTCGCGATCCCGTGCTCATGCTTACCGCCCGGGGCGAGGTGCCGGAGCGGATCGCAGGTCTCGAAGCCGGCGCCGACGACTACCTGGTCAAACCGGTGGCGCTGCCGGAACTGCTCGCCCGTCTGAAGGCCCTGGTGCGCCGGTCCTCGGGCGCGGTCCAAAATACCATTACGGTCGGACCCCTGCAGGTGGATATCGGCCGCCGTCAAGCCGCGGTCGGAGCGCGGGTCCTTGATCTCACCGCCAAGGAGTGGTGCCTGTTGGAGCATCTGGTCCATCACGTCGGGACAGTGGTGTCCCGCGATGCGCTGTGGGAGCACTGCTACGACTTCAACGAGGAACCCAATCCCAACCGCATTGAGGTCCATCTGGCCAATCTGCGGCGGAAGCTTTCGGCGGCCGGTGCCGATGGCCTGATCACCAACCGGCGCGGTCTGGGCTATGTCCTGGATGCGGCGCCATGATTTCGATCCGCCGTCGCCTGCTGATGGGGACGGTGCTGGCCGTGGCGCTGAGTTCGGCCGTCGCCTCGGGCGCGGCCTGGTTCAGCGTGCGGGTCCACCTGATCGCGGCGGCAGACACTGACCTGCAGGCCGACGCGCAGCGCCTCCTGTCGCAACTGCGGCGGCGCGGTGAGGACCTGCATTGGGCTGGCATGGGGATGGGGATGGGGAATGCCACGGCTCCCAGCCTGGACGGTTGGTGGGTGGTCGTGGATAGCCGTGGTTCCATGCGCCTGTCGTCAGCTGACGGGGCCGCATTCGCCCAGGCCGGTGATGGCCCGGTCGACATGCCCGATGGCAAGCCGGGACGGATCGGCCATGCCACGGGAACGGTGACATCGGTCGGAGGGCGTGGTCGCTGGGACACTGAGACGCCCAGTGGAAACGACACCTTCACCTGCCTTGTCGGCCGTGCGGATACAGCACTGCACAGCACCCTGCGCGCAGTGGCCTGGGCGCTGGGCACCGCGACAGCCGTCGCCGCCATCCTGGCCGGCTTCGCCGCCCTGGTGCTGGTGCGTACGGTGATCCGGCCGGTCGATCGCATTGCCCAGGCCATCGCCGCCTCCAAGCCCGAGGACGACCGGATCGCGGTTGACGCCGATTCCGTGCCGCGCGAACTGCGGGGGATAGTCGAGCGTGCCGATGCCTTCCTTGCTGCCGCCCACGACCTGCTGCAACGTGAACGGCGCACCGCTGGCAACATTGCCCACGAACTCCGCACGCCGCTCGCTGGCCTTGCCGCCACCATCGACCACGCCCTGGCCCGGGAACGTGCAGGCGCCGAGTACCGCCAGGCGTTGGTGCGCAGCCGGGCGGTGGTGACCGATACGATCCACATGGTCGAGCGGCTCCTGCTGCTCACCCGGCTGGAATCCGGCCGGGAACCGGCGCGACGCGAGAACATCAATATCGAGACCGCCCTGATGGCCGCGCTGGCTGGGGTGTCTGCCGAAGCCCGGCAGCGCGGCATCATGCTACCAGATGCCTTGAAGATTCCGCCGCATCACGTTGTTGGAGACCCCGATCATCTCGGGCTGATCCTGCGCAACCTGCTCGACAACGCTGTTTCGCACGCAACGGATGGAGCCGCGGTAACCGTGGTATGCGAGCAGTACGGTGCCGATGGGTCTCTCTGTATAGCCAATCCGGCACCAACCCTGTCGCCAGATCAGGTCGCGCATCTTGCCGAGCCGTTCTGGCGTGGCGACGGTGGGCGTGGTGCTACCGGACGCCATGCCGGACTGGGCCTGGCGCTCTGTCGCCGGTTGGCTTCCCTGAACGGATGGGAACTTGTCTGCACCA
>JBBQCI010000160.1:0-3784 GCA_038318565.1 Planctomycetota bacterium
TCTTGCCGAGCCGTTCTGGCGTGGCGACGGTGGGCGTGGTGCTACCGGACGCCATGCCGGACTGGGCCTGGCGCTCTGTCGCCGGTTGGCTTCCCTGAACGGATGGGAACTTGTCTGCACCAGCGAAGCCGGGGTGTTCACATCGTCCTTGCTTATACCGGAGCCCTGCGCTCGTTTTTACTCTTTGTTGGACGACCCTAGGTCGGTGAACGCCGCCCAATGCTCGATCCGGTCTTGCCAATAGACCTGACCGACAGCAAATCGGCAAGACCGGGTCAGCCATTTGAACGCTGTTTCCAGCCACGACGAGATCGCGGATCCACGGTAGAGTCTTCGGCCAGCTGGGTGTGGGGAGTTCACCCCGTCCATGTGCCGCTGCCGTTTCAGGGAACGTGAACACTCACTCAATCAATACGGCATCTTGCCTACGCCTTGCCCGGACATGGGTGCAACCAAGGTTGATGGCATGAGCTACCTGGATGATCCGCGGGTCTACTTCGCCGCCGAACGCACGCTGCTGGCCTGGATCCGCACCGGGATCACCACTATCGGTCTGGGATTCGTGGTGGCGAAGTTTGGAATCTTTCTTCGCTACATCGCGCCTCACGACGCGATCCCTGCCAACAAGCCAGAGCTCTCGCTAGCGATCGGCACCGTTATGGTCGTGTTGGGTGCGTTGACCTGCCTAGGGGCAGCGATCCAGTTCCAGCGCTTCGTGAAAACCCTCTCTGAGAAGGAACTGCCACCGCACTGGTTCCCGTTTGTGGCGGGGTGGATCGCCTATGCCATGGCAATGAGCGGTATCGCTATGGCCATCTACCTGGTCCTGTAGGTAGGTGCGGCCCCCTCAAGGAACAGGGTGAGGTCGTCCATGGGAGATTCTAAAATGTGGCCGAGGCCGACAGCCAGATGCTGCGGCCAGGTTCGTTCACCCGCACGGCGGTGGGATCAAAGGCGCTGGGCTTGTTGAGGTGCTCGGCATAGGTGCGGTCGAGGAGGTTGTCGACGCCCACCGCCAGTTCACCGCGCTCTTCCCGTGCGCGCCAGGTCAGGCGCAGGTCGAGGACGGCCCAGGCCGGGGTCTCGCCGGCATCCTGGGCCGAGCCGGTCGCCGGATCATCGTCAACCCGAGTGGCGCGCGCCGACCAGCGCAGGATCGCCTGACCGTGCAGTTCGGGCGGACCGAAGCGGGCAGCGACGCGACCGGCCAGTGGCGGGATCTGAGCCAAGGGCTGGCCGCTGTCTCGGTCTTCTCCCCAGGTCCAGGCGGTGTCACCACTGAATGCCAGCCATCCGGTGGCCTCGATCTCGCCGCTGGCCAGGGCACCCAGCAGCAGGGCCTCGCCGTTGCGATAGATGGTCGCTTGATCAGCGCTCAGCACGCCTGGCTGGGCGCGAGCTCGATCGCGGCGGATATGGTCCTGTACCAGATCGATCCAGGCTTCGGCCTGCCAATCCATACCGTTGCGAGGAGCGTCGCCGATCCTCGCCTGAGCCTGCCAGTGCGTTTCGGCCTCCAGGGAGGGATTGCCGATCCACCGCTGACTGGGGGACATGCCGTTAGCGGCGATGAATCGTTCGGTGGGATCAGCTGCTCGCTGCTGCCGCGACAGCGCGAACTCGACCAAGCCCGATGAGGCGAGGTCCCGCTCAACGCGCAGGGCCATCCCGTACAGATGTTCACGCCGGTCGTCAGCCTCGGCGCCGTAGTACAGCGCGTACAGGGCGTCGGGCGACAGCGGCAGGCCTGGCGGATCAACGGCGGCGTCGCCTGCCCGGCTATCAACCACATCGTAACGCAGACCAGGGACGACGCGCAGGCCGTCGGCCGCCTCCAGGGCGAGATCGCCCCACGCACCCATGCGGCGTTGGCGTATATCGGGCCACATCGCCGAGTTCAGGGTGCTGACGGCGCTGGGCGTCATGCCACTGTAGCGGCGCGCATCCTGCGCGAGTTGATCGCCGTCGAGGCCGAGGCCAAGCGTGCCGACCGGCAGGCGCACATCGACCGCGGCTCGCCCGCCCGAGGTGTCGCTCTGCGATGGCACCCGCATGAGCATGCCGACCGCAGGACGCAGACTATAGTTGTCCATCAGATGCTCGACCCGGCTGACATGGATATCGGCAGTCAGACTGGCGAGCAGGCCGTGGTCGCTGGCTCGTCGCAGGCGCAGAGAGCTGGTGGCGCCGTCGGAAGTAGGCGCGTCCATGCCGGCACCGGCGTAGAGTACATCCCTCTCGCGCGTCAGGTCGTGCGACAACTCGACCCGGGTCTGTGCATCAGGCGTCCATCCGAGGGTGCCGCCCGCCTTGCTGCTGCGGTAGGCGCTGCGCACCTCACGGCCATTGCCGTCCTCGTAGTTCCCGGCGCGGGCGGACTCGAAGCGAGCCTGCGCGAAGCCGGCGGCACCGCCGATCGCCAGGCCGGCGCCGCCGCTGCGGCCTTCACCGTTGCCGGTGACGCGGGCATGGGCCGTGGCCTCGTGCGAGCGCCCATTGGTGAAGACAGGTGCAGGAGTGTCGAGATGGACGATGCCGAGCGGAGCGCCGGGGTGGCGCACGCCAAGGCCGCCCGGCTCCACCCGCACCTGGTCGGCTCCGGCTGGAGCGTAGCTGGTTGGCGGATCCATGCGGTTGGGGCAGCCGCCATGCGGACAGGCCCCGTCGACCAGGACGAGCAGTCGCGAGCCCGATTGGCCGCGCACCACCGGATCGATGCCCAATCCGCCCATGCGAATACCGGCGACACCGGGAAGATCGCGCAGATCGGCGGCAGGATCTGGCCGGCCAAAGAGGCGGACGCCTGATTCGGGTTCAGCTGTGACGATGATGGTTTCAGCGGCCGAAAGGGACGCGGCGATGAGGACAAGGATTGCGACGGGACGGACGGGCATGGATCGATTCCTAAGGCGGCGTGCCGATGGCACGTCGCGAATGTACCCGCCGCAGGAAACGGCAGGACGGGAGGGAGAGGGACGACTGGTGGAATCAGCAGTGCCGCGGAGGCGGCGGCTCTGGGGCCGGACTGTGCCCGGCCGGCTGGACGCACGACACCGTCGGCGCGATCAACACGTCCACAGCCGGTGAAAGCGACTGCATCAAGACCGGGGCTGGGGCGGCGAGCGACACGACCAGCTTCACCTCGGGGGCGGGAGTGGTCGGCTGCGGTTGTTCGCGCAGGGACTTGGCAGCAAGGCAGAGGTGGCACGGTTTTGCGCCACTAAAGGTTGACTCCACTGCGGCAGTCCAGCCCAGGCTAGCAGAGCGCGAGGCCAGCATCGTGGCCCATGCAACGGCCTGCACCATGGCCGCATTGCCGGCGAGGAGAAGCAACGCAAGAAGTCCTCCCAGTAACCTGCGCCTGACGACCATGCTTTTATGCGCTCAGTTCAGCCACTTGCGTTGCAGTACATACAAGAGCGGCACCAGAACCGGGGCGGTCAGCAGGCTGGCTAGCGAACCGGCCATCAGCGCCAGGGCGAGGCCCTGGAAGATCGGGTCGGCCAGGATGATGCCGGCGCCAACCACGACGGCGAGGGCGGTGAGCAGCATGGGACGGAAGCGGACGATGCCGGCCTGGATGGCGGCTTCCTCTAGGCTCTTGCCGCCCGCCATCTCGGCTTCGATGAAGTCGACCAGGATAACCGAGTTGCGTACCACGATGCCGGCGCCGGCCATGAAGCCGATCATCGAGGTGGCGGTGAAGAAGGCGCCCCAGGCGGCATGCGCCGGCAGCACGCCGAGGAGCGAGAACGGGATGACGATCATCACCACCAGTGGGGTG
>JBBQCI010000161.1:0-3733 GCA_038318565.1 Planctomycetota bacterium
GTTCAGCGGGCGGGCCCGGCGCTGGCCTCCGGCGGTACGGGAACCGCCCTGCGCCCAGCGACATGGAAAGCACCGCCGATCGCGATCGATCAGCAGGATGACCGCCGTGGCGATGCCCAATTCCATCTCGTGTCCGGAAAAGGGTGAGCGGCGACGGACAAGGCGTCTCGTCGTAGCGTCGCCGGCGCTGCCGTTGGGCTTGACGATGCGCTGCGTTCAACCGGCTGACGATCAGCCAGGGCCGGATCTACACGGGTCAACGGTGACAAACAACACGTTACGCCGATATTCGTCACCAAGCTCCCTCCCCTTCGCGCCGCGCCGGCCCGCCGGTCTAAGCGACCATAAGCCAAGCTGCAACGCTGCAGCTACCTGGTGATAGTCGTCACCTGGAGCCGCGTAGCCTGACGTGATGCGTGGCTGATTGCCGCTGCCATCGCCGCTTGCTGGCGCTCAGCCCGCCGCCAGCAGGGCTTGGACCTGGTTCCTCAGCTGGTGCAGTCTAGTCGTCACCGTCGCAGGACGCAGGTTCAGGTTCTCGGCGATGACTCTGAGGCTGATGCCATCGACATAACGCCGGCGCAGCAGTTCCTGCTGCGCCGGCTCCAGGCGGGCCAGCGCCGCATCCAGGCCCAGGTGCTCAGTCGACTGGGCGCAGGCCAGATCATCTGGCAGGCACGCCTCGCGGCGCCAGCGTCGGCGGGCCGAGCGGCGTTGCACCAGCGCTTTCCAGCGCACGAGATTCCCAAGAATGCCGGCGGGGTCGGCGTCGGGATGCAGGTGCGCACGCAACGTCAGCAAGCGGAGCAATGCCTCTTGCACCGCGTCGTCGGGATCGCCCCAGCGACCGAGGATGCGGGCTGCCTGCGCGCGGGCGGTACTCAGTAGCGGCGCGATGACCTGATCGAAGGCGGCACCGCTGGCGTTCTCGCGCCACGCCTGCCAGGCCGTGCCGGTGCCGTTCATGTCAGTTCCCCAGGGCGCGGACCACCACGCTCACGTCGGCCGCATCCACCCGGCCATCGCCGTTGGCGTCACCTTGTCCGGTCCAACCGGGATCGCCGAGGCGGGTGCCAAAATGATCGCGGACCGTCTGCAGATCCATCACCGTCACGCTGACTGCGGTGGACGTCGTGCTTGCGCCGGCATTGTCGGTAGCCTTGGCGGTCAGGCTGTAGGTGCCAGCCGCCACATTGTTCCATGTGTAGGTGTACGGCGCGCTGGTGTCCTCGCCCAGCCTGGTCGCGCCAGCAAAGAACTCGACCTTGGCGATCGTCCCATCGCTGTCGGCAGCGGTGGCGTTGATGGCGAAACTGCCCGGGGCGGTGGCGCCATTGGCCGGCGCGGTCAGCGCCACCGTCGGTGCCGCATTCGTCGGCGCGCCGCTGGTTGGCGCCAGGTACTGTCTGGGGATGACCTGGCTGGCTTGGCCGGGGCCGCTCCAGGCAAGCCTGGCCATGGCGCCGCCGCCGCTCTCGAAGTACTCCAGCTTGAGGTCGTAGCGCTGGCCGGCGGTCAGGGCGATGCTGCCGCTGTAGCTGGTCGGACCCTGGTTAACCCAGGCATTGATGAGCTGGACCCCGTTCACCCACAGGCGTATGCCATCGTCGCTGGTGGTGGTGAAGCTCCAGGTCCCGGTGGCGGGGACTTCGACCTGGCCGGTCCAGCGGGCGCTAAAGGAGTCGGCGCCGATGGCGGCGTCCGGGCTGCCGTCGCCCCAGTCGAAGTCCACCGTGGCGTCGGTGCGGCTGATGCTGGCGCCGGTGAAGTCTATGTTGTCGAAGTACACTGCCGTCAACCCGGTGCCGCCGCCGCCGCCGGGCGCCTGCACCGTGACGGTGTGCGCCGCCGAGGTGGTCACCGCGCCCGCGTTGTCGGTCGCCCTGGCGGTCAGGCTGTAGCTGCCTGCGGCCACGTTCGACCAGGTGAAGTCGTAGGGGCTGGAGGTGTCCTCGCCCAGCTTGGTGGAATTGCTGAAGAACTCGACCTTCGTTACCGTGCCATCAGCATCGCTGGCGGTCGAGGTCAGGCTGATGGTCGCCGGTGCGAGGACGTTGGTGCCGCTGGCCGGGGACGTCAGGGTCACGCTCGGCGTCTGGTTGACCACGCCGCCGCTGCCATCGCCGCCGGGGGCGCCGGGGGCGCCGTAGCCGCGGCCCTTGTCGTCGAGCACCAGGATCCAGTCCTTGGGCTGCATCCGGTCGCTTGACGGGGCGTCCGGCGCGTTGAACGAGCGCGTGCCGGTGTTCGCGTATTCGCCGATCACCGAGGCCGAGCCGGTGCGCGGATCGAACCACCAAGCCTTCACCGTGCTGCCGCTGATCTTGCCCATGTTGATGGCGACCGTCCCGCCGTTGGCCACATAGACCATCGCGTACGAGCTGTCGCTAGCGCGGGTCGCGCGCCGCCGGTCAAAGCCGTCGAGCAGGCTCTCGGCCATCACGGTGTCATCCGGGATGCGGTTCATCAGCGGGCGCGACAGCATCAGCCGACGCAGGCTGAGCATATTCCAGGCTCCGGGGGCCTTGATCGCCTCCTTCCAGGGGTTGGAACCGCCCGTCAACATTTGCCACACCGAGTGGTGGCCGTAGGCCACGCCGGTGGCGCCCTCGAACAAGGACCAGTACTCGGCCTGGCGCACCAGCGCCGGTGTAAACTTCCCGTTGGCCTCGTTGAAGCTGATGCCGATGTCCTCGTACTTCGTCTCCAGTTCGAGCAGCCCCCTGGTCGGCGTCTGCGCGTAGGCGAAGGAGGCCTCGGGCCGAGGACCGTAATTGTGGCCCGACTGCACCGAGTGCAGATCCAGCCAGGGCGCGTTGTTTAAGTACGGCGCGGTGTTGCCCGGGCCGATGGGATGGAAGGTCATCAGCAGCCCGTCGTAGTTCTCTGAGCCGGTGACGCCGATGGTGATGTCCTTGGCGAGCTCGTCATACAGGGCCCGTCCTGGCGCATCCTGATGGGCATCCGAGTCCCCGCCCAGCACCCAGATGATATTCGTCCGATTTTTGAAGCGATTGCCCAGCCACTGGCCGTAGTGCCATTGATTGCTCGGCCGGCTGACCCCATAGCCCCAAAACGGCCATATAGCGACATACATGCCCTTCGCCTGGATCTTGTCGTAGATGGCGTCCCAACGGTCGAAGAAGGCCGGATTCGGCGTCTGGAACACCTGGTTGTTTAACCACATCGGCTCTACCGGCGACCGGAACTCTGGGGTGTTGCCACCAAAGGCATGCGGCAGCTGGATGACGTTGAAGCCCTGGGAACGCCGCGTCTCCAGGTACAGATCCCACTCCGCATCCGTCATCTGGATGTTCTGCCACGCCGTGTCCGCCATATAGAAGAAAGGCGTCCCATCCGCGTGCACAATGTTGCGCTTGTTGGCGTCCATTTTCAACGGGCCGTGGGAGAGGTCCCAGGCCAGACCGGTGTGGGCGGTCTCGGCCCTGACCAGGGCGCAGACGCACAGGATGAGGACGCAGCTGCGGAAGAGGTTGGACATGGGATCTCCGTATCGCCACGCGTCTGGAGCCGGCTGTCTGTACGCCCTGCTGGCCGTGCGGTCACAGGGTCATTGACACAGTTGACCGACGTTCAGCGGGCGGGCCCGGCGCTGGCCTCCGGCGGTACGGGAACCGCCCTGCGCCCAGCGACATGGAAAGCACCGCCGATCGCGATCGATCAGCAGGATGACCGCCGTGGCGATGCCCAATTCCATCTCGTGTCCGGAAAA
>JBBQCI010000162.1:0-3718 GCA_038318565.1 Planctomycetota bacterium
GGCACCCTGCTCTTGCACGTAGAGCGGCTGTGCTTCGTCGCGGGCAGGATACAGCCGTCGAACCTGCGGTGCCGCGGGATCTGGTGGCACGGCCTGAAGGGCATGCGTTTCATCGGGCAGACAGATGGCGTTGAGCGAACAGCCATTGCACTTGGGGCTGTCGATCAGCGGTGGCGGCAGCCGTCTGTCCTGCGCAGCCAGCTTGGCCTTGCCGAGCACATGTAGGGTGGTCGACTCCAGGTCATCACTGAACGGGATGATCACCCGCGTGCGCGACCGTGCGAAGTACAGGACGCCATGATCGCAAGCCCAGCCGTGTTCGCGCAGCAACAGACCCTGGGCCATCAATTGCACACGTTCGGGCTCCCACGACCGCTCAGGATTGTCTGGTACACTACCACGTTTGGTCTCGACTGGCACGGCGGTTGGAGCGGTGGGTGAAGGATCAGGCGGGAACAGGCCATTGCCATCACCCGGTGGCTGGGGTTCTCCGGCTGACAGTTCGCACAGGTCGAGTTTGGCGGTCAGGCCGAGTCGTTCGCTGCCCAGGCTGACCGAGCGGATCACCGCCGGCGGGTCATCGCCGCCAGCCGTTGGCAAGGCGTCGGCAACAGCGTCAACACGACGATGCGTCCAGCGACCATCTTCGGTAAACGCATTATCGGCCCAACGGGACTCAACATGCATCAGATGATATAGGCGGGGACAATAAGCGAACTCGTTCAGCATGCGCACGGGTAAGAAGCGGTCGTCCCGGACGACCGCCTGAGCGTGGGCCATGGCAGGCTGATCGTCGTCCGCTGGGACTGCGCCCTCTCCGATGAGGCTCGGGGTCATTGATATGCCTCGGCGGCGAACAGGCCAAGGCCGAAGTGGCTGGCGTAGCCCAGGGCGATGGGGCCGCGAACCGGTTCCGCGAAGGTCAGGCGTATGACGAATCCGCAGTCCACCGGTGGCGGCGAACCTCCGCGACGGCGTACGCGGATCGCATGACGCAACGACAGCCAACCAGGTTCGCGCACGTCGAGGACCTCAATCTGTGCAGACGGCAGACCGCGAGCAGCTAACTCGGTGAGGACCTGGCCCGGAACCGTGTTGCGCCCGCTGCGCTTGGGGAAGCGCGGGGGGACGAAGGGCGTAACCGAGTGCCAGACGGCGCACCCAAGTGATGGTCCAAGAATGCGACACATCCCCTGACCCATGCTGGCGCCAAGGCGAAGCAGATCCGCCCGACTGCCGCTGGCCGCGACGGCCAGACGCAGCGGCATGGCCCCACCCTTGGTGAACGTCTGCCGGACCGAGCGGACCGCCGTCTGGGCGGCAGCATCCAGACCGGCAGGTGCCCAGACCAGGCAATGGTCGAGGTGGCCGTCGCCATCCAGGTCCAGATGCAGGAGATGAGCGTGCTGATGACCGGACAGCGGCCGTCGCTCGTCATTCGTTCCGCGGATCATCGGGCTGGCCGCGCCGCCATGGGCGACCAGGGCTTGGTGGAGGAGTTCGCCCTGCGGCAACGCGCGGGCCACCGGTGGCAGGGCATGATCATTGCCACTGGCGGTGGTCAGCGAGAGCAGCATGGCTTCGACAGGCGCTGGGGTTGGCAAAACCGGTGCTGGACGGGGTGCGCCGGCCTCAATCGCGTCGGCTCGCCGCCAATAGAATACCCGGCGGGATCCTGGCGGCTGCGACCAGCCATGGCCACGCAGGAAGGTCGTATCCGCCAGCAGGCAGGCGAGGATGTCCGCTGGATAGACAGCAGCGGCGTCCTTGCGGGCTTGCAGCAGCTTCTGATCCTTGGCTGTCGTCCGCTTCTTGCCAGCTTCGGGTAGGGGCAGATCCGCCAGGACTCCTTCGATCAGCGGGCTGCGCCAGGCGGCGTAAGCGACGGCCGACACCGGTGCCAGCAGCGGCACTTGCTCGCAGCCCGGTCCCGGTGCGGGGTGGCCGGGGTCTTCAGGGGTACAGTCGTGATCCACCGGATCATCATCCAGCATCCGGGCCTCGACCCAGCTTTCGCTGCGCCCGAGGTAGTTGAGCCGGGTAGCCAGGTCGGACAAGAGTTCCCGTTCCGCCTGCGGTAGGGAAACCGGCCAGGTGACGATCAGTTCGCCGTCATCGACCTGTGCCCAGGTGTCGAAGACCAGGGTGGGTTTGGCGTCAGTGGGCATGTAATGCCGGCTGTGGGCCCCGACTGCCGGCGGCAGTCGGTAGCGCGGCAGCACCGGGGCCAAGGTTTCGATCAGGCTGCGCACCGCGTCCGGAACCGTGGTCCAGCCGCAGGTCGTGAAGCCTACCGACAGCAGGGCGCGCAGGATCCGCCACGGTGCTGGCGGCCACTCGATCAGCCCTTCGTTCACATGGTGCCCCCAGGGCGTCGCGTGATAGCGCCGGCCTGGGAAGCGGATGGCAAGGGTGGTCATTCCTTGTCGTCCTCGCCCGGTTCACCCTGCTCTGCTTCGTCTCCCGTGCCTGTTTTGAGATCATCATCGAAGGGAACTACGGTCACGGTCATGTCGTCTTTGCAGGCGGCTATGGCTGAGATGAGGGCAGAGGTAAGCGTTTCCAGAGGGGGAAGTGTAAAATTGGCATTGGTCGCAGCGATGTTTGTCCCCGGCTTGACATGGAGGTCACACGCCGTGCGCAACCGCAGACCGCCATCAAGCAAGGCGCGTAGCTTCCACAAGGAGAGCAGGATGAGCATCAACACTGCCTTGTCGTCGAGGCCGTAGCCGCGGATCTGAGCCAAATCGAGGTTAACGTATAGGGTGATGGCGTCGGCGGTGAATTCGTCACGAGGGAATGGGATATTTCCGAAGAGGCTCTTCGTATCTCCAATGACTTTTCCCGGATGAACGTGGTCGTTCTTCACTCCTCCCGACGGTGCAACCCGAACTCCATCAGCCTCAATGAAAGCTGACAAGGCTCGCGCCAAACGATGTCGACCACCAGCCAGGTCTTTCTTTGCGAGAAAGACTCCGTGAATGAGTGACCCTACATCCAGAGTCAAGAGAACCTTGGCCAATTTGCGTCTGTCGACAGGACCAACTTCCTGCCCTTTCAACGCTTCCGTGAGAGATTTTTCAAAGGATCTGTCTTTCCCCGCCAGAAGGTAGGAGCTATTGATCCGATGGGCTTCCAGCACCGAATCCGTGAAAAATTCTTTCCGCTCCGGCGGCACACGGCTGCGATCCTTCTCGGTGGCGCCTGCGCCCCGCACGACCCGAACATGAGATAGACCTTTCAGCGGCGCGACAAGATCCTGAGTGGCGTCATCCCACACCACCTTCTCCAACCGATTGGCGGTGCTTTGAGCGCTTTCGACCAGCAGACACTGGCCATCCCTGGTCTGAAAGGTGGCGGCGCCAAGGTTGGGAAAGCCGGTGGCCTGGAAGCGCTTGCCCTGGAGCGGTTCCAGGGGGATAGCGAAGAGGAGGCGATGGACGTTCGCGAGAGGTACGAGATCAACGGGCATGGGAGGTCTCCGGGGAGTTGTGTGGATCGAGTTGGCGGACGAGGCGTTCCGCCGTCCGTGGGGTGATGGGGAAGGCGAGGGCGGCAGCCCAGCGTCGGGCGGTGACAGGGTCGGTGGTCCCGCCGCGGATGGTCGCGGTGAGGCCGGCGGCGCGTAGTCGGCGCAGTGCCAGTTCCACCGCTGCGGCGGCATCTCCCGAGGCCAGTCGGCGGACGATGGCCGGATCAGTCCCGATCCGTCGGCCAT
>JBBQCI010000163.1:0-3429 GCA_038318565.1 Planctomycetota bacterium
CCGCAAGCGCCTGCGTGCCACCCTGGTGGCCTCGTCGACCCAGATATCCCTCACCATCGTCGTCGGCACCCTGATCGCCATGCTGGCCGGACTGCCATTGCCCTACGCCGTGGCGGTGGGCAGCTGCCTGGCGATGACCAGCTCGATCGTGCTGCTGCGAGCCCTCGAAGAGCGCAAGCTGCGCGCCCGGAACGAAGGCCAGCTATCCTTGTCGGTATCGCTGATGCAGGACGTGGCGATGGGGCCACTGCTGCTGCTGATCGCCATCCTGGCGCCCGTTTCCCACCACGCCTCACCACTACAACTCGGCCTCGGTGTTCTGGTATTCGCCGGCGGCACCCTGTTGTTGCGCCGCGCCATGGCCAGCCGGGTGGTCACCCGACTGCGCGCCAGCAAGCTCCCTGAATTGGAAGTCGCCTTCGCCGTCACCATCGCCCTGGGCGCGGCTGGCTTGGCCGAACGACTCGGCCTGGGCGCGGCTCTCGGCGCCTTCGCTGCCGGCCTCGCCCTGGGCGGACGCGGCAGCCGCGAAGTGGTGGAAAGTTCGACCCGGCCCCTGACCGGCCTGTCGGCGATCCTCTTCTTCGCGGCGATGGGCGCACTCTTCGACCTTCGTTTCGTGGCAGAACACTGGTTCCAGGTCAGCACCCTCGCCCTGGTGGCCATCGTGGTGAAAGCCCCGGTGGCTGCCCTGGCCATGCGCCTGGCCGGCCTGCCGTGGCGCCAAGCCTGGGGTTGCGGCCTGCTGCTCGCCCAAGTCGGCGAGTTCGCCTTCGTGCTGGCGGCCGGTGCATTCGGGCATACCGACGATCCGGCCCAGCAACATCTCTACAACTTGGTCATCGCCACTACCTGCATCTCCCTGGCCTCGGCTCCGCTTTTGGCGGCACTCGCCAGACCGCTGTTGCCGATCACCAATCTCGCCGGCCTGCGCCAGACTGGCGACACCGTGGTCATCGCCGGTCTCGGCCCGGTCGGCAACACCGTCGTCGACACCCTGCGTAACCAGGGTGTCCCGCTGCTGCTGGTCGACCGCAACGAACGCCTGCTGGCCCCATGGGACGGCGTCCTGGGCGTGCGCACCCATCGCGGCCGTATCGAGGACATGGAAGACTGGATGCCGCTACTCGGTCATCGTCCGACCCTGGTAGTGCTGACCTTCCCGGTCGCTGACGCCTCGGCGGTGGTCGCCAGTCGGTTGCGCAGCCTGGATCCCCGTCTGCGCATCATCGCCCGCGCCCCGTTCACCGCCCAGGTGCAGATGTTGCTCGATGCAGGCGCCCACGAAGTGATCTGCGACGAGGCCGAGACCGCACGCGCCCTGCTCCCTATGCTCGAACGCGCGATGGCCTCGATTCCCAATCAGAGCGGTCGATTGCGCACCACGGCTGCAACCATGCCCGGAGTTGACAGAGGCGACTGACCCGCCAATCTTCGCACCCGTCAGATGGATGCTCCTATCGTCTAGAGGCCTAGGACAGTGGATTCTCAGTCCGCGAACAACGGTTCAAATCCGTTTAGGAGTACCACGCGAAACCCCTGGATAAAACCGGGGGTTTTTCGTTTCTAGCGGTCGGGATCTGAGAGCGGGGGAAGCTGCCATCCCACCACTGTCCCACCGCCGGCGGTAGCGTCCAGATATGCAACGCTCCCCGCCCGGTCACTGGTCCAGGGCGCGGGTCCTCTGGAGGGGGTAGGGCCTTACAGCCGCACCATAGCCCCGGACGTTTTTTGCACAGTCAGAACAAACCCTGAACATATCGGAATGGGCCGCGCCATGGTCGGCAGTCCCGGGCCAAGAAGAAAATAGACTATTTAGCGCAAACGAAGGGATTCCATCCGCAACCGTTCAACCTGTCGGATCGGCAGCAGGTCTGCCACCGTGTCGGCATCGGTCGCATGCGGGAACACCGACAGCACCGGGTCGAAAGGCGCGGCTCGCCACGGCGCGGCAGACGCCACCACTTCGCACGGCCCAGCCAGCCCGCTGCGCGGCGCGCGGGGCCTCAGCGTTCACGACATGCGCGCGCCCCCGTGGCGGGATCGGCAGGCCAGCCCAGCCCAGGGCTTGCTCCAACGTGCCGCCCGATGGGTTGACCAGCAGGAAGCGGCGCAGCGCATCGGCCCGCTCCGCGATTTCGCAATGCTCGGCATCGTCAGGGATCGGCACCGCATCGACTACCGGCATCGATTCGCCCGTCAGGTCGAACAACGTTGATTGGCGCGGCTTTTCCGTACGCTCCGCAGCGTTGGCGTTGCCCTCGGCGTTAGTCGCGCCGGGGGCTTTATTATTATTGGCGTTGTCCACGGTTAGCCCTCCATCACGGCCGAGGCATTACGACTGGCCAGCCAAGCTAGGACGGCGGAGCGATCATACCGGACGCAGCGCCCGACACGCAGGAAGGGCACCGTCCAGCGGCGGCGCACGCGATCCAAAGCTAGGGTTTTCGGACTACACCGCAGCAAGGCGGCGGTTTCGATCGTGTCGAGCAGCACCGGCACGGCGGCGGGCTCGGTGGTGATGGTTGCAGACATGGGAGACTCCAGGGAAAGGCGGCGACTGCCGCAGGTTCCCCCAATCATGCCGTCACGGCGGTTCACCGATTATCAGCATTCACAGACGGCGGGTCAGATAGACCCGAGTTCTGCGAATTGCTTGGTTTCCTTTATAATTTTACGCAATAACTGAAGTTCGCGCTGGACTAACTGGCACGCCTTAGGGCCATTCGATTTCTCTCTTGTTCCTTCTGGCGTACGGTGCTTTGGGCTGGAGGTCTCTACAAGGTTGGGGCGGGTCACGACAAGACCTCCGCCGGGGTTTCGTGTGATTTGTGTGGCACTTCGGGGGAGAGGCGGCGGCTCACCGATACACTTCCCGCCGGTGTGCCACCCGGACCACCAGCACCAGCAGGTGGTCATCCTCCACCGCGTACACCACGCGATACTGGCCCACCCGGACGCGCCACAGATCAGCGGCGCCGCTCATCTTGAGGCAGCCCGGCGGGCGGGGGTCGTTGGCCAGGGCTCCGCAAGCGGCAGCGATGCGGCGGGCGGTTGTGCGGTCAAGGTCGGCCAGGGCTTTGCGCGCCTCGCGCGACCATTCCACCGCGTACAGGGTCACACCCGCGCCTTGCGGGCAGATGCCGCCAATCCGGCCACAACCTCAGCATGGGGCACCGTCCGGCGTTTGCCGCTGCGTTTGCCGCTGCGGATGCCCGCCAGCACGGTACGGGCCTCGGCAGCCATGCGGCGGTCGATTTCGTCCTCGATGAGTTCCAGATCCTCGATCGGCACGATTGCGGCCACCGGCCTCCCGCGCGAGGTCAGGATGGTTGCGGACTTAGCATGCCGCGCCCGACCGATGACGCCCGACAGGTCGGCCCGCGCATGGGCGATGCTCATAGAGTCGATGCCGTGCAGATTCGGGGC
>JBBQCI010000164.1:0-3391 GCA_038318565.1 Planctomycetota bacterium
GGCGTGATGCTGGGCCTAGCAACGCCAATCCCATTGGCCGGTATCCTCTTGGCGGTGCCGGCCATCGCCCTGACCATGATTCAGCCTGGCTCGACCCCGATCGATGGAGCTTTGGTGTTTCTCATCTATGGTCTGGTCCAGGCGACCGAGGCTGTCCTGATCCCGCTGATTCTTGGACGTGAGGTCGAGATTCACCCTGTCTGGCTGATCATCGCCCTGTTGTTGTGCGGAAAGATTCTCGGCGTCCTTGGCTTGATCCTTGCTGTTCCGATCGCTGCCACGGTGCGCATCCTGGGTCGTGAGTACTTGTGGCCACGACTCCGGGCCTGGGCGGCCAAGGGGGTCGACGCCGTTCAGCCTCCTCAGGACAACTCGGCTTGAGCAGCCATCCGGTCGAGCGCCTGCTCGACGCCAACGCCAATCGGGCCGCCGAAGGACTGCGTGCTCTGGAAGACGTGGCGCGTTTTCTGCTCGACGATGTGGCTGCCGCGACCTGCGCCAAAGATCTGCGTCATGCTGTCCGGGCCGTATTGCCGCCGCAGGCCGTGTCCTGGCGAGATGCCGGCGGCGATGTTGGCGAAAGCATCAAAGCTGGTGACGAGGGACTGCGATCGAGTCCGGTTGCGGTGATCCGGGCCAATGCGGCCAGGGCTCAGGAGGCTCTACGGGCTCTCGAAGAAGGCCTGAAGCTCTCAGGAGGGAGTTGGCGTGCTGCTGAAGCCGTCCGCTATCGCGTCTACCGGCTGGAGAGTGACCTGCTCAGCTGCCTGCCGTCTTGGCGGCTTTGGCAGATTCGCCTCTATGTCCTCGTTGATACCGCACTCTGCGATGATCCGGTGGCTGTTGCTGCTGCAGTGGTGCGTGGGGGGGCAGGCGTGGTGCAGTTGCGAGCCAAGGGGATGCCACCCAGGGCCTATCGTGAACTGGCCGTGCGCGTTCAGGACGCGGTGCGCGGCGCGGGTGGGATGTTCGTCGTCAACGACCACGTTGCGATCGCTCGCGCCATCGATGCGGATGGCATTCATGTCGGACAGGACGACCTGTCGCCCGCGGACGTGCGCAGCGTGGTCGGCCCCCGCTGTGCTATCGGCGTCTCAGCCCATACCGTCGAGCAAGCGGTCGCTGGTCAGTTGCACGCAGATTATCTGGGTCTAGGCCCGATGTTCGCCACCACGACCAAGCCGCACGAACCCTGCCGTGGTCCCGAGCTACTCGATGCTGTGCGGCCGGCGCTGCGCCTGCCAAGCTACGCCATTGGCGGTCTTGACGCGAACCGCCTGTCCAGTCTGCGGACGCGTTTGCCCCATGGCGCCGCGGTCGCCGGCTCGGTTTGCCGTGCCGTTGATCCGGAACGTGCGGCCGCCGAACTGCTCACCATTCTGATGCCGGATGAGACGCCATGAGCGCCGACGCCCGGTTGGCCACGGCCCGCTCACCGCTCCGCCGTCTGGCCATGGCCCATGCGTTGCAGCTGCCGGCCATTGGACTGCTGCTGGCCTCGCCATCTCCGTGGGCCTGGTGGCCTGCCGCCATCTGGGGTTCCGCGGTCGCCTGCCTCGGTACCGACAGCGGCTGGCGTTGGCTCAATTATCTCTTGGTCGCTGAAGCCGTCGCCTGGCTCTCCATCGCGCTGGCCGTCTGACCTATCTCGCACGGAGGACACATGGTACCCATCTCCCTGACTTATCTTGGTGATCTCCGCTGCGAGGCGGTGCATGGCCCCAGCGGGGTGAAGGTGGTCACCGATGCGCCGACCGACAACCACGGCAAGGGCGAGTCGTTCAGCCCGACCGACCTGATGGCGACGTCGTACGGAGCCTGCATGAGCACGATCATGGGCATCGTCGCCAAACGTGATGGAATCGCCCTGGGTCGATTCACGGTGGCGGTTGAAAAGCACATGACGACTGCGCCTCCGCGTCGCATCGCCAAGCTGGTCCTGCGGTTCGTTATGCCTGTCGCGCTGGTTGCCGCTGACCGACTCAAGCTGGAGGCCGCAGCCCACACCTGCCCGGTGGCGTTGTCGACCAGTCCAGACGTTCAGATCGAGGCCTCGTTCACGTACGCATGATCCTGTTGAGCCCTGCGGTCACCTGCCGGCTCATCTCAGTCCCAGCTGCCTTACTTTGTAGCGGATCTGACGGAAGCTGACTCCCAGCAACTTTGCGGCATCGGTCAAATTGTCTTTGGTCTGTTCTAGGGCTGCTTCGACGAGACGTCGCTCAAGATTGGTGACCTCGTGTTCGAGATCGATGGGTTCGCCGCTGCGGATGCGCTTGACCGCCTCGTCTCGCAGCGCTCGAGTCCCACTTGGCGTTGGCACAGGGTCACCGCCGAGGTCGCCGAACAGGGCTGGTTCGTCGATATCTCCCTGGCTGGTCAGCGCGGCGCCGCGTTGAATACGGTTGTCCAACTCCCGCACGTTGCCCGGCCAGTCGTGACGGGTGAGAGCGGCCAGTGCGGTCGGAGTGAAGCCGGCGACACCACGCCGCAACTTCACCGCATGTCTTGCGAGTAGATGTCCGGCCAGCAGCGGGATGTCCTCGCGACGTTCGCGCAGCGGCGGCAGATGCACGGTGATCACCGCCAAGCGGTAGTAGAGATCCTCGCGGAAGGTACCGGCGGCGACCATCGCCTTCAGATCCCGGTTGGTGGCTGCCACCAGACGGACATTGCAGGTACGGATTTCACGCCCGCCCACCGGCATGTACTCGCCGCTTTCCAGGATGCGCAGTAGTTTGACCTGGGTCTCGGGGGCAAGGTCCCCGACCTCGTCGAGGAACATGGTGCCACGGTCGGCCAGGGCGAAGAGGCCTAAGCGATCCTCGACTGCGCCGGTGAAGGAACCCTTGAGATGGCCGAACAATTCGGATTCCAGCAACGACGGTGCTAGGGCTCCGGAGTTGACCCGCATCAGGGCGCCATCCGCACGCAGGCTGGCGTAGTGGACCGCGCGGGCGACCAGTTCCTTGCCGGTGCCGCTTTCCCCGGTGACCAGCACGGTCGAATCGGTGGTCGCCACCTGGTCGATCAATTGGTGAATGGCATGAATCGATGGGCTGGATCCGACCAGATGGACCGATGGATCCTGATGTCCGTCGCTTTTGGCTGCCAGGTAGCGATCGCGTGCCGCCAGGGCGCGGTTTACCGTCGCCTTGAGTTGGGTATTCTCAAATGGCTTGCGCACGAACGTGAAGGCGCCGGCGCGCATTGCCCGGACCGCGGTGTCCCATTCAGCGAACGCGGTCATCACCACCACGAAGCAGTCGGGCTTGGCCTTGCGTAGGCGGCTGAGCAGCTCCAGCCCGTCCATCGGAGCCATGCGCAGATCCGTGAGGACCAGCTCGATGCTATGGTCTTGCGCCAGTTGCAGGGCCTCGTCGGCCGAACC
>JBBQCI010000165.1:0-3311 GCA_038318565.1 Planctomycetota bacterium
CGAGGCCATCGCCAGTGATCCCGCCCTGTCCTTGCGCCTGCTACGCATGGCTAACAGCCCGATGTTCGGGCTTAGCCAACGGGTCGAACGGCTGTCTCAGGCGGTGCACCTGATTGGCACACGTCAATTGCGCGAACTTGCCCTGGCCGCCAGCATCATCGACCTGCTTATGGGTAATGGGCGACGCGAACGGGTCGTCGCCTTTCTGCACCACAGCACGGCAACCGCACTGTTCGCCCGCGCCCTCGCCTCGCGTCGTCGCGAACCCAACGTCGAACGGGTGTTCGTCGCAGGACTGCTGCACGATCTCGGCGGCTTCGTCATCGAACAGGCCGACCCGAACCTGGCCGCCGCCAACCTGGCTACCGCGATGGCCCAGGGCAAACCGCTGGAACAAGTCGAACACAGCGCCCTGGGTTTCGACCACGCCACCCTTGGCGGCGCCTTGATCGATCGTTGGAAGTTGCCGCTGTCGCTGTCTGAACCGGTCGCCTATCATCACCAGCCGGCAGCCGCGCAGACCCACCGCATCGAATCGGCCCTGGTGCATATCGCGGCGATCGCGGTCGATTTGCTCGGATTCGGCGGCGAAGGACCGGTGTGCACTCCGTTGGATACCCACGCCTGGGAATTGTCGGGCATCGATCCTGGCGAGTTGCCGGCCGTCGCCGCAGACATGGACGCCGCTCTCGTACCCATGATTGACATCATGGCTGGAGAAGCCGCATGAGCGACTTGTTCGATGTGATGATCTCGTTAGATGCCAGCCTGGCGACCTGCCCGCAGCCGGACGCCGTCATCACCCTTACCCTCGACCACCTGCCCAGCCTGCTGCCTTGCGTGCCCTGGTCGGTCGCGCTGATCGACGACGAGACGATGATGCCCCGGCTGGCGCAGTGCCTGCCTGCAGCTGCAGCCGATCACATGTCCACCCTGCTGAGTTCGTCGGTCGAGCGTGGCCTCTTCGCCCTCGCCTTGCGTCGCGGCCAGGCGGTCATTGACGAACTGCCTGGCGACCAAGTGCTGGTGCTGCAGGCCTGCGCCACGCCTGGCCATCTCGCCGGACTGCTGCTCGGCATTTGCCCCACCGCAGCGGCGACCGCCGACCGCCTCGCCGCCATCGCGCTGGCGGCGGCCCGCGCCGGCGCAGCCCACGAGAACCTCGTCCTGCGCGGACGCATCCTCGCCCATGCTCAAGACCTTGAGGCCGCGGTTCACGAGCGCACCCGCGACCTGGCCGCGGCGCGCGACCGGGCAGAAGCGTCGTCGCGTTCGAAGAGCTCGTTCCTCGCCACCGTCAGCCACGAACTGCGCACGCCGCTCAATGGCATCATCGGCATGGCCGAGTTGTTGCATGTCGACGAGGTCAAACCTGACCGCCGCGACCGCCTGGCGGTGGTGCGGGCGTGCGCCGAAGACCTGCTCCGCCAGATCGATGGCATCCTCGACTTGTCCCGCATCGAGGCCGGCCGTCTTGATCTGGCTCCGGCCGAGGCCGATCCCGGCGCAGTGGCAATGAGCGTCCTGCGTACCCTGGCCCCAACCGCCCAGGCCAAGGGTCTGGAACTGGCCTGGATTCCCGATGCCACCTTTCCGTCCCGCGTCATCGTCGACGCCGGGCGCTTGCGCCAGGTCCTGCT
Organism: Planctomycetota bacterium; assembly: GCA_038318565.1. Lineage (GTDB taxonomy): Bacteria > Planctomycetota > UBA11346 > UBA11346 > UBA11346 > UBA11346. The sequence goes on from JBBQCI010000165.1 coordinate 1,641, forward strand.
CAACCTCAGCGGCAATGCGGTCAAGTTCACCGATGCCGGTTCGGTGGCACTACGCGGAACGTCACGTCTCATCGACGGGATCTGGCATCTTGGCTTCGCCGTCGTCGATACCGGCCCAGGTATCGCGCCCGAGGCGCTCGCAAAGCTGTTCAACCCCTTCGAGCAGGGCGATTCGTCGATCAATCGCCGCTTCGGCGGCAGCGGCCTGGGTCTGACCATCTCCCGCCGCCTGTGCGAACTGATGAGTGGCACCATCACTGTCGCCAGCGTGCCGGGGAGTGGTTCGACCTTTACCGCCACCGTGCAGGTGACCGCCCATGGTGACAACGCCAAAGTCGGCACAGCGGCGGCAGCCGAACGATCCGCCCTTCTGTGTACGGACGGACTGACCGGCGAGGCGGTCGCTGCTGCCCTGATGCACAGCCCCTGGCGGCTCAACGACAACGCGAGCGACTGCGAAGTAGCCATCGTCGATGCTGACCATGCGGACGCGGCCGACCATATTTCCGCACTGCCGGATGACGTGCCAATAGCCCTGCTCGCCCAGCTTACCGGACCACCGATTCGCTTGGCCGCGAGCCTGCGCAGTCGTCGGCATCGCCTAGTCACCAAACCAACCGATCCTGAAGATCTGCACGCCACGATGCGCGAACTGACCAGTTCGACCCAACGCCACGAACGGCAGTCCAGCGCGGCCGTTCCTGCCATCGGCTTTACCGGAGCACGTGTACTCTACGCCGACGACCAACCGGTCAATCGCATGGTGCTGGCTGGCCAGCTCAAACGCCTGGGAGTTGCTGTTGAACTGGCCAGCGGTGGCGCCGAGGCGGTCGAACTAGCCACCGGTGATGATTGGGACCTGATCCTGCTCGATTGTCAGATGCCTGAAGTCGACGGCTTCATGGCAGCCGCCCGCATCCGGGCCAGCGGTTGCCAGACCCCACTTGTGGCGGTAACGGCGCACGCCATGGCTGGCGATCGCGAGGAGTGCCTGCTGCGCGGCTTCGATGACTACCTGCCCAAGCCAGTGCGTCCGCCAGAACTCGCCGCAGCCCTCGCCCGCTGGATCGGCCATCAGACCAAGCCACGGGTAGCCATTGCCGTCCCGCCAGAGCGCTTCGTCAGCCTGCGCGCCGAAATCGGTGACGAGGTCTTCGCCGAAGTCCTGCGCGCCATGCTGGACGATGGCCCACGCCTAGCGCGCGAATCGGCAAACGCAGCTGCGGCTGGCGACCTCGCCCTGGCTGGGCGTCGGGCTCATGCACTGAAAGGCGATGCCGCGAACCTCGGATTGGACGCTTTGTCCAATATCAGTCGCGAACTTGAACAGGCGGCGCGCAACAACGACATCGCAGCAGCCCAGGCCGCCGGAGCGCGCATGGTCGATCAATGGCTCGCTGCTGAAGCGATCCTGCGAGCCAGTCTCGCCAGCTAGTACTGCTGTATCAGTATAGTCATGAAAATGAGGGGCGAAGCCCAAGAATCCGCGAAATCAATGGTCTGCCGGAAGCGGTTCCGTGTCCCAACGAGCCAGATGCCGATCCATGAAGAAAGTGGCGCAGGGCACGAGAGCTGAGGCGAAGACGATGGCTGAGCGCAGAAACGACCAGCGCCGTCGTTGCCAAACCTGCGCTAACGCTACGCAGAAGAGCATGAACAGTACGCCGTGAA
>JBBQCI010000166.1:0-3127 GCA_038318565.1 Planctomycetota bacterium
CCCGAGGAATAAATATAGTACCTACTCAGCCGGGGCCCCGTCGCGCAGCGATGGGGCGGGCGCCGAGTGGTGGTGGGCGGATATAATGGGCGAAGCCCATCCGCCCACGGTTTCGGAGCCGTGCGACGAAACCGAGCCGCGACAAAGCCCGCGGGGGCAGGCCCATAGGGCCGCGGGGGCAGAGCCCCTGAGATGTTACTAAATATAATCGAATTCACAGGAGTTTACGGAGGCAACGGAGGGCATTCCATGTGACCGCTCGCTGGTCATCAGGCGCTTCGGGATTGAGGGGGACGTGCACGTTGGTTGTTGTTGACCTCTGTGCCGCCAGGGCCGTGCCAGCAGCAACGCGCCTGCTGGGCGTCCAGGTGCGCCACGTCTGCAGCTGAATGGTCCGTGCGGCGTCCATAACGGAGAATTAGCCCCAGTCAGCGGCTGCTCCAGCGGCACTCGCTTTGGCCACGGGCCGGCATCCTGTTCACATGCGTTTTTTGCCCCAGGCTCAGCCGCCGGCGATGAGCAGGAACTGCTTGGCGTTGTCGACCTCGTCGTTGACCACCGTCAGGACTTCGACCAGGGCGGTCTTGTCGAGACCGAGCTGGGTCCACACCAGCGGATCCAGGGCGGCTTCGTCGCAGCTGCCACTGGTGCGGATCTTCTTCAGCGCGCACAGGTATTCCGAGAACTGGCACATCGCCACCATCTTGGCGTAGGGTTTGCCGTCAGAGGCGGTCAGGTCGTACTGCCAGCGTACCGCCTGCACCAGGTCGACGTCCAGGTTCCAGGTCTGCATCAGCCAAGAGCACATCTCGGCATCGTCGGTGTCGATGACCTTGCGGGTGGCGGCGTGGAACGACAGCCGGAACTCGCGGGCGACCGCGACGATCGCGCGCACCTCTTCGCCGGCGTTCTCGACCAGGATGAGCTTGCCGAGATCCTTGAGCAGGCCGATGATGAAAGCGAGTTCCGGGTCGCAGATCTTGGTCTTGGCGGCGATCAAGCGGCAGATGCCGGCACTGACCGCGCTGTGCGCCCAAAACGACTTCATGTTGAAGGTCGCGCTCTGCTGCTGGAAGGCGTTGAGCACCGACACGCTGAGCGCGATCGAACGCACGGTCTTGAAGCCCAGCACCATGATCGCCTTTTCCAGGTCGTTCACTGGCTCGGGCAGGCCGTAGTAGACCGAGTTGACCATACGCAGCATCTTCGCCGCCATGGCCGGATCCTTGACCATGATGGCGTTGACCTGGGTCGCGCTGACATGCGGGTCGTTGACCAGCCGGCACACCTGCATCACCACCTCGGGCAGCGACGGGATGGTGTGAATGCGCTCGACGATGTCTTGGAATGATGAACGCGAGATGGGCATGTCAGGCCTTGTCTCTGGGGCTAGGGGGAAGGCGGTTGAGGATGCCGTCGAGATCGGGAATGATCGCGGGCAGCACGGCAGCGCCGCGATTTTCGGCACTGACTTCGTCGAGCAGTTCGCCACGCAGAATGCGGTGCTTGCGCGGGGCGTCGATGCCCAGGCGGACCTGGCCGCTGCGACCGACCTCCAGCACGGTGATGACGATGTCGCCATCGATCACCAGCGTCTCGCCCGCCTTGCGTGCCAGGATCAGCACGATCAGTCCTTCGCGGCCCGGGCCACCAGTTCGGCGAGATAGCCCTTCACTGGCAGTCGGGAATCATCGAGCACGACCTGCAAGGCCTTGCGACTGCTCAGTCCGACCAGGATCGGGGCGCGCAGATTGGTGCGCGTCTGGCTCGCGTCCTGTTCCAGCACCACGATGGTGAAGACGGCGATGTCCTCTGGCCCGTTGGCGCCGACCGCCTCGGCGTGGGCCGGCTCGATCACGATGTCAGGGTCCAGGCCCACCGCGAACGGTTCCAGGCAGCACAGGGCCAGCTCTTTGCGCGTCGTGCTCTGCCACCAACTCAACGCCCCCGGCTGGGTGCGGTAGACCAGGAACTCGCGGTCGGGGCCCAGCCCCGGCAGCGGCTCGATCAGCTCGACAATGTTATCCGCGGTGACCTGCAGCACGCCGGAGTTGAAGGTCTCGATCCGGCGTGGGCCGCTGGTCTGCGTCACGAGTGCGGGGCTGAACATGGGTAGGGCTGAGGATAGCCAGCCGGGTACGGACGCGCAATCGCCGGTCGGCCCAGCCTCTTAGATCACCGGGGCGCCACGACGGACGAACGGCTGCCAGCGGCGGTCCAGGCTCCACACCGTCGCGCCGATGCGGCTGGCTACCGCCCACAGCAGGGCGGCGCGGCCCGGCAGAGCCTGGCCAGAGCGGCGCAGGCGGCGGACCAGTTCGGCGGCGGTCAGATGGTCTTCGGGCCGCAGCACCACCTCGGGATAGCCCGAGAGGATCCAGCTCAGCCGAGTCGCCTGGCGCTCGTCATCAAGCCGGGCGAGCAGGTCCTGACGGATCCAGCCGAGGGTCAGCACGCGGCGGGCGCGGACCAGCTCGCGGAAGGCATGCACCGCAGCCGGATCCGGATCGAGCCGGCCGAAGGCGCGCACCCACACGTCCAGGTCAGGGATGACCGGGGCCTCGGGATTCACGACTTATCGTCGAGCGCCGCCGGCGCCGGGCCGGCCGGGAAGGCGACCGTGCCGAGATACTCCAGCGACCTGGCCTGCCGCCGCCAGGCGATCGCCTCGCGCACCGCCGCATCGACCGCTTCGCGTTTGCTGCGGTAAGGTCCGAGGCGCATCAGTTCCTCGACTGCCGGGATGTCGATGTCGAGGTTGGTGGCCATGGCCGAGGCTAGTCGCGCTTTCGGCGCAGGAAACCGGTGGCGAAGATGCCCAGCACGACCAGCGAGCTGGCCCAGCCCTCGATCTCGATGAACGGACGGTGGTGCAGCGCCCAACCGGCCTCAGCGTCGGCCATCTCGTCATCGGCCTTCTCGCGGACCCACACCATCCTGGCCTCGCCGGTCAGCGACGGCGAGGCTGCCGCCTCGGCGCCGGCATCGAAGTGCGCGCGCACCCGCCCCGCGGGCGCGCGCCCGGTCACGTGAATGATAAGCGGGGGGGAGAAGCTCGGCGGCCGGGGGTTGTCGAGTTGGGCCCCGGACAACGCGGCGGTGGGGTAGGGAGCCTCGGCGGGCAGCT
>JBBQCI010000167.1:0-2992 GCA_038318565.1 Planctomycetota bacterium
CGCTGATCTCCGTGGTCGTCCTGATCGCGGCCATCGGCGGGCTGGTCTATTGGCAGTCGCATAATCAGGACAACGAGGTTCTGACCGCCCCGCCTCAAGATCCGCTCGACGGTTTCGTTGCGACCCCGTCGATGAAGGCCACCGTGGTTTACGGCGCGGTCGTGATCGGACTGTTCCTGCTGCAGATCGTCTTCGGCATCATCACCGCCCACTACGGGGTGGAGGGGCGCGGCTTCTACGGCTTCAACCTGTCGGAATGGCTGCCCTACGCCGTCACTCGCACCTGGCACATCCAACTTGGCATCTTCTGGATCGCCACCGCCTTCCTCGCTGCCGGCCTATTCCTGGCCCCGGTGGTTGGCGGTCGCGAACCGCGCTTCCAGGCTGCTGGGGTGTGGTTCCTGCTGGTCGCACTGGTCGTCATCGTGCTTGGATCGCTGGCCGGCGAATGGTTTTCGATCATGCAGCGCATGGGCCTGGACACCGGCTTCTGGTTCGGCCACCAGGGCTACGAGTACGTCGATCTCGGCCGCTTCTGGCAGCTATTCCTCATCGTCGGGCTGGTCCTGTGGCTGGGCTTGATGGTGCGGGGTCTGTGGCCGGCGCTGACGGCCAAGGTGTCAGCCGAAGATGTTGAAGGACACAACCGCAAGCAACTCCTGAGCCTCTTCGTCGGCTCGTCGATCGCCATCGCTCTGTTCTACGGAGCCGGTCTGTTTTATGGCGCGCGCACTCACCTCTCGGTGGCGGAATACTGGCGCTGGTGGGTCGTGCACCTGTGGGTCGAAGGCTTCTTCGAAGTCTTCGCCACGGTGGCAATCAGCTTCATCTTCACCCGCCTTGGCCTGGTCAGTGCGAAGTCGGCGACCCGTGCGGTGCTCTTCGCCACCGCGATCTTCCTGCTCGGCGGCATCCCCGGCACCTTCCACCACCTCTACTTCAGCGGCACACCGGTCTCGGTCATGGCTATCGGCGCGGTATTCTCGGCCCTCGAAGTGGTGCCGCTGGTACTGATCGGCCACGAGGCGTGGAAGAACCGCGAACTCGGCCGCGCTGCTCCGTGGGCAGCTAGCTACCGCTGGCCCATTGCCTGCTTCCTGGCAGTGGCTTTCTGGAACCTGGTCGGGGCCGGCGTCTTCGGGTTCCTGATCAATCCGCCGATCAGCCTCTACTATCTGCAGGGCCTCAACACCACGCCGGTTCACGGCCACACCGCCTTGTTCGGGGTATATGGCATGCTTTCGCTGGGCATGGTGCTGTTCATCTTCCGTCGCATGACCGTGGGCAAGGAGTGGAAGGATGGCACGCTGAAGTTCGCCTTCTGGTCGCTGAACATCGGGCTCGGTCTGATGGTGGTGCTGTCGCTGCTGCCGGTCGGCATCTGGCAAGCACATGAGAGCATCGAGCACGGCCTGTGGTCAGCGCGCTCCGCCGAGTTCATGCAGCAGGACACCATGCAGACCCTGCGCTGGCTACGCATCGTTGGCGACACCATCTTCGCCGCCGGCGGAGCTGCCTTCGCCTGGTTTAGCCTCGGCCTGCTGACCGGTTGGTCGATCAAGCGGACCTGATCTGGGTCAAGGTGCTGGCGCTGGTGGTAGCTACGATACCGCCAGCGCCCTGCACCTGCGCCTCGAGAACAACATATGTTTCCTCACCTTTTTCCGGCGGTCTGATCATGTCCCCCGGACAACGTCCCGATTTCAACTTGGCCCCGCTGATCGCCATCTGGGAGGCAACCCGCGCCTGCGATTTGGCGTGCAAGCACTGCCGGGCGGAGGCGGTGGCGGATCGCGACATCGGCGAACTGTCCACCGCCGAAGCGTGTGGTCTGCTTGACCAGGTGCGTGCCGATTTCGGACCGATCCTCTTCGTGATCACTGGAGGCGATCCACTCAAACGGCCCGACCTCGAGGCGATCATCGCTCACGGTGCCGGCCTCGGTCTGCACATGGGGTTGACGCCCTCGGCCACGCCGCTGCTGACCACCGACGTGCTGCGCCGCCTGCGAGCCGCCGGGCTGTCCAGGCTGGCGATCAGCCTCGATGGCGCGGATGCCGCCACCCATGACAGGTTTCGTGGGGTAGCTGGGACTTTTGAGCGCTCGATCCCGCTGCTGGAGGAGGCCAAACGCCTCGGTCTGTCGACCCAGATCAACAGTTCGATTGGTCAGCACAACGCCGACCAGATCGACGCCCTCGCTACCATGGGGGGCTGGCTGGGCATCAGCCTGTGGTCGGTGTTCCTGCTGGTGCCCACCGGACGTGCCGACGCCGGCATGCTGCTGACTGCTGGCGAGCATGAGCGCACCTACCGCCGCCTCGCTGCCATTGCCCTCGATCCTGCTACACCCTTCGAAATCAAGACCACCGCCGGCCAGCCATTCTACCGCGTCCTGGAACAGGAGCGTTTGCGACGCCAGGCACCTCCGGCAGCGCGACGCGGCCTTGGGGTCAACGACGGCAACGGCTTTGTCTTCATCAGCCACACCGGCGATATCTGTCCGTCCGGATTCCTGCCCCTGGTGTGCGGCAATGTTCGCACCCAACGCCTGTCCGCGATCTACCGTCACCACTCGACTTTCGTCCGCCTGCGCCAGCCGGCGCACTTCACCGGCAAGTGCGGCAGGTGCGAGTTCCAGACCATCTGCGGTGGGAGTCGCAGTCGCACCTACGCCCTGACCGGGGATCCATTCGGGTCAGATCCGACCTGCGTCTACCTGCCGAAAACCACCGTAGTCCAACACGCTGCAATCCACCTTCATGGATGACGGTGGTTGGGTGGCCTGGACCACCCAACCGAACGCGGTGCTACAGTATGGATAAATGGCTCTGTTTCAGGAAAATAAATAGTAACTACTCAGCCGGGGCCCCGTCGCGCAGCGATGGGGCGGGCGCCGAGTGGTGGTGGGCGGATAGAATGGGCGAAGCCCATCCGCCCACGGTTTCGGAGCCGTGCGACGAAACCGAGCCGCGACAAAGCCCGCGGGGGC
>JBBQCI010000168.1:0-2926 GCA_038318565.1 Planctomycetota bacterium
CCGAGCCGTCTGCGCGACCGTCAGCGGTTCCTTGGCCAGCGAACGGGCCAGCAGGTCGGCCACCTCGGCTCGATCGGGGACGGGCTGCGCCAGCAGGGATTCCAGGGCAGCATCGTTGATGAAGTCGGGATCGGCATCGGCAACGAGTCCAGGCAGGCTCATGGCTTCGCCTCGGCGGACGCCAGCCGCCGTATCAGCACATCCTCACAGGCCAGCTGCACCGTGGTGGCGGCGAGCAGGGCGCAGTGTTCGTGGTCCTTGGGCAGGCTGTCGAGACCGTCCAGCACCTCCTGCTGGGTCAGTCGCATGGCGTCGCGGATGGTCCGGCCAGTGGCCAGCACGGTGGCCATGCTGCCGGCGGCATGCGAGGTGCCGCAGCCGCTGGTGACGAAGGTGATCCGCTCGACCCGGTCGCCATCGGCCTTGACCCACATCGCCATCGCATCGCCGCAGGCGCCGACCAGATAGGCCTGCCCATCTGGATAGAGCAGCCAGCCGTTGTTCCGCGGTTGCTGCATATGGTCGATCACGGCTGGCGAGGGCTGCCAGGCCTCGTGGTGGTCGGTGTCATCCATCGTAGATCCGGTCATGATTCGTCGGAGTCCTTCGCTGGGTCGGTTCCTGGGTGATGCGGGTGCTGCGCTAGGCCGTGGTCATCTCAATGCCCACCGCATCCGTGTCCTTCGTGCGCGGTGCAGGCGCCACCCTGGCTGGTCAAGGCGCCGGTCAGGTAGCGGAAAGCCAGTTCCTCTGGTGTGCCGCTGCTGGCACCCAGCACCACGATGACACCAGCCTGCTCCAGCAGTTGCTGGGCGCGTTCGCCCATGCCGCCAGCGATCACCACCCGTACACCCTGGGCGATCAGCCAGCGGGGCAGGACGCCCGGCTCATGCTTGGGCGGCGGCAGATCGCGCCGCAGGACGACGCGCTGACCATCGGTCTCCAGCAAGGCGAAGGCGGTGCAGTGGCCGAAGTGGGGATCCACCTTGCCGTCGCTGATGGGTATGGCGATGAGAGCTGGGGCTGACATGGGCGTCTCCGGGGCTGGGGTTGATCCAGGAATGAGGTCGGGCAGGGCGCGGTGGACGCCGTCGACCATGCGGTTGAAGCCGACGACGGCCGGGGAAAGCGGGGCAAGTTCCATGGGGTCGCTGCCCAGGTCACCGGCCTGGACCACGCAGGGGTCGAGCGGCAACTGCGCCAGGAGCGGGACGCCATGCGCCAGGGCGAGGCGCTCGCCACCGCCGCTCTGGAAGGGGCGGCTGACCTGATGGCAATGCGGACAGGCGTAACCGGCGTAGTTCTCGACAATGCCCAGCACGCGGATGCCCAGCTTGGCACAGAATGCGAGCGATCGGCGCACGTCGTCGGTAGCTACCGCCTGGGGGGTGGTGACGACGACCGCGCCGGCCACCGAGGGGATGAGCTGCGCCGCGGCCAGGGCCTCGTCGCCGGTGCCGGGCGGCAGATCGACGATCAGGGCGTCCAACGGGCCGCCCCAGTCGGTCTGCTGGATCAACTGCTTGATCGCGGCGGTCTTGGCCGGTCCACGCCAGATGATGGCATCATCGCAGCCGTCGATCAGGAAACCGATCGACACCGCCGCTAGACGCTCGCCCGCCTGGATCGGCAGCAGGTGCGTGCCGCTGTTCTCGTGGCGCTGGCCGGACAGGCCCAACAGGCGCGGCACGCTCGGTCCGTGGACATCTGCATCGAGGATACCGACCCGGGCGCCGCGCCGGGCCAGGCCGCGGGCCAGTTGTACGGCAACGGTGCTCTTGCCCACGCCGCCCTTGCCGGACAGCACCAGGATGGGGTGACGGAGGCCCTGGGTATGGTTCGCTGGGCAGCCGCCGGGGGCCGTGGCGCAGGCGGCGGTCTGGCCGCAGGTCGCCGGATCGCAGCTCGCGGTGGCGGAGGAACAGGAGCAGGTATCGGACATGTTAGGCCTTAGGGGACGTGACGATCGAGCGGAAGCAGGCGGTCAGGTTCGCTGCGGGTTCGGGCGTCCACGGTCGCGCGCAGACGCTCCCAGATGAGACCGATGGCGTCCTTCAACGGCTGGTCGGCGAGCGCGAGCACGCTGGAACCGTTGCGTTGGGCTGCGCGGAACGCCGGGTGGCTGGACAGCGTTCCCAGGACATAGTCGCCGTGGGCGGTGGCCTGGGCGATCATCTGCTCGGCCAGCGCCGGATTGCGGTCGGCGCGATTGACGATCAGTGCCATGGGTACGCGCAGCTGTCCGATCCGCTGGCGCAGGCGCTCCAGATCGGCGGCGGCGGCTGGCGTTGGCTCGCTGACCGCCACGGCCAGGTCGGCGCCGGCGATGGCGGCGGTGGCCGCGCAGCCGATCCCGGGAGGACCATCGATCAGCACTAGGTCAACCCCACGTTCGGCTGCCAGGGCGCGACCGCGATCGCGCACCGCAGTGGTCAGCCGGCCGGCATGCTCAGCTCCGGGATCGAGACGGGCATGCACCAGCGGGCCGACCGCGGTATCGGCGACCATCCAGACCCCGGTGCGCCGGGGCTGAAAGGCGATCGCACCCACCGGGCAGATCAGGGCACAGGCCCCGCAGCCTTCGCAGACGGTGGCATCAACCACGACCTGGGCGCCCTGTCTGGTGATGGCATCGAAGTGGCAGACCTGGGCGCAAGCCATGCAGCCCAGGCAGGTGGCAGAATCGATATGGGCCACCGGCAATCCGAAGTAGTCGTGCCGTTCGCGTTCGGCCGGGGCGAGGACCAGATGTAGATCCGCGGCGTCGACGTCCGCATCGACGACCACGGTCGGGGCGGCCAGTTGGGCGAAGGCCGCCGTCAGGCTGGTCTTGCCGGTGCCGCCTTTGCCGCTGACCAGGGCGATCTGCCGGATCACGGGATCATCTCGGGATCGGCTAGGCGGCGTGACAGGCGTCCGCTACGGT
>JBBQCI010000169.1:0-2780 GCA_038318565.1 Planctomycetota bacterium
GCGCAGCTTGGCCTGCTCGGCGACCAGGGCGTGCGACAAGGCGATCGGCAGGGGCATCAGCTCGGGCGTCTCGTCGACCGCGAAGCCGAACATCATGCCCTGGTCGCCGGCACCCTGCTCGTGGTCGTTCGACTCGTTGACGCCCTGGGCGATGTCGGGGCTTTGGCTGTGCAGGGCGACCATCACGCCGCAGCTGTCGGCGTCGAAACCGATGCCGGGCACGTCGTAGCCGATTTCCTTGATCGTTTTGCGCACGACCTGCTGGATGTCGACAAATCCCTTGGTCGTCACTTCGCCGGCGACCACGACCTGGCCGGTGGTCACCAGCGTCTCGCAGGCCACGCGCGAACGCGGATCCTGGGCGAGGAAAGCGTCGAGGACGGCATCCGAGATCTGATCAGCGACCTTGTCCGGGTGGCCCATCGAGACGGATTCAGAGGTGAAGAGTGAGCGCGACATGGGAGCTCCTGGCAACGGGATATCGTTGTATGGTGATGGAACGATATGGATTGGATGCCGCGGTCAACCCGGTGTCTCATGGGGAAGGCGTAGGGGTCCTGTCACATCGCGTGCATCATCCGTTGAACTGGTATAGAACTGGTTTAATGAGCGTATCTACCACCATTTGGCGCCCCCGACGCGCCCTCAGCTGCCGTGAAGATCTGGCGACCGCCCTGCGCGAGGCAATCCTGTCCGGTGAAATGGCTGCTGGATCGGCGCTGCCAGGCGAGCGCGAGCTGTCTGAAACCAGCGGACTGGCGCGTGGTACCGTGCGTAGTGCTCTCGACGCCCTGCAGGCGGAGGGCGTGATCACCTGTTCGCACGGCCGCCGCCGCACCGTCGCCACTTCGCGAGTAGCGACGAAGACCATCGCGGTCCTGGCCAACGATCGCAATCCGCGGCCAGATCTGTGGGTCTGGCCAGGCGTGGACGCCTGGCTGCAACTCGGATTTGCGCAGAACGCCTTCGCCCGCGGCTGGCACGTTCTGACGCTGCACCCCGAGTCGCTGGTGGCCGATGGCGGGGTCGGGCTACAGGCCAACGGTATCCTGCTGTCGACCACCGCCTTCGATGTGGCCGGCGCTGGCGGCTTGGTCGCCTCGCTGCACCGCCGCGGTGTGACCATGGTTGGGGTCTCCGATGATCCCGCACTCGCCCGTACCGATCGGGTCGTACATGACCACGCGGCTGGCTGCGCCGCTTTGGTCCGGGCACTCGCGGCACGCGGCGCGCGGCGGATCCTGCCGTGGTGGGGCCGGCGGGCCCATCATGACCCGTGGTGGCTGGCGGCGCGCGAACGCGGCTGGCGCAACGCCTGCGCCGAGCTCGGCCTGGCATTACTGACACCGCGCCTGTGCATCAATCCGCTGATCGAGGATGAGGATGCTGATTGGGACACGCTAGCCATCGCCGAAACGGCAGAGCTCCTGCCGATCCTTGAGGGACCTGATCCGCCCGACGCCCTGCTTACGGTCAATGACCAGCGCGCGCATCTGCTGGCCCATGGTCTGCGCAGCGCCGGGCTGGGTGGCCGCATGCCGCTGCTCGCCGGCTACGATGCCAGTGGCCGGTTCGGAGTGCCGGCGGAGATGCCCGACTGGCGGCCGGTACTGACCGTCGATCGCGGCAACGAGCGCATCGCCGGTCTCGCCGTCGACCTGCTACTCGAACGTCTGTCTGGTACCCTGCCCAGTACCGCCCAACGCCGCCTCATTCCACCTGCCGCCGTCCGCGATGCTGACGGTAACCCAGCTTGAACCCGGAGAACGCCATGTTCAGAACCCTCCTCGCCACATGCCTCGCGGCAATCTGCTTCGCCGCCGACGCCGCGCCTGGCGCCACGCATATGCGTACCCGCGAATTGCTTGGCTTTGGCGAGCAGGTGGCGCTGAACGTCCCTAGCGGACAAATTAGCGTCGATCGCGTCACACGCATCGCCACCCTGCAGGGCAGCGACAAGGAGTTCATCGCCGAGATCGGCATGGCCGGTGATACCCGGCCGGTCTTCCGGCGCGGTCAGAGCGTGACGATCAAGGCCGAACTGATCGAGGGCGAGGCGGTCGCGGTGGCGATTATCTTCGTCGATGATGCCGGCATGGAATTCGCCACTGGCAATATCGCGCTCAAGCCGGGGAAGAACGCGTTGGTCTGGGAGGTCCCGGCCAAACTCGGAAACCACTGGGGTGCGCCCAGCGACGGGGTGATCAAGGGTGAGTCACGCATCACCCGCGTTTTGCTCATCCGCTGGCCAAACCCGGGGATCGCCAAGGTCCGCCTCGACGGCATCGACGTGATCGAGAAGGTCAGCCTGAGCGACTACGTCAGCGTGGCGCTGAAGCCCGATGCGCCGCTGCCGGTGGTGGCGCCCGGATCGACCGAGGCGCACATGCTGTTGACCAGCAGTTACGAGGCCGAGGCCAAACTGTCGTGGAGCCTGACTGCCACTCTCGCCGACGGCACCCAGGTAACCGAAGTAAAGCCTCTGATTTTGGCGCCCAATGCCACGCTCAAGCTGCCGCTGCCGGCGAAGCTGATCGATCAGCAGGGTCTGGTCCGCTTGGACTGGAAGCTGAGCGATGCCGGCGGCGAGCGCAGTGGCGAAAACCGTCTAGCGGTGATGCGGCTCGCCGGCCACGACAAGCGCTTCCGCAAGCTCTTCATGTTCGGCTGCAGCGGCGGGGCGGATCAGGCGATGCACCAGATCGGCATCGACGTGCTGCGGCTGAGCGACAACTACACCTGGGGATCACGGGCCGGCGTACCCTACGACTGGAGCAAGG
>JBBQCI010000170.1:0-2635 GCA_038318565.1 Planctomycetota bacterium
GTCATGAACCGCAAAGAAGTGTGTGTCCCTTTGTTTTTCAGCGGTCTGTATAAACTTCCCCAGTGGCACATGTCCATAACCGTCATCCCCGTCGTGCCGCGACACCACAATGCGGATGTTAAGGACTGTCCATAACCTCTCCTCTCCAAGAACCTCGAAGGCACGATCACCATCCTCGGCGAAACCGGCACCGTGCGCCTCGGCGGCCTGGCGGTCAACGAGATCCAGCACTGGCAGTTCGCCACCCCATCGCCCGACGACGCCCTGATCAAGGACGTCAGCTACCAGACCACCTCGGTGTACGGCTTTGGCCATCCCCGCTACTACGACAACGTCATCCAGGTCCTGCGCGGCGAAGCCGAACCCGAGACCGACGGCCGCGAAGGCCTGAAGTCCCTTGAGGTCCTGATCGCCGCCTACCTCAGCGCGCGCGACGGCAGAAAAGTATCCCTGCCGTTGGAACACTGATACGGCCCCCCATAGCGCCGGCTTCAGCCGGCCCGGCCGGCAGGCCCCAGCCCGCCGCGTGGCAATGGGCCACGTCAGACGAAAGAAATGCGGATGTCCTTTTAGCTTTTGTAGCCCCAGGCGCCCCACCGGGTCCGCAACGCCTAGGGCGTCGCCTTCGACCCCGTCCTACTGAGAGCCCGTCCCAGAGACTGTATTCACGGTGAAATCCTGATCTGACGGCGCCGCCATGCTGGTGCATGAGCGTCATATTTCTGGTAAGGTTGGCAAATCGGTGACGTATAGGTGTCTGTGAACACCACGCCACCCATCCTGTTCGTCCATCCCAGCGACCACGCCGAGCAGACTGTGATCCGTTTACCGTTGCCGATCGTCGAGGGCAACCGGGATTACCGGCAGCGCGAGGACGAACTGCGCCGGATGGACAAACTGCTCATCCTCAGCGGTGTCGAGGCGGCCTGCGTGGCACATGCCATCGCTGCGGAAGTCGAGGCTGGCTGCAGCAACGCCGAGCCCTTGAGCGACCGGCGCCGGGAATCGATCCAGCGCCATGCCCGGCAGGGACTGCGCTGCACGGTGGCACGGATCCTCAGCAACGAGAGCCACCGATCGTTCTCAGGGCACGTGGCCGAGTCAGCTCTGCTGCAGTGGTTCTGCGGCATCCGGTTTGATGGCATCATCCGCGTTCCCTCCAAGAGCACGTTGCAGCGCATGGAGGCCGAAGTCCCGACCCAGGTGCTGCAGGGTCTCAACACGGTGATGCTGCGCCAATCGGCGACGACCGACACGACGGGGACGTCGGTCCTGGGGTTGGCTGAAGCGGTTGACCTGTCGCTGATCTGGATGGATGCGACCTGCGCCAAGCTCGACATCCACTACCCGACCGACTGGATCCTTCTGCGCGATGCGACGCGGACGATCATGAAGTCGATTGTCACCATCCGGTCGCACGGCCTCAAACATCGCATGCCGGCGCCCGAGCGGTTCATCGCACAGATGAACGCCCAGTGCATGGCGATGAGCGGGGCCAGCCGTCGTGGTCGCGGCGGTGACAAGAAGAAGTCCCGCAAAGCCACGCTGCGGACGATGAAGGACATCTCGGGAAAGGTGCGCAAGCACGGCCTGCGGTATCGTGATCTGCTGGCGAAATCCTGGGGCGACACCGACCTGAGCGAACGCGAAGCCCAACGCATCATCGATCGCATCAACAACATCCTCGAGCAACTTCCGGCTGCAATCCGCCAAGCACACGAACGCATCATTGGCGAACGCGTCGTCCCCAACGACTCCAAGATCCTGAACCTGTACCAGCCCCACGCCCAAGTCTATGTGCGCGGCAAGTCAGGCGCTGATGCCGAGTTTGGCCTGCAGATGCTGCTGAGTGAATCCGCCGAGGGACTCATCGTTGACTG
Organism: Planctomycetota bacterium; assembly: GCA_038318565.1. GTDB lineage: Bacteria > Planctomycetota > UBA11346 > UBA11346 > UBA11346 > UBA11346. The sequence goes on from JBBQCI010000170.1 coordinate 1,881, forward strand.
CCAACTGTTGGAGAAAGTCACCAACGACAGCGCACTGCTGATGCCGGCCATCACGCGCATGCGGCAGGAATTGGGCGATCAGGTCGCCGGCACGGTTGTCACCGATCGCGGATTCTCCTCGGCCGCCAACGATGCCGCCCTGGAGCAAGCCTCGGTCACCAATGCGACCCTGCCACGCAACCCGCAAGCGATGCACACCTTCCTCCAGGATCCGGCCATGCGCCGCCTGCAACGCCGACGCGCCCAGACCGAAGCCCGCATCGGCATCTTCAAAGCCAACTTCCTCGGCGACCATCTGCCGACGAAGAACTGGCCAGCCCAGCAACGCTTCGTCGCCTGGGCGACCATCGCCCACAACCTCTGGGTGCTGGCCAGGATCGATCAGGTGGCCAAGCCACTCGCAGAAGCCATATAGAGCTGCAGTAATCGACACCGCCTGCAGAAGGTCACAGGAGTAATCCGTACCGATAGCAAGAAATGACGGGTATTATCGCGCCATTCGCTTGCGGCGCACGCTGGAACGCGGACACCATACGGTAGAAAGCCATGCGGGGCGCATTCGTGCCAGGCCGGAGCAGAGGTCTGGCCGGACTGGGGCTTTTTGGGACAGGCTCGAAATAGGCCAACGACATGCGTTGCAGTTGGTCGACGATCAGCCGACGCAGTCGCGCCGTGGTGGTGCGGGTGATGCGCTGCGATCGCTCGAACGCCTTGACTGTGAACCACGCATGCACCGGCCACATCGCCAGCAAGCA
>JBBQCI010000171.1:0-2237 GCA_038318565.1 Planctomycetota bacterium
CTTGCCATTGCAGCTGTGGCTTGGCGCCTGCCATCTTGGCTGATCGTGCCGGCCTGTGCCGCGTGGACCGGCCTGCGCGGCTGATCGCGTCAGGGCGAGAACCAGCCCCGCGCTGCACCAGGGACATGGCCAGCGCGGATATCCTCGGCCACCCGCGTGCGCGTCTTCGTCCCGACGCCCGGGATCGCATCCGCCATCCACGGCTTGACGGAGCTCTGCGGCAGCGGTTGCGGGGCCGCACGATCCGCACTCGGGCGTAACCACACCAGAGCGCCAAGCAGGAACAGCAGAATCAGCACCGGCAGCCGCTCACGCATGTCGCAGTTCGCTGAATCGCTGGTGACCAGCGCCGTCACGATGGACGGTCGCCACCAGACCTGCCCCCGGAGCGGCCGCCGCGATCGCAGCGGCTTGGCGGAATCCGTGTTCCAGCCACAACGCGGCACTTGGCGCCAGCAGCCGCGGTGCGTCCACGATCAGCGCGCGGATCGGACCAAGACCATCGCCGCCAGGAAACAGCGCCAGAGCGGGCTCGAAGGCCAGTTCGGGATCGCAAAGCCCGCGCTCGTCCTCGGCGATGTAGGGCAGGTTCGCGACCACCGCGGCGAACGGGCCATCCAACCCGGCCGCAAGATCGCCCTGGCTGAACGCCACCTCCAGGCCGAGCCGCTGCGCATTGACCTGGGCAACGGCCAACGCTGCTGGCGACACGTCGCGGGCAAACACCTCCAGATCCGCTCTGGCGTGCTTCAGGGCCAGCGCGATGGCGCCGCTGCCGGTGCCGACATCAAGGATGCGCTGGGGACCGGGCGGCAGGGCGCGCAGCACCAGATCGACGAGTTCCTCGGTCTCGGGACGCGGCACCAGCACAGCCGGGGACACCGTCAGGGTCAGGCCATGGAACTCCTGGTTGCCAAGGACATAGGCCAACGGCTCACGCCGGCCCCGGCGCTGCACCAGTTCGCGCAGGCGCGCGGTTTCAGTCGCATCCAGCGGCATGTCGAAGCGGGTATAGAGATCCAGACGGGTCAGGCCAAGTGCCGCGGCAAAGATCCACTCCGCCTCACGGCGGCCGTTGTCTAGGCCGCGTTCGGCCAACCAGGTCGCGGAGCGCTGAACCAGATCAAGCAGCGTATTGGGCACAGTTGCCTTGTCGCGACGCGGAGGCGCGCCACAACCCCTGCATGGACGGACAGCTTGGAGCGGTACTCGCGATCCTCGCCCTCGGCGTGGTCATCGTCCTGGCGTTCCAGCGCCTGGGAGTCAGCGCCCTCGTCGCTTACCTGGTCACCGGCGTGATCGCCGGCCCGGGCATGCTCGGCCTGGTCGGTCGCGAAAGCCTGGAGCCGGTGGCGCAGGTCGGCGCCGCCCTGCTGCTGTTCTCGATCGGCCTGGAACTCGATCTCGGCGAGGCCCGCAAGCGCCTGCGTGCCACCCTGGTGGCCTCGTCGACCCAGATATCCCTCACCATCGTCGTCGGCACCCTGATCGCGATGCTGGCCGGACTGCCATTGCCCTACGCCGTGGCGGTGGGCAGCTGCCTAGCGATGAGCAGCTCGATCGTGCTGCTGCGAGCCCTCGAAGAGCGCAAGCTGCGCGCCCGGAACGAAGGCCAGCTATCCTTGTCGGTATCGCTGATGCAGGACGTGGCGATGGGGCCACTGCTGCTGCTGATCGCCATCCTGGCGCCGGTTTCCCACCACGCCGCACCGCTCCAACTCGGCCTCGGCGTTCTGCTTTTCGCCGGCGGAACCCTGCTGCTCCGTCGCGCCATGGCCAGCCGGGTGGTCACCCGACTGCGCGCCAGCAAGCTCCCTGAACTGGAAGTCGCCTTCGCCGTCACCATCGCCCTGGGCGCGGCTGGCCTGGCCGAACGACTCGGCCTGGGCGCGGCACTTGGCGCCTTCGCTGCCGGTCTCGCCCTGGGCGGACGCGGTAGCCGCGAGGTCGTGGAAAGCTCGACCCGCCCGCTCACCGGCCTCTCAGCTATCCTCTTCTTCGCGGCAATGGGCGCGCTCTTCGACCTCCGTTTCGTCGCAGAGCATTGGTTCCAGGTCGGCACCCTCACCCTCGTCGCCGTCGTGGTGAAGGCGCCGCTGGCTGCCCTGGCCATGCGCCTGGCCGGCCTGCCGTGGCGCCAAGCCTGGGGTTGCGGCCTGCTGCTCGCCCAAGTCGGCGAGTTCGCCTTCGTGCTGGCGGCCGGTGCATTCGGGCATACCGACGATCCGGCCCAGCAA
>JBBQCI010000172.1:0-1883 GCA_038318565.1 Planctomycetota bacterium
GCGTTCGCTGCTGCCATGGATCAGATGCGCAGCGGCCGAGAGACTGCCCGCAAGTTCGGGGCTAGCTGCGATCGCGGCCATGATCTCGGGCGTGGTGCGGTAGCCGAAACGGCGGATCAGCCGGTCGATGCCGGGGTCTTCACCAAAACCCTTCACGCCCGGAGCCAGCACCACCAGCTCACCGCCGTCGGCGATCGCCATGCGTGTGCGGTAGATCGACTTGTTGCCCAACCAGGTCGAATGGAACTCCTCGGGGTCGAGGTAGCACACGACCTTCCTGGGCGCCTCGGCGAGCAGTTCGAAGTTGACCTCCAGCGACAGGCGCGAGGCCTCGGCGAAGCCGTCCAGCCCGCTGCCGACGAACACCCCGCGGGTGACTAGGCCGGCATGGTCGCCGACCTCGCCGATCCGCGACCGACCGACCACGGTTAGTACGAAGACGATCGGTAGGTGTCCGCAAAAGCGCAGCAGCGCTTCATTGAGAATGCGCCGCACCGGAGTGTCGGCGCGGCCCATCATGCGCTCCATGCCGTAAGCCGCGCCGATGAAATGGCTGGCGTCGATACCGGCCTTGCCGCCACAGCCGACAAAGAGGTTCTTCACCCCGTTGGCCATGCCCATGACTTCGTGCGGCACCACCTGGCCGATCGAGAGGATCAGATCGTGGCCGCCGCTCCAGATCAGGTTGTTGAGCTGGGCCGGCCAAGCCTGGTCCCACACCCCCTCGGTGGTCTGACGCACAAAGCCGGCGTCGACCTCGCCGATCGTCTTCACGTCGTTGCGCCAGTCGTGGATACGGAACTTCTCTGCCGGCACGCCGGGATACATGCGCGCGATGTACTCGGGCGTCATCGGCACATGCGTGCCCAACGCCGGCAGCACGTCAGTCAACGCTGCACCATACAGTTCTTCGACCGCGCGCAGGCAGGGACCCGAGCGCGAGTTCAATCTGGTGATATCCGGCGGGATGGCCAGGACCTGGCGCTTTGCCCCTAGCTTGCTGAGCGCCTGTGTGACCAGCGCGCGCAACTCAGCGTCGCTGATGACCGTGGTCGGCGAGCCGTGGGCGAGATGTAGCGTCATGGACCTAGCGCTGCACGCGGGCGGATCCGCCCTTGGCGAACTGCTCGACCTGACTGAGCGTCACCATGGTGGTGTCGCCAGGCGTGGTGGTCAACATGGCGCCGTGCGCCCAGCCCAGGCGCAGCGCCTCGTCGGGGCCCTTGCCCGCCAGCAAGCCGTGGATGCAGCCGGCGGCGAAGCCGTCACCGCCACCGATGCGGCAGACCACGTCGAGTTCACAGGTCGGGCTGACATAGGTCTTGCCGTCCAGCCACAGCACCGCACCCCAGCTATGGCGGTTGGTCGAGTGGACCTCGCGCAGCGTGGTGGCGACTGCCTTGACCTGCGGGAAGTCCTTGGCGACAGCGGCCATCATGCCGAAGAACGCCGAGGGATCGAGCTTGTCCTTGGACTCGGCGTCCGGCCCTTTGAGACCGAGGCCGAGCTGCAGGTCCTCTTCATTGCCGACCAGCACGTCGACGTGCTTGACGATGTCGCGCATCACGCCCTGGGCCTTGGCGGTGCCGCCGAGTCGGCTCCATAGCTTGGCGCGGAAGTTGAGATCGAACGAGGTGACGGCGCCAGCGGCCTTCGCCGCTTGCAGGCCCTCGATGATCAGCTGCGAGGTGCTGTCAGACAGCGCTGCGAAGATGCCGCCGGAGTGGAACCAGCGACAGCCACCGGCAAAGATGCCCTTCCAGTCGATGTCGCCGGGCTTAAGCAGCGCGGCGGCCTCGTTGCAGCGGTTGTAGAACACCACCGGGGCGCGTACGCCCTGACCGCGATCGGAGTACACCGTGGCCATGTTCGGCCCGGTGACA
>JBBQCI010000173.1:0-1723 GCA_038318565.1 Planctomycetota bacterium
TGGCCGGGGTCTTCAGGGGTACAGTCGTGATCCACCGGATCATCATCCAGCATCCGGGCCTCGACCCAGCTTTCGCTGCGCCCGAGGTAGTTGAGCCGGGTAGCCAGGTCGGACAAGAGTTCCCGTTCCGCCTGCGTTAGGGAAACCGGCCAGGTGACGATCAGTTCGCCGTCATCGACCTGTGCCCAGGTGTCGAACACCAGGGTGGGTTTGGCGTCAGTGGGCATGTAATGCCGGCTGTGGGCCCCGACTGCCGGCGGCAGTCGGTAGCGCGGCAGCACCGGGGCCAAGGTTTCGATCAGGCTGCGCACTGCGTCCGGAACCGTGGTCCAGCCGCAGGTCGTGAAGCCTACCGACAGCAGGGCGCGCAGGATCCGCCACGGTGCTGGCGGCCACTCGATCAGCCCTTCGTTCAGATGGTGCCCCCAGGGCGTCGCGTGATAGCGCCGGCCTGGGAAGCGGATGGCAAGGGTGGTCATTCCTTGTCGTCCTCGCCCGGTTCTGCGTCATCCTCGCTCTTGCCAGTGGACAGGTCATCGTCGTAGGCCACCGTGGTCACGGCCATCACCGCTGTGTTGGCGGCGATGGCGGCAGTGAGATCGGTGGTGATCACCGCCAGCGTCGGCAGCGCGAAGCCGGCGACATTTGTGGCGCTGATGCTGGCTGCCTTCACCTGGAGATCGCAGGCGGTGCGCAGGCGCAGGCCACCGTCGAGCAGGGCACGCAACTTCCACAGCGCAAGCAGGACCAGCAGCGTTTCAGCCGCGGATCCGAGGCCGTAGCCACGGATCTGGGCTAGGTCGAGATTGGCGTACAGGGTGATGGCGTCGGCGGTAAACTCATCGCGGGCGAAGGGGACGTTGCCGTAGCCCTTCTTGGTGTCGCCCGAGGGATTGACATGATCGTTCTTCACTCCGCCGGATGCTGCCACCCGCACGCCATCCGCCTCGATAAAGGCGGACAGGGCGCGGGCGACGCGCAAGCGGCCCCCAGCCAGTTCCTTCTTGGCCAGGAACAAGCCATGGAGAAGAGATCCCGCATCAAAATGCAGGATCGCGGCCGCCAGCTTCTTCCGATCGATCGGACCGGCCTCCAGGCCACCCAGGCTCTCCTTGAGCTTGGCAAAAAAGGATTTGTCGGAACTTTCCAGCAAATAGGGGCTGTTCAGGCGATGCGCCTCCAGCACCGTGTCTGTGAAGAACGCCTTGGCTGGGCCGCGCACCACTCGCACATGCGACAGGCCAGCAAGCGGCGTGACGAGATCCTGCCTGGTCTCATCCCACACCACCTTCTCCAAGCGGTTGGCGGTGCTCTGGGCGCTTTCGACCAGCAGGCATTGCCCGTCCTTGGTCTGGAAGGTGGCGGCACCAAGACCGGGGAAGCCGGTGGCCTGGAAGCGTTTGCCCTGGAGCGGTTCCAGGGGGATAGCGAAGAGGAGGCGATGGACGTTCGCGAGGGGTACGAGATCAACGGGCATGGGAGGTCTCCGGGGAGTTGTGTGGATCGAGTTGGCGGACGAGGCGTTCCGCCGTCCGTGGGGTGATGGGGAAGGCGAGGGCGGCAGCCCAGCGTCGGGCGGTGGCAGGGTCGGTGGTCCCGCCGCGGATGGTCGCGGTGAGGCCGGCGGCGCGTAGTCGGCGCAGTGCCAGTTCCACCGCTGCGGCGGCATCTCCCGAGGCCAGTCGGCGGACGATGGCCGGATCAGTCCCGATCCGTCGGCCAT